>NZ_JBEZFD010000042.1:0-42217 GCF_040649235.1 Spirillospora sp. NPDC049024
GCCAACACCACCAACGACCAGCAGTAACGACCAACAACATCAGGGGGTCAACTTTCAGACGTCGCCAGGGGGTCAGAATTCGGCCGTCGTTGACAGCCTCCAGGCTGCCTGAGCGGCCTGTATGGACATTAACGACATAGGCCTGTGCACAGTTACCTCTCCGCGGCGTGGTCGGCGGCGCGCAACCCGAGCCGAAAGGGTACCGTCAGGGTCACCGGCCACTCTTCTCCTCACCAAGGCGCACGTGCCGGTGAGTACTCCTTACCAATCAGCGCAAGTAGCCAACAGCGACAACTCAGGCCTACAACCCCCGGACCAGGGGTTTCTACAGCGCCCTCAGCGCTCAGCGGCCGCATCGCGCTGCTGGTCGGTTGTGCCCAACGAACGTTCTCCTCATTTAACAGACTGAATTCTCAGGGTTTCATTGTGGCTCGTCAGCAAAACGATCGGAGGATTCCATGAACGCTCTGGCACACACCTCATACGTCCTCTACAGGGCGAGTAGCCAGCGATTCCACGGAGGCCCGCTCACCACCCCAAGCGGGGAAATCGAGGTCTCCCGCAGCCCTCTCGGGCTTCGCGAACCGGACCGCTCGGACAAGGCTCTCTCCACCCGCAGGGGGGCCAGCTTCCTGATCGCCGGACTCAGGGACCCGCTGGGCAGTGTCGTCATCAGTCCAGTCGCGCACGGTCGTTCCCTCAGTGCCGAGACCCTCACAAGCAAGGTCGGCGTGTCCTGGATCCGCGCAACCAGCCCTGTCGGGATCCAGCGCCGGCGGTCTGAGCCAGGCGTGTCTCGGATGCTGGATCAGATCGCCTAGGCGTGTTAGCGGGAAGGGCTCCCGCTACCTACCCCTCGGCCAGGCGTCGTCTGGCCGAGGGGTGCGTCTCAGCCTTGGCCCACCCGATTTCGACGTGGCGAAATCGGGGATGGTCAACTCGCGGCCGACTGGGAACGGTGTGTCGAGCCGGGCGTCGTGAAGAGTGTCGTTGTGTGCAGTCGGCTGCCTGTGGGTGTGAATCCTGGTAAACGGTGTCGCGCTCACCAGGTGAGGCCGGGGCATGATGGGCCACTATGCCGCCCTCACCATCGTCGTCAGCTCAAGCGGCGCGCGAGCGCTTGGGAAGCCAGCTCCGAGATCTCCGCCGGGCCAGGCGTATCTCGGGCCGGGCCTTCGCAGCCTCGGCGGGGTGGAAGTCCGCGTCCCAGGTGTCCATGATCGAGATGGGCCGCCGAACGATCTCGGCGGAGCATGTGCGGTTGTGGTGCTCGATCTGTGGAGCGTCCGAGCGCCGGACCGAGGAACTGCTCGCCGAGCAGGCGGCGGTCGCGGGGATGTGGATCCCGTACGAGCAGCTGAATCGTGGTGGCCTGCCGGCGGCGCAGAGATCGATCCGGCAGCAGTACGAGGAGCTGGTGCTGGCCCGGTCGTACCAGCCGAAGGTGTTTCCCGGCATGTTGCAGACGCCGGCTTACACTCGGGCGGCGCTGACCGGGGTGATCGTTGAGCAGGCGGTGCAGACGTCGGATCCGGACGGTGAGGTCGAGCTGGCGGTGGCCGAACGGATGGATCGGCAGAGTCTGCTCAGTCGGCCGGATGCCCGCTGGTACTTCCTGCTGGAGGAGCCGGTGCTGTGGTACCGGCCGTATCCGGCCGACGTGCACCGCGATCAGCTACGGCACCTCCTGGAGGTGCGGCGGCGGCCGAACGTGTTCCTGGGGATCATCCCGGCCGGCACCTTTCGGCAAGGCGTTCACCCGGAGGAGGCGTTCGACATCACCGACGGCCACCTGGTGACCGTGGAGCTGGTGTCGGGCTACCTGTCGGTGACGCAGCCAGCGGAAGTCGCGCTTTACGTGGCCACGTGGAAGCGGCTGTGGGCGCTGGCGGAGACCGGTGAGGCGGCAACGGGGCGGGTCCGCGCCGCGCTCGACCGGCTGGGGTAGTCAGGAGGGGGTGTAGTCGTCGTGCGGGATGCCGCATTCCCACAGCATCTCGAACATGCCGACGATGGGCAGGACCTTGCGCGGGTCGGCGACGTACTTCATCCGGCCGGTGTCGGCGCCGTCGCCTGCGGTGAAGTTGTAGGCGATGAGGCGCTGGTCGTACATGAAGAAGTCTGCGACGGGATGCGGCAGGTCGTAGGCCAGGTGGCGGGGCAGCCATCGCAGCTCCTCCCCGGCTTTGAGGTTGCCGTAGCTGATGGCATGTTCCCAGCGGATGTAGTCGCTCACGGGCTCGGACACGATCCGCAGTCGACGGAATCGGACACCGCGGGCGACAGCGCCCCCGACCAGGTCGATCCAGGCGTCCCATTGGTAGGTGGTGTCGCCGTCCTCCAGCCATTTCATGAAGGCCGGGTCCGTCTGGTCGTACGTATCGCGGGCTTCGAGGTGGACGACGGATCGTTCGGTTCCGGCCAGTAGATCCTCGAAGGCCGGTTCCCCGGGGCCGTCCCTGCCCGGCTCGTAGTCGCCGGTGAGGGCTTCGAGGAGGCTCTGTTTGAGGTTCGCCGGTGTCCAGATCGCGACCTCGTCGTCAGCGATCGATGTGTGCCGGCCCAGCCGAGCAAGGGTGGCGGGGTCGGTGACCCGGCGTCCGACCTGAAGGACGTCACCGGTGCCGGGGATCACGAGGACCGCCGGGCATTTGTTGGCGGGCGAGTCGTCGTCGATCCCGACGAAGTCGACGTCGCCGGACGGCGGGGTGTTGGGCTTTTCGGTCGGTTCGTGCATGAATGGCTCCCAGCTAACATTCGCTTCACCTGGTTCCCCCCGACCTTGACCCCCACCCCGGTCGGCGGTCAACCCCGCCGGACCGCGCACGGGTGTGAATGTGTGTGAACTTTCTGGCGCCTACGAGAACTGTCGGCGAATCTCCTTGCCATGGCCGCAAAGCCGATAGTGAGGAGCCGGTGGGCTCCGGAAAGGTATGGAGAGCCGATGACCATCCGAGAGTCCATGGAAAGCGACGAGTTCGACCTGGACATCAGTGTTCTGGAGTCCGGCGACGCATCAGCCGACCTCATCGTCCTCACCGACGACGGGTGTGGCAGTACGTGTTCCAGCCCGTGCGCGACCAACGTCGTCTGACCACGCTCTGACGTTGAGGTTCGGGCTCCCGCCCATGCTCGAAAAGGTTCCTCGGGGCATGGGCCGGGGCCCGGCAGAACGCTACCCCGAAGGCGAGATGATGGCATCAAGCGGTGGAAAGCGCCTGTATCGGTGCGCTGAGACGGCGATGGTCCGTGCCGCTCCTCACTCGGCATTGGAATTGCCGGAATGGCCGGATCTCACCGGCAACTCGCCGGAACACGTCGCCGGTTGGCGTGCGTGGCTCCTGGCGATCTGGAGGCTGGACGAGATCGCCGAAGCCATAGAACAGGCCAGCCCGGCACTGGCTCGGCAGGTTGCGGTGGTGTGCTCGACCTCGACCACGGATGCCCGAAGGGCACGGCGCACGGTGCTGTCGGTCGTGCGATACGTGCTCCGGATGACGGGCAGAGCGACGCCTTTCGGGCTTTTCGCCGGAATCGCACCGGCCGGCTTCAGTGCCCGACCGGCGGTCGAGTGGGGTGAGGACCATCCGGTCGTCGCACGGGCCGGCGCAAGCTGGATCAGCGAGGTCATCGCCCAGTTGGAAGGCATCCCGGAACTGTTGCGGCGGCTACCGCAGATGGCTAATCCCATGGCATTCGTGCGGGGCGGTCGCCTGGTCGTCCCTTACCCGCCCGGGCGGCAAGCAGGTCAACGCTCCCCGTCGGAAGTATCACTGCGGTGGACCACGCCCGTGCGGATCGCGATGGAGACGGCCCGTACTCCGGTCCCGTTCGAGGGAGTGGCGGCCGCGGTCGCCGCCGCGTTCCCGGCGACCCCGCAGTCTGAGATCGAGAAGCTGATCACCAGCCTGCTGGATCAGGGCGCTCTCATCAGCAGCCTGCACGCTCACTCCACCACGCTGGATCCCTTGGGGCATCTCGTGGAGCAGGCGGAGGAGGCCGGGGTAGGCGAACTGCGGCAGGTCGCGGACCTCTTGGATCAGCTGCGCGAGATCCATGCGGGTCTTGCCGCATACGCCCGGCTCACGACCTCTGTGGATCGCCGGACGGCCCGCCCCGCCCTCGCGGAGTGCATGGCGCGCCTGGCAACGAAGACGGACTCAGCCCCTGTGGTGGACATGCGGGTCGATTGCTCGCTGAGCTTGCCGTTTCAAGTTGCTCGGGAGGCCGAAGCGGCCACGTCGGTGTTGGCACGCCTGACCGAGTTCCCGGCAGGCTCGCCTGGCTGGCGGAGCTATCACAACCGTTTCTTCGAGCGATACGGGATCGGTTCGCTCGTGCCGCTGCGGGACCTGGTGGATCCCGATGTCGGTTTGGGGTTCCCCGCCGGTTACCTGGGTGGCGAGCCTGAAGCACGCGAGCCGGTGACCGCCAGGCAGTTGCGGCTGCTTGCCTTGGCGCAGGCGGCGGCCCTGGACGGCTGCCAGGAGATCGTACTGGATGAGGACCTGATCGGTGAGCTGGAGATCGGCACCAAAACCCAAATCCTGGTGCCGCCGCATCTCGAGCTCCGTTTCCACCTTCAGGCGGCATCCTCAGAGGCGCTGGCTCGCGGGCACTTCCAGCTCACGGTCGTGGGACCTTCTCGCGGCATCGGCACGACAACCGGCCGGTTCATCAGCCTGCTGAGCCCTGGCGACCGGGCCAAGGCCGCTGCGGTATTCGATCAGCTGCCGGTCAGCGAACCACAGGCAATGGCGGTTCAGCTGTCCTTTCCGCCGCTCAACTCGGGCGACGCTCATGTGGCTCGGACGGCAGCCTCCGCGCGCCAGCCGATTGACGGTGCCCACTGCACAACGCGTCCGCACTGCACGGCCTCCCTCCGTTCTCTCCGACAAGCGAGGGGCTCAGGTTCGCGTCTGGTTCTTCCGTCCCACAGATCCTCCGCAGAACGCCCCATACTCCTAGAGTTGGGAGAGAAAGCCAGAGAAGCCGAGGAGCTGGGCGTGGGCAGTAAGAGCGAGGCCGAGATCAAGCGGACGCTGGGCATCGATTCGTGGCGGAACCTGTCCAAGGACAAGATGCTCAGGTTCGCGGCGATGATGCCCGACCTCGACACCGAGGTGGCTATCAAGATCATCGAGCAGTTCCCGGTGTTCAAGGAGTTCGCCACCGAAACTCTGAGCACACTGGAGCGGACGCACTCCTCCGCGCTCATCGCCAACAAGCACAGCCAGGACGCCTTCCACGAGGCGTGCCGGGAAATCCGGGAGATCCTCAAGGGGCAGCTCACCCCCGACCTGCCCTTCGAGGACAGGAAGTACATCATCGACAAGCTCATGGAGCTGTCTCGCATGGAGTCTGAGAAGGACTCCGAGAACAAGAAGGTCCTGTCGGAGAACTTCAAAATGGCGGCCTTGGGGGCCATCGCCCTCCTCGCAGCGGGCGTCGCCGTCCTCGGCGGCAAGACCGCGCTCGACAACCGTTCCGAATCCGATAGCTGACCAGCCCGCCAGCCCGGTAGGCGAGGCCGCCGAGCAAACCACTAGATCACCAACGGCCCATGGCGGCTCGTTGTCGGCTCGGCGGTTCCGAAACGAATCAACACGCCGCGGTATTGGTCGGCATGGAAATCGGGCTCGATGCGGACAGGCCAGCATGGAATGTCATCCAGAGCACCGCGCTGACATGGCAATTTCGGACTTTTAATCCGCAGGGTGTCGAGTTGCTGGGATCCGCCCACCGGCATCCGTGTTCATCCAGGTGCGAGGCGGCCTTGTTCGGCGATCCACTCCATCGACACGAACCAAGGGCGACTGACGCTGCAGCGGCCTCCGCCGCCAAATATGATCTTGTTCGTGGTTGAGCAGGAGCAGGAGCAGGGGGAGCCAATTTGGGAGCCACCGTAGGTGGACTCCCCCGGACCCACCGCCGCTCTCCCAGGGCGTTTCTGCAGGTGAGAGGCTCCCCGATCGACTTCCATCGACCTTGATCGACTGATCTTCTGTGCCTGGGGGTCAAGGGGTCGTGGGTTCAAATCCCGCCGTCCCGACAGAGTTTATGCAGGTCAGAGGGCTGAGCTGGAGTCGCTCCGTGGCTTCCCCCACGGCGGTGGGGAGCCACGGGGGGAGCCAATGCCCGCAGACTCGGGCCCAGAAAGCAACTTTCGTCCCGGTGGATAGATCACGTTAGCCGGAAATGCGCGTCAAGCACATGACACCGGTCAAGAAGTCCTCGCTCTCCGCCCGAGTGAACATCCACAGACCCTTCGCTGGGCCAGCCGAGCCTCCCAGCGGCCAGCAGGCGCCCGGGACGAGGAGTGTGAAGCGCCCTGATGCTCCTATGTTTGTCAAGCGGCGGCGGGAAGATTATGGCTCGCGGCGTTTGTCCTGGTGAGGGGCTTGAAGAGCCCGCGGGCGATGTAGCGTTTGAGGCAGCGGATGATCTCTTTCTTGGAATTGCCTTCGGCGGTGCGGCGGGCGACGTAGGTGCGGGTGCGGGGGCACCAGGCCATGCGGGCGAGCACGATGAGGTAGAGGGCGCGGTTGGCTTGGCGGTCTCCGCCGCGCGAGAGTCGGTGCCGGGTGGTCTTGCCGCTGGATGCGGAAATGGGGGCGACTCCGCACAGGGCGGCGAAGGCCGCCGGAGAGGTGAGCCGGTCGGGGTTGTCGCCGCAGGTGATCAGCAGCTGGGCGGCGGTCTCGGGCCCGACTCCGTGCACTGCCAGCAGCTCTGGACGGGCCTGGGCGACCAGGGCCGCCAGGTGGGCATCGAGATCTTCGATCTTGGCGCTCAGGGTCTGGTGGCGGCGGGCCAGGCTGCGCAGGGCGAGTTTGGTGCCCTGGACGGGATCGGCGAGATCTGCGGCCGGGCGCAGGTGCTGGTCAGCGCCTGGGCTGACGGGCCGGCCATCCGCTCGCGTAGTTCGGCGGGCGCGGTGACCAGCAGGCTGCGCAGCTCGTTGATGCAGGCGGTGCGGGCCTTGATCGCGCCCGAGCGCGTCAGATGCACGGCGCGGATCGACTCGGCGATCCCGTCGCCGCCCTTGGGCAGTGCCCGGGCGCGGCCGGCCAGCACGGCGTCGGCGGCGGCGTAGGCGTCCAGCGGGTCGGACTTGCCCAGGTTGCGGCGTTGGCGGCGGTCGGGCCGGTTCGCTTCCACCACGTGCACGCCCTGGCCACTCAGGTACCGGGCCAGGCCCGCGCCGTAGGACCCGGTGCCTTCGACCCCGACGGCGTGCAGCCGTCCGAACGAGCGTATCCACGCCAGCAGTTGCGCGTATCCGTCGGCGGTGGCGGGGAACTGGGCGTCGGCGATTCGGCCGCCGTTCATCAACTCCACCGCGGCCTGGTGGGTGTCGGCGTGAGTGTCGACCCCGCCCACGATCCGCCGCTTTTTCGGCTTCTGTCGCCTCGTGCCATTCTGGACCCGCCAGCTTCGCGTGAGAACCTCGGGTGGCACGCGCCGGGCTGGTGAGCGGACAGACCAGTGACGGGACCTTGGGCCGGGCTCCTGTCAAGTCACGGGCCCCGGCCCGGGGCGCACCCCGCAGACGCCCTGACGGACGCCAACAAATCGGGGCAAAGACACTCGTCACCGAGGTCAAGGTTGGATCGAGTCAGACCCCACCAGGAACGCCTGCCCCTCTAGTCTCACTGGGTGGGATGGGGCTCGTTTTCCCTGAGCGGATGGAGTCATGGCACGTCCGTCCCATAGCCCCTTGAGCCGCGTAAGCGCGCGGTCCGCTTGATGGCCGAGGTCCGCCCGGACTACCCCAGTGAGTGGTCGGCGATGAAGGCCGTCGCAGCGAAGCCGGAAGTCACCTCGGATCGCGTTCATCGACGCATTGAAGGCATTCGGGTTCGAGCCGATCTACCGGGTGCTGTGTGCGCAGGGCACCAAGATCGCATCGTCCATCTACTACGCCGCCAAGTCGCATCCGGCCTCGCCCGGGCAGTCCGTGACGAGTGACTCAGGACCGAGATCAGCCGCATCTGCACCAACAACTACCGGGGCTATGGCGCCCGGAAGGTCTGGCGGCAGTTATAGCGCGAGGGCCACCAGGTGGCGCGCAGCACGGGTGAGCACCTGATGCGCGAACTCGGTCTGGCCGGCGTCCGCCGCGACCGCAAGATCCGTACCACCGTGCGCGCGGATGGGCATGAACGTGCGGCCGACATGCTGCGCCGAGACCTCACCGCGACCGCGCCGAACCGCCGATGGCGGGCCGACGTCACGCACGCCCCGGGTTCGCCGACACCACCGCACAGAGAACCATCCGTGCCTAGCCGGGAACTGAGGGTCTGAGCCGAGTCCACCAGGTTCGATGCTCGGCCGGCATCCACTGGAGCACCTGCATGAGCCGCGAGCGCGACCTGTACAGACTCCGGGGGCCAGTAGGGGCGCGTGCTCGCGCAACCCGGAGATCAGCAGCGCCAGGTCGACGTCCTGGGCGTCCACCACGATCTACATCGGGCCCGACAGTGAGTTCAGCCAGCGGCCGAACACGCCCACCAGCGCACCCTGCTCCCGGGGCGTGCGGAGAGCGCGAGGGGCGCGCATGCCCAATCCCGTTCTGGAACGCGCACTCCAGGCCTTTCCCGAGATGGATTTCAGGAACGCGTACGGATTGACCGAGACATCGTCAACGACCGCCGTGCTCGGCCCTGAGGATCATCGCCGGCGATCGCGTCGACCGAGCCCCGGGCGCGCGCGGTTGGGGCGTGCGGGACTGCGCCATGTTCGACCTGCCCGACGTCGAGTGGGGTGAGCGGCCGGCGACGGCCGTCGTCGCCGAACCCGGGCAGGAGCCCACGACGGACAAGGCGAGGCCCTACACGCGCGGTCGGCTGCGTGGCTAGCGAACGCGGACGATGTCTTCATCGTCGCGCTGCCGTACAGCGCCACTGGCGAGCTCTTGCGCCGCCAACCCGTCGCTGTCTTGGCCCGGGCGGATGATCGCGGTCGCCTTCACGCAACCGGCCGGCCCGCCGAGCTGGCCGGTTGCGCCGGGGCGCTTCCTAGGCGATCAGGCGGAGGGTGTCGCCGGGCGCCTGATCGCCTGGCTCGAGGGTGCCTTGCCCACCTCGCCCGCTGGGACCGGCAGCCGCCTGGTCGTGCTGCGCGCCACGGCACTGGAGGCTTATGACCGGGACGCCCTCCTGGCAAGGCTATTCCAGCAGGTCGAGGGCGGCGCGGACGATGCTGTCGGTGTCGATTCCGTGGTGGCGGTAGACGTCGTCGATGGTTCCGCATTGGCCGAACCGGGTGACGCCGAGTGAGGCGGTGGGCGTCTGGTTGATGGCGGCCAGGAACGCCAAGCTGTGCGGGTGGCCGTCCATGACGGTGACGAGCGGCCTGGCTCGCGAAGCGGGGAAGACGTGGTCGAGGATCCAGCTCGGACCCTCCTGCCGACCTTGCCGCGCCTGCAGTGCTGTGAAGAGCAGGCCGGGACTTGTCACGCACACGACGTCGGCCTCGATGTCCGTCTGCGCCAGCCGTTCGGCCGCGGCGAGCGCCTCGGGTACCAGCGCGCCCATCACGGCGATGGTGACCTTGGGATGCTCGGCGCGCCGCAGCGGATACGCTCCGGCGACGACCTGCCGCCGGCGGCGTTCCCTGGCCGCGGGGTCGGCCGGTACGGCGGCCAGGGTCTGGTCGACCGGGCGGGTGGACAACCTCAGATAGGCCGAGCTCCCGCCGGGCCTGCCGAGGCGGGCGAGGCTGGCCAGCAGCGTCCATTCGAGGTCGAGCGCGAAGGCGGGTTCGTAGCTGATGCAGCCGGGCTGTTCGATGCCGATGGAGGGGGTGGTGACCGATTGGTGTGCGCCACCTTCGGGCGCGAGAGTCACTCCAGAGGGAGTGCCGACCAGGATCGACTGGCCGCCGGCGTAGATGCCGAACGACCACGGTTCCAGGGCGCGTTCGACGAACGGGTCGTACATCACGCCGATCGGCAGCAGCGGCTGTCCCCACCGGCTCCACGTCGCCCCGAGCTCGCCGAGCAGGCCGACCAGGTTGGTCTCGGCGATGCCGAGTTCGATGTGCTGGCCGGTGGGCTTCTCCCGCCAATGCAGGATCGTCTCGGCGTCGTCGGCGAACCAGTCCACCCGCTCGTGGGCCGACCAGACCCCGACCTTGTTCACCCAGCCGCCCAGGTTGGTGCTGGAGCTGACGTCCGGGCTGACCGTCACTACCCTCCGGGCCGCCGACGGTGCCTGGCGGCTCAGATCCATGAGCGCCCGGCCCAGGGCCGCCTGAGTCGTCGCGGTTCCGGACGGGGTGCGGCCGAGGTCGGTCGGAAGCTCGGGCGGCGGCTGCGGCGACACATCCGGGCGGCGCAGCCACTGGGACCTGTCCGCACAAACGCGTTCAGCGGCGCTGCCCGTGGCGAACCGCTCCCATGGGTGTTCGAGGTCCGTGCCGAGCCTGCCCGCCAGCTCCTGCATATGTTCGGGGGTCAGCAGCGAGGAATGGTTCTGTGGATGGCCGCGTGAGGGGAGGCCGTAGCCCTTCACCGTGTACGCGAAGATCACGGTTGGCCGGGTGTCATCGATCGAGGCGTACGCCTGATCGAGCGCGGGCAGGTCGTGGCCGCCGAGGTCGCCGACGGCCGCCGTCAGGGTCGCGTCGTCCAGGCCGCCGACCAGTGCGCTGATCGGCTCGCGCAGCGGACCCTGACCGGGCAGCCGTTCCCGCACTTGGTCGGCGGTGCAGCGCAAAAGGCGCTGGTATTCGGGGTTGGGCATCTGATCTATGCGGGTGCGCAGGGCTTCCCCGCCCGGGCGGCTGAACAAATCCTCCAGCAGCCGGCCGTACTTCAGGGTGAGCACCTGCCAGCCGGCCGCGGCGAACATCCCTTGGAGACGATCGGCGGCGATGTGGGGCACCACCCGGTCGAGCGACTGACGGTTCAGATCGACGATCCAGACGATCTCGCCCAGCTCGATGGTGCCGGGGTCAAGGATCGCCTCCCATACGGCGCCTTCGTCCAACTCGGCGTCACCGAGCAACGAGTACTGCCGGCCGGTGCCGGCGCCGCCGCTGGTGTGCTCAACGTAGCGGCGGGCCAGCGCGCCCCAGATCGGGGCGGTGGCACCGATCCCCACCGACCCGGTCGAGTAGTCCACCGGATCGGGGTCTTTGGACCGGCTGGGGTAGCTCTGCAACCCGCCGAACGCCCGCAACGTCGTCAGGTACGACTCGTCCAGTTCGCCCAGCAGGTAGTTGATCGCGTGCAACACCGGTGAGGCGTGCGGCTTCACCGAGACCCGGTCCTCGGGGTGCAGATGCCGGAACCACAGCGACGTCATGATCGACACCATCGACGCGGACGAGGCCTGGTGTCCGCCCACCTTCAGGCCGGAGGGATTCGGCCGCACCCGGTTCGCGTGATGGATGGTCGCCGTGGACAACCACAACACGCGGCGCTCGATGTCCCGCACGACATCGAGAGGGGCGGCTCCGGGCTGCGGCGGGGCGGGCGCGGTACTGGTCATCCATGAATCCTTCCGCGACGGAGCAGAGCGGGCCTTCTCCGCCCGGACTTCGGCGGAGGGTAGCCGCCCGCGTGGGCGAATGTGGCGCGGATGCCGTCCCGATCGTGCCCGGCGGCCAGCAGGCGATGGAGCAGGATACGGGCCTTGAGCGGGTCGAGGAAGCCCGCGGAGATCAGGCCCCGGCCGAGGAGGTCGGATTCCGATCCTGCGAAGGCGTAGGTGTGGGCGAGTACCGAGCCGGCGCCGGTGCGGGACGCTAGCACCACGGGCATCTCTCCGGCCAAGTCGGTCAGGGTGTCCACGACTCGGTCGGGGACGTGGCCGGCGCCGAATCCGGCCACGACGAGCCCGTCGCAGTGCCCGCTCGCGGCGTGCAGGAGCGCTCCGGTGTCGCTGAACGCCATGGTGACCAGGGCGACCTCGACCGGGCGGGGCGCGGTGAGGGTGGGGATCGTGGTGCGGTCTGTCGGGTGGTTGAGCATTCGAACCTGGCCTTCCACGATATATCCGAGCGGTCCGCCGTTGGCGGAGACGAAGGTATGGCCGCTGGTGGAGTGGGTTTTGCGGACGCGGGAGGCGGCGTGTATCTCGTCGTCGAAGACCACCAGCGCGCCGAGTTCGCGGGCCTGCGGGCTTGCGGCGGTATGGATGGCGGCCAGAAGGTTTGCCGGTCCGTCGGCTCCGGCCAGGGAAGGGTTGCGCATGGCGCCGGTGACCACGACCGGTTCCGGCCGGGAGTGGGCAAGGTCGAGCAGGTAGGCGGCTTCTTCGATGGTGTCGGTGCCCTGCGTGATCACCACGCCGTCGGTGCCGGTGGCGAACTGCCTGTGGATCGCGGCGGACAGATCGGTCAGGTCGTCGAAGACCAGCGACGCGCTGGGGACCCGGCGGAAGTCCTCCACCTTGATGGCGATGCCCGACTCATCGAGACCGGGCACGGCCGCGACAAGTTGGTCGGCGGACAACGCGGGCACCACGCCCCCGCCGGTGGCGGAGGTCATGGCGATCGTGCCCCCCAAGCCGAACACGGCCACGCGACGCGGCGAGGTGGTCGTGACTTCCAGCACTGGTACCCCTTCCCTGTGTCCACGCAGGTGATCAAGCAGTACTCCGGGACGAGCGGCTGGGCCCGTTTGCGAACTTGGACCGCATGGCCGCGCTTATCACTCACCCGTCGGAACATGCCCTGCACCGGTCGAACTGGCCGGACGGCCTACCGGAGCGGCGCTGGACCCTCCGCCCTGCCGTGACGGGCGATTACATCGTCCAGCGAGAGTGCCTCCGCGACCGTCCCGTTGCGTCCCTGGGTCGTCTCGGCGGCCAGCAGGCAGTTCAGTACGGCCTCCTCGGTGCTGTCCAGGCAGGCTTCGAAGAGCACTGACAACGAGGTGTCGGGCAGCGGAGGTTCTTCGCGCCGAATTCCGAAAGCGACGGCGTACTCACCGCTCTCGTGACTGTAAGCGCCGCCGACGCGCGCAAGTCCGTAGACCGCTCGTCGTGCCAGCCTCGTCAGCTGCCTGGCGTCCATTGGGGCATCGGTGGCCACCACCAATACGCACGAGCCGTGGGAAGGGATGACGTCACCGCGCGGTCCTCGGGGCACCTCGGTTCCGGCGATTCGCAGGTTCCCCCCGAAGTTCGCCTGGACGAGGACGCCGATGGTCACCGCTCGGCCGTCCGCCTCCACCACGCGCGACGACGTTCCGATTCCCGCCTTGTAGCCGAGGGCGACGGTCCCGGTCCCCGCACCGACACAGCCTTGCGCCACCGGGCCGGACGAGGCGGAAGAGATGGCGGACAGCACGTGCTCTTCGGTCACCGGGCGACGCCGGATGTCGGAGAGCGCGCCGTCATTGCACTCGCCGACAATCGGGTTGAACGACAGCACCCCGTCGTTGGCGGAATCGCTCATCATCCATGACACCAAGGCGTCTGCGGCGCGGAAAGCGGAAAGCGTCGCGGTGAGGATGATCGGCGACTCGATCTCGCCCAACTCCACCAGTTGTGTCGCGCCTATGAATTTGCCACGGCCGTTGCCGACGAAGAACCCCGCCGGCACCGGCGCCCTCGGCCCGATGCGGGGCGGGAGGACCGCGGTGACTCCAGTGTGGATATCGGGTTCGTCTCTGATCGTCGTGTGCCCGACCAGGACCCCTGGCACATCGGTGATCGCGTTGTGCGTGCCATGCTTCCAGCGCCCGGTCCGGAGTCCGAGTTCGACGGCGCGGGAGCTTCGCGTGTCGCCGAAGCGTTCGACGTCATCAGGCATGGCTGCGGCTGACCTCCTCGTTCAGTTCTAGGACGCGGAGCACGTTGGCGCCGATGATCTTACGAAGATCGCTGTCCGAGTAACCGCGTTCCAGCAGTTCAGCAACGAGACGCGGGTATGCGCTGACGTCCTCGAGGCCCTCGGGGGCGTCCACGCAGCCGTCGTAGTCGCCGCCGATCCCGATGCCGTCGATTCCGGCGACCTCACGTGCGTGATCGATGTGGTCGGCGAAGTCGGCGACGGTAACGGGGGGCTGGGGGTTGCGCTCCAGCCAGCGGCGTACCTCCGGCGTTGACTCGCCCTGGCCGGGGTCGTCGTGTTCGGCCCGCACGCTGCTCAGTTCCCTTGTCCAGTCGGTGCGCGCCTGGGAGAGAAAGCCCGGCACCAGTGCCACCATCAAGACACCGCCGTTGTCCGGGAGTCGGAGGAGGACATCGTCCGGAACGTTGCGCCGCGAGTCGCAGATCGCGGTGCAGCACGAGTGGGAGAAGATGACCGGAGCCGCCGTCGTGTCCAGTGCGTCGTGCATCGTTTGGCTCGACACGTGGGACAGGTCGACCATCATGCCCAGCCGGTTCATCTCGCTGACGACGGACTTGCCGAAGTCGGACAGCCCGCCGTGTCTGGGGACGTCCGTCGCCGAGTCCGCCCAGCCTGTGTTGTCGTTGTGCGTCAGGGTCATGTAGCGCGCGCCGAGCGTGAAGAGGACCCGGAGCACCCCTAGCGACCCGGCGATCGAATGGCCTCCCTCAAGACCGATGAGAGAGGCGATTCGCCCGGCCCCGAACGCGTCGCGGACGTCCGCGGCGGTGCGGGCGGGCTGGAAGGTCTCGGGATGCGCGCGGGTCAGCCGATGGATGAAGTCGATCTGCTCCAGGGTCGCGACCACCGCTTCGGGCTCCGGCAGATCCGAGGGGACGTACGCCGACCAGAACTGCGCGCCGACTCGGCCTTCTCTCAGCCGGGGAATGTCCGTACGCAGGGTCGGCTGGCGTGCGGCGATGTCGGCGCGGGCCAAGTCGTAGTCAAAGGCGGTGCGCATGGCGTACGGCAGGTCGTTGTGCCCATCGATCAGCGGCGCGGCGTCGAGCACGGCGAGCGCCTTTGCGAGCCAGGAGGCGGCGCCGCCGGACCGGGCTCCGGTCCGTACGTGGTCGGCCGCCGAGCCGTCGGGTACGTTCGTCGAGGTCATTAAGGGATTCTCCGATTCGCGCGCATGCCGAAATGCAGGTATGACTCACCGGCGATGTCGATGAGCGAAAGCGGGCTCAGCACACCGCTGGCCGATGTCCGTGCGTACACGCCGCCGTCCTCAGAACGGACGACGGCATGGCGTTCGGACTCGCCGGTGATCCTTGTATCGGTCACGACCAGTTCCGCTCCGGTCGAGCTGGAACTGACGGTCAGCCGCGTGCCCAGGCGGGCGTACATGCCGTCCAGCAGGCCATCGTTGCAGGGCTGTGTGTCACTGGACGGAAGGTAGTGGGTGACATCGCAGTTCCATCGCTCCGCGGCCTCCGCGGTGAACATGTCCTCGAAGAGGGCCCGGGAGTCACCGCCGTTGGCCAAGAGCACGAAGACCGCGTTGTGTTCCGGAAGTATTCGAAGGTAAGCGTTCTGGCCCGCGCTCCGGCCGCCGTGCCCGAAGCCGGTGGTCCCTCCCCAGTCGTAGATCTCCCAGGCGAGACCCCAGCCGCGCAGGGGCCACGGCACCGCATAGGGCAGACGCCCTTCCAGGCATCGCATCCGGCCGATGCCATCGGCCGACAGGATGCTGACCGGTGGATCAGGCAGGAAGGCCCGGGCGAACGCGACGACGTCCGCCGCGGTCGCGCAGATGGCGCCGGCCGGGCCGTTGGAGCGAGGCAGGCTCCAGGGATCCGCCGGTTCCCCGGAGAAGTGGCCGATCGCCGTACTGAACCGCAATGCCTCTTCGGGGAGCGTCACCGTGGCGCGCAGGCCGAGCGGTTCGATCAGTCGTTCGGCCAGTGCACGGTCCCACGACCGCCGGGTGAGAAGTTCGATGATCCGGCCGAGGACGACGTAGCCGGCGTTGGAGTACGAGACACCGGTCCCCGGCTTGAAGATCATTTGATGGGTCCGGCACAGCTCGACGTACCGCTCCAGGCAGTCGTCGCCTCGTCCCGTGTCGGTGAAGAAGTCTCCGTCGATGCCGCTCATGTGCGAAAGCGCGTGCCGTACGGTCGCCGTTCCGAACGATGAGGCGCTTGCGCCGCCGCGGGGGGCCGGCAGGACGTCGTCGATGGCCGTGTCCAGGCTCAGCGCACGCTCCTCGACCAGCTGCATGACCAAGGCCGCTGTCCATACCTTGGTGATCGAACCGGTCTGGAAGAGCGACTGCGGGGTCACGGGCACGCCGGTCATGACGTTCGTGACCCCGGCGGCCGCCGTCACCAGTCGCCCGTCGTCGAGGATCGCCAGCGAAGCTCCGGGTACGGCCCGGGTGAGGCGGGCCGCCTCGAGCCTGGCGGCCAACGCGCTGAAGGTGCCTGGCATGTGACTCTCCACAGGAAGCCGGGCCTCTCGTGTGAGGCGAGGGCGTATGGCCGACGATGCTAAGCGGGCCCGCGCCGTGCCGACTTGTTCCTTGGCACAGCTATCCGGGCCCGATCTGTCCATCTTTCACTAATGCCGGCGTAGTGTTCCGCGCTAGTTTGCGGTAGAAATTCTGGTGGCCATACAGGTTCTGATCTGCGCTTATCCGTGGATCAGGACCGGGCTGCCGGGCTCGGAGGGATGGAGGGCCTTGTGCGTGTGTACGTGTCCGCCGACATGGAGGGCGTGGCAGGCGTCGTCAACTTGGACCAGACGGTGCGTGGCGGCCACGGCTACGCCTTGGCTCAGGGGCTGATGACCGCGGAGGTCAATGCCGCGATCGCCGGGGCGTTCGACGCCGGGGCGACGTCGGTGACCGTCAACGACGCCCACGGAACGATGGACAACCTGGTTCCGGACGAGCTCGACCCCCGTGCCCGCCTTCTGTCCGGCTTGGCCAAGCCCTCGTCGATGATGGCGGGCCTGACCCCCGACTGCGACCTGGCGATCTTCATCGGATATCACGCGGCCGCGGGCACCGATGGAGTGCTGGCGCACAGCTTCTCGTCCCACTTCCACCGGCTGCGCCTCGGTGGCCGGCTCATGTCCGAGGCCGATGTGAACGCCATCTATGCCGCATCGCTCGGGGTTCCGGTCGGGCTCGTGAGCGGTGACGCGGCCCTCTGTCGCGATCTGTCGCCCGGGATGCCCGCGGCGTCGATGGTCAGTGTGAAGGAGGCGGCCGGCTGGAGCGCGGCGGACAGCCTCCACCCCACCAGGGCGTGCGATCTGATCCGGGAGGGCGCGGCCAGTGCCGTCGAGGCGGCGGGCTCGCTGATCGTCGCTGACATTCCGCCGGAGCTGACTCTCGAGGTGGACATGGCGATGCCCACCGCCGCCGATCTGGCCGCGCAGATTCCCGGGAGCGAGCGGGTCTCCCCGTCGACCGTCCGGCACACGGTGGCCACACCGCGAGAGGTCCTGGGGCTGATCTCGGTCTGGAGCCGGCTGGCGGCCGATGCCGCACGAGAACGCGCCGGGCTGATTCAACGTCGGTGAAATGGCGACCGAGGGGAGGAACCCTATGGGGGATCGGGGAATCAGCGTCGACGCCCTTCTTGACCGACTGGGCACCACGGTGCTCACGCCCGTGAACTCGCCCCCCAACGGCGGCGCGTCGCTGACCAGGCTGCTGGTGCGCGACCCGGACGTCGAATCGCCCGAGATCTGCGACGCGGTATTGCTCGGTGCCGATCTGGCCGAAGCGCCGCAGGTGGCCGACCAGTTGGAGGCGCTCTGTCCGGGTGGGCTCGCGGCGTTGATCGTGGGCCCCGGAACGGTCCTGGACGACCACTGTCTCGAGCTGTCCGAGCGGCATGGGGTGGCCCTGATTCGCTCGACGGGTGCGCTCAGCTGGTCGCAGCTCGCGGAGGCGATCTGGCGACTGCTCGCCGTCAGCGAGCAGCCGATCGCCGGCGACAGCTTCCTCGCCACGACCGCCGACCTGTTCGAGCTGGCCAACACGGTCAGCACGCTCATCGGCGCACCGGTGACGATCGAGAACCTGTCGTCCGACGTCCTGGCCTTCTCGCACAACCAACAGGACGTGGATCCGGCGCGGACCGCCTCGATCCTCGGCCTGCGGGTGCCGGACCGGTGGCAGGAGGAGTACCGCAGCACCGGCATCTACGGCCGGATCTACCAGCAGAAGCACGCGGTCTGGGTTCCCTCGATCGACGGGATGCGACGGCGGCTCGCGGTGGCGGTCACCGCGGGGCACGAGGTCCTCGGCTCCATGTGGGCCGCCATCGCCGAAACGCCGACTCCCGGGCAGATCGCGGCATTCGAGAGCGCCGCGGACTTCGCCGCGGTACTCCTGTTGCGACGCCACCACGAAGCCGACCCGCATCGCCGCCGCCAGGAGGATCTCCTGCGGGCGGTACTGGACGGCACGTCCGCGGCCCACGACGCCGCATTTGAGCTCGGCCTCGGCGACCGTTCGATCTGCGTGCTGGCGGCGCGGGTGATCGAAAGGCCGAGCGGCGCCCGCACGGAGCGATCGATGACGAGGGCGGCGCGACGGGCGAGCCAGCAGCGGCTACGCCAATCCCTCTCCCTGCACCTGATCAGCAGTAATCCGCGTGTCACGGTCGCGATGTCGGAGAGTTGCGTGCACGTGGTCTACCCGCTCGCGGCCAAAGCCGAGGACGCGCAGCGCGCCGTGGACGCCGCGCGGGTGCACGTCTTCCGCGCCGAGCCGAATGAGCAGGTGATCATCGGAGTGGGGCGGGTCGCCCGCGATGTCGACGAGATCCCGCTTTCGCGCGCCGATGCCGACGGCGTTCTTGATCTCTTGGCCGTGGAACACGGACTGGCCCGGGTGGCCTCGGTGACCGACGTCCAAGGTCACCTTCTGCTCCAGCAGACCCGCCGCAGCACCAGCAACCGCGGCCTGCGACCGTCCAGGGCGCTCGCAGCCCTGTACGCCTACGACGCCGACCACAACGCCGGCCTGGTGGACGCGCTCGCCGCCTATCTCGACTGTTTCGGCAACGCGCCACGCGCCGCCGAGCGGTTGCACATCCATCCGAATACGCTGCGCTATCGGATGCGGAGCGTCGTACGGATAGCCGGGATCGACCTGGAGGACACCAGCGTCCGATTCGAACTCATGCTGCAGTTGCGGTTGCACGCTGACTTATGGACCGCCGTCAAGGCCTCATATGCCGGTCCAGCCACGCGAGAACACGCCGCATCACGTCGATCTGATGTTCCTTCTCGCGCAGCACGTGAGGTTCTCGCGGATACGTGACCATCTGAACGTCGACGCCCGCCGCGCGCAGGGCTCGGTCGAAGGCGACGGCCTGGTCCACCGGTATCCGCCGGTCCGACTCGCCGTGCAGGATGAGCACGGGCGTGCACACCAGATGCGAGTGGGAGAGGGGCGAACGCCGGCGCATCAAGGTCGCGTGGCCCACGGGGCGTTCGTCGCCGTCCAGCCACGACCCTGCGCCGACGAACGCCGCCTCGGTCATCGGTTTGTCGCTGGTCCGGATGAGCGCTCGCCAGTCCGCCACACCTGCACCCATGATCGCGGCTTTGAACCGCCGCGTTCGGGTGATCGCCCACGCCGCGAGGTATCCGCCCTGGCTCCACCCTCCGATGGCGAGCCGCTCGGGATCCGCCAGACCAAGCGCGATCGCCCTCTCCAATGCGCTTTCCACGTCGTCCCACTCGGCGCCGCCCACGTCCCCGCGTGCGGCGGCCGCGAATCGATGGCCCCGCCCCAAGCCGCCCCGATAGTTCGGCATCAACACCAGATAGCCGGACGCCGCGAGCAGCGCACCCCAATCCTGGGGTGAGCAATGCACGCCCAGGTTCGATCGCCGGTACGGACCGCCGTGCGGCAGGACGACCGTGGGATGAGGCCCCGCTGTCCCGGACGGCGGTGTGATCGCCACAACGTCGATCTCCCAGCCATCCGTGCTCGTGCTGACGTAACTCGACACGGCTCCGAGCCGCACGTCCGCCAGTGCGGCACCGTGGTCCGAGCGCTGGACCAGATGGCCGGGCGGCCCGGACCAGACCTCCGCGTGGGACGACCGCGTCTGGGCGACCGCGGCGATTCGTCCAGAGCCGCAGACGTCGAGGTCCAGCAGATCGCCATCGAGCCGCTCCACGTCGCGCCACTCGTTCAGCCGCAGGTCGAATGCGCGAACGACGCTGTCCAGCCGTACGGCCAGCGCGGTCACCACGGTGGCCGGCTGAACCGCACGGACCGCGACAACGCATTCGGTCCCGTTCTCGCCTGGGCCCACGATCCGTGGCACGGAACCTGGCCGCGCACCGACCACCCAGACCGTTTCGCCGCCGAGCGGCTCTGCCTCGCAGGGGGCGCGATAGGCGATGGTGTCGCCGTACTCCAGCCAAACCGGCATGCAGGCCCACGGCGCGGCGCACACCCAGTGGACAGCGCCGGAATCGATCTCGACGACACCGATGCGCGCCAGAAAACCGGAATCGGATTCCTGGTCCGGCTGGCCGATGAAAGCGATCGCCTGCGAGTCCGGCGACCACGTCAACGCCGTGAGGTACGAGGCCACCTCGATCCGCCTGGCGACTCGCCGTCGCCCCACATCGACGATCTCGATCACGCTGCGGGCACCGCCCGACACGCCCGACGCGCGGAGACAGGCGACGAAGCGCCCGCAGGGCGCCCAGACGTACTGGCTGATCGACTGCTCCGGTACGTGCAGCGGGACCGCCTCGCGAGCCGCTTCAGAGATCATGTACAGGCCCATGACGCCCCGGCTCTCCCGGTCGGAGAGGAAGGCCAGCGTCGCGCCGCGCGGCGCCCAGCGCGGGGCGCGATTGTCCGTGCCGCTCTCCCAGGTGACGGGCTGGGCGTCTCCGGCCGGCAGGGCCGTCCAGATGACGCCTTCTCCGTTCTGTGTCGCCGTTCCGTTCGGCACGGCGGTCCAGGCGACGGCGTCACCTGCCGCCGACAGCGAGACCTCCTCCGGTCTCGACAGGGCGCAGATCAGTTCGGGTGTCAGGGTTCGGCTCATGACGCGCTCCCCGTGGCCCGCTGCCGTGTCGCGATCGTCACGCACCGCTGGGCGAGGATGAGGCCGGGGTCGATGAGCCGTGCGCCGACCTCTGCGGTCAGCGCCAGGGGAATCTCGGTGCACCCGGCGATGATCGCCTCGCAGCCGTGCTCCACCAGCGCTCGCGCGCACGAGGCGAGCAGCGGGCCGGCCCTGTCCAGGTCGCGGGCTTTGACGTGGGCGATCGCCTGATCGACCCAGGCTTGCTGCTCGTTCGAGGGGGTCAGGCATCCAACGCCGGTCGCGCGCAGTTCGCGCTGGTACAGGCCGGCCGAGACCAGCCCCGAAGTGCCGAGCAGTCCGACGCGCCGCAGCGGCGGCGATGACGCGCGAACAACGCGGCACGTCTCCCGCACCATGTCCACGACGGGGACGCTCACCCGCGCGGACAGCCGCCGCAGGAAGAAGTGGGCGGTGTTGCAAGGTACCGCGATCAGCGTCGCGCCCGCGTTCTCCAACAGGGACAGGCCACGCAGGATGTGGGCGGACGGGTCCGCGCCCATGCCCAGGACGGCAGCGCTGCGGTCGGGGATCGTGCTGTCCGACCACAGGAGGACGGGCAGGTGCTCCTGATCGGTGGCGGCCGGCGTCAGGGCGGTGAGGCGCGTGTAGAACGCCGCCGACGCCGCAGGCCCCATCCCCCCGAGAATGCCCACCACCGGAGCGGACCGGGTCTCTTCGTAGACGATCAAGAGTCAGATCACCAGCCCCCGGCCGTCCACGGGCCATCGTCCGATGATCTCGGAGGAGGCGACTGCGACGAAGTCGTCGGCGAGGTTGACTACAGGGCACACGTGGTTCGGCACCACGATGACGGCCTCGCCGAGCGACGGCAGCGGTCCGCCGCCGGACGTGAGGATCGCGTGGTGGTCATAGAGCCGGGACACCTCCGCCTCCGGATAGGCGGGCAGGTGGCCGTAGCCGCGCAGCACGGGTGGAAGATCCGTCGAGAGCACCTTCGCGCCGGCGTCCAGCACGACGTGGTCGGAGGCGACGCTCACGACCGTTGACTGCACGGAGAGGGCGACGTCATCCCAAGAACAGGACTCGAGCGTCACCTGCCACCGGTCGTTGAAGACGTAAGTCCCGGGACGCTCCTCGGTCACGATGAGGCGGTCGTCGCGAATCGAGGTGGGAGATGATCCCGCGCTGAGCTCGGCCACCTCGAAGCCCTGGCTCCGCAGCGTCTCGGCGTGCATCGCGAGCGAGCGCACCTCGTCCGACGCGGCCGCTCGCACCGTGTCGGCTCCGGCGTAGGAGTGCCCGCCGTGGGTGAAGATGCCGGCCAGGGACAACCCGGCCGCGTCGACGGCGCGGGCGATCGACAGTGACTCCGCGGGCGTCCTGACGCCGCTGCGCCCGCCTCCGCAGTCGATCTCTATCATCATCTCGACCCGTGCCTCCCGGCCCTTGGCCACGGCGCCGACGAGTTCGGCTCCGGCCGTCGAGTCGACGCCCAGCCGCAGGCGGCGGGTGTTCGCAGCCAGCCACCTGACCATGTTCTGCTTCACGCCGGCCGGCCAGACCGGGTAGGCGACGAAGACGTCCTCGATCCCGGCCTCCACGAACGCCGCCGCCTCGGACAGCGTCGCGACCGTGAGGCCGACCGCGCCGGCGGCCAGCTGCTTCATCGCGATGCGCCGCGACTTGTGGGTCTTCGCGTGCGGGCGTATCGTCGCTCCGCGCGATGCCGTCAGGGAGGCCATCCGTGCGATGTTGCGCTCAACCCGGTCCAGGTCGACCACGATGGCGGGAGAGGCGACGCCCTCATGAACGGGAAAACCCGAGGGCGAGATGCTCTTGTCGTAGGGAACGTGAACCACTGCCGGCCTCCTGGCACGGGTTAGGACTGGGCGGTGCGGTGCTCGCCGCGATCCAACGACTCTGCGAAATGGCAAGCGGCCTGGTGAAGACGCCGCCCGGTCTGCGCTCTCGGGTCCTCGCGGAGGCAGATCTGCCGCTCCGGCACCGCGGCAGGGCCGCAGGGGCAGCGGGCCGCGAACGCGCAACCGGTGGCAGTGACCTGAATCGGCCGCGTGATGGTCGGCGTGGAGGTCGTCAGCGGGACGACCGGCCGCGCAGTGTCCCCGGAGGCCGACGGCACCGCTGACAGGAGTTCTCGGGTGTAGGGATGCTGCGGTGCGCCGATCAGCTCGTCCGTGGGCGCGGATTCGATGATCCGACCGGCGAACATGACGACGATGGATTCGCTCATGTACCGGACCACCGGGAGGTCGTGGGAGATGAACAGCAACCCGAAATTGAGCTCGCGCTGCACCTCCCGCAGCACGTTGAGGACCGAACCCTGCACCGAGACGTCGAGCGCGGACGTGATCTCGTCAGCGATCAGGAAACGGGGTGCCACGGCGAGCGCCCGCGCCAGGGCGACCCGCTGCCGCTGGCCGCCGGACAGCGCGGACGGCAGGCGCTCCGCGGTCGCAGGGTCGAGGGAGACGAGTTCGAGCAGTTCCTCCATCCGCTTCGGCACACCTGGCGGGGCATCCGGTCGCCGGACGCCGATCGCTTCCCGTAGTGCCGCGCCAACGGTCATTCGCGGGTTGAGCGAGGAGTACGGGTCCTGGAAGACCATCTGCGCATTGGTGCGCAGCACGGCGCGATCCCGCCGGCTTCTGCCCAGGGCCCGCCCGTCGAGTGTCACAGCACCCGCCGAAGGCGGGACCAGACCCACGAGCACTCGTGCGAGCGTCGACTTGCCGGACCCGGACTCTCCGAGGATGCCGAGCACCTCGCCCTCGCGGACCTGCAGGGTCACGTCGTCCACCGCGGGCCCCACCCCCTGGGACCGCTCGAACCGGACTGTCAGGCCGGATACACCCAGTGATTTCATGACCTCTCCGATATCCGGGTCGCGGGCGCGTCCTCGTGCGGATGCCAGCACGCGACCCGAGCTCCTTGGTCAGACTCGGCCAGCACCGGCTCGGTCGTCGTGCACAGGTCATCGGACCGCGGACAGCGTGGCGCGAAAGGACAGCCCCCGGCGGCTCCGTCGGCGCTCAGCGGCCGACCGGCGATCGTCGCCAGCGGACGGCGGCGGTCCGTGGACATCGTGGGAACCGCGGCCAGCAGCGCGTGGGTGTAGGGATGCCGTGCCTGTGCGCTTCCCTTGCTCACGGAGAGCTCCTCGACGACCCGGCCGGCGTACATCACCAGGACGCGTGTGCAGACGTCGAGGATGAGGCCGATGTCGTGGGAGATGAGGACGACGGCGACTCCGTCGCGCTCATTCACGTTCTTGAGCAGGTCGATGATCTGGCGCTGAGTGGTCACGTCGAGGGCGGTGGTGGGCTCGTCGGCGATGATCAGCTCGGGGTCGCACATCATGCTCATCGCGATCATCACCCGCTGGCGCATCCCGCCTGAGAACTGGTCCGGCCGCTCGCGCAGCCGCCGCGACGCGCCGGGGATGCGCACCGCCGCGAGGCGCTCGGCCGCCAACGACCACGCGGCTCGGCGGCGCGTCCCGTGATGGATCCGGGGGGCCTCGGCGAGTTGCGTGCCGATCCGAAGAAGCGGGTTCAGCGAGGACATCGGGTCCTGGAAGATCATCCCGAGCGAGGTGGCGTACATCCGCCGTCGTGCTGCCGGGCTCAGGCTTCGCGGGTCCGTCCCCTTGAAGGTCAGGTGTTCGGCGTGCACGCGTGCGTTCGGCGGTGCCAGGCCGGCGAGCGCCATCGCCGACATGCTCTTACCGCTGCCGGACTCCCCGACGATGCCGACGAACTCGCCCTGGCTGATCTTGATATCGAACGCGGTGACAGCGGTGACCGCCGCTTCGCCGGTTCCGAGGTCGACCCGCAGTCCGGAGGCTGACAGCAGGACCCCTTCATCGGCGATGCGAGCCGATGCCGGAGCCTTCACGGGAAGTCGTGTGCCCACGTCCGACGTACGGGCCTTGTGTCGTGGGTGGGTGCGCCATCGTCCGCTGGCGACGGTCGCGAACGTCTCGCCGACGAAGTTGATCACGATTCCGGCCAAGATGATCGCAATGCCCGGCCCGAGGGCTGCGAGCGGGCTCTCGTAGATGTCGTCGAGCCCCTGGCTGAGCATCTGTCCCCAGTCATAGGCGGGAGGTTGCACGCCGAGGCCCAGGAAGGACATCCCGGACAGGAACAGGAGGGCGCCGCCGATCGCGAACGTGGTGTTGAGGATGAGCGGTTCGGCGATGTTGGGGAGCACGTGGCGGAACAGGATGCTCCGCCGCGACAGCCCGAGAATCCTGGCCGCCGCCACGTAGTCGCGGCTCGTCACGGACGCGGAGAGGGTCTGCGCCAGGCGCGCGAAACTCGGCGCGAACGCGATGGCGACGGCGACGACCGCGCCGGTTCCGCCGACGCCCAGGACGACCGAGAGGAACATGACCAGCAGCAGGTCGGGAAACGACAGCCAGATGTCGAGGACGCTTGAGAAGAAGCGCAGGAACCGGCGGCCGAGCAGCGTGGACAGCGCGCCGAGCAGGACGCCTGCCGCCGCTCCGGACAGGGCGGCGACCAGGGCCAGGAGCAGGCTCGTGCGGGTCGCCACAAGAAGCCTGCTGAACACGTCGCGACCGAGATTGTCGGTTCCCAGCGGGTGGCGGAGCGAAACGCCGGCCAGCAGGTGGTCGGTGTCGACGGCAGTCGCCTGGTGGCCTAGGAGGAACGGGGCGATGGCCGCCACGAGCGTCAGGGCAAGTGTGCCGGCGACCCCGATGAGCGCACCGGGAGTCAGGAGCAGGGCGGGCAGACCCCCTCTTCTCGATCTCATCTCATGCTCCTCGGATCGCCGAACGCGGATCGACCACCGACAGCGCGATGTCGACCAGCAGATTGCTGATCAGGACGAACGAGCCGAGCAGCAGCGCGATCGCCTGGACGACCTGGTAGTCCTTGGCCAGGATCGACTGCACGAGGGCGGTGCCCATGCCCGGCCAGGCGAACACGTTCTCGACCAGCACGGTGCCGCCGATCAGGCCGGGGAGCATCATGCCGCTGATGGTCAGCACCGAGGTCAGAATGTTCGGCAGGGCATGGCGGGCGTACATGTGGACAACGCCGGTCCGCTTGCTGCGTGCGGTCCGCATGTAGTCCAGATCGAGCACGGCCAGGGTCTCGACGCGGACGATGCGTGCGAGGTGCCCGGCCAGCCCCAGCGAGAGGGAGAGCACCGGAAGCAGGTAGCTCGCCGGTCCCCGTTGCCCCGCCGCCGGCAGGTATCTCAGTGTCACCGCGAATACGAAGATCAGGCCGACGGAGGTGAGGAAGGAGGGGATCGCCCCGACCAGGCCCGTGACGAAGGTGAAGAGGTCATCGAGCCACCGACGGCGTCCCCCGCGAGTCAGGACGGCGATCGAGAACCCCAGTGGAAGAGCGATGACCAGAATGACGGCGAAGGCGAGGAACGCGATCTGCAGCGTGGGCAGCAGGCGGTGCGACAGGACACTGGACACCGACTCGCCGGTCGCCACCGAGTGGCCGAGCCGTCCGTGCACGACGTCGCCGAGGTACATCGCGAACTGCTGCGGCAGCGGCTGGTCGAGGCCGAGTTCGTGGCGCTTCGCCTTGATCATCTCGGCCGTGGCCCCCATCGGCAGCGAGGACCTGACCGGATCCCCGGGCACCAGATGGATCATGAAGAAGGTCAGTGCGAGTAGCACGCCGAGGGCGACCACGATCCGCGCCGACCGGCGTATCGCGAACGCGAGCCAGCCGTTCGCGGCGAGCCGGCCGCGGGCACCGGTCGTGGTTCGACCTCGCTGCGCGAGGGTGTCGATGCTCATGTACCACCTCTCTCGTCGGGGGCGGTGTGCGGGCGGTGCATGGCCGCCCGCACACCGTTGCCGCAGGCGGCAGGGGCTAGTTCGTCCGGATGCTCGTCGGGATGACCGTTCCGGCGCCGACCTCGAACTTCACGCCGTTGCCGAAGAAGGTGGAGGGTTGGGCGGAGACCGGAACCACGTTCACCGCGCGGATCAGGTCCTTGCCCGCCTTGTCCCAGGCGGCGCATGCGGATGCCCCCGTGGCCGAGTACGCCGCCTGAGCATCAGCGGTGTACTGCGGATTGTCGATCGCGGAGAAGTTGGTCCCCTTGGGGGGCTGTGCGCCGGAGAACTGGCCCACGAGGTTGGGCGGAAGCTGGTCAGAGGCTCTGGCCAGTGCCACGTCACCCCAGTTGCCGGACTTGCTCCACCGGCCGTCGATCGCGGCGGGGGTCAGGGGCGTCGCCTTCACGTCGATGCTCAGGTCCTGGGTCCACTGGCCTGCCAGGAGCTGAGCCGCGGCGACCGAGGTCTGCGCGTTCGACGGGTAGATCAGCGTCAGGGCGAGACGCTTGCCGTTCTTGGCCCGTTTGCCGTCGGCCTGCTTGGTCCAGCCCGCTTGGTCGAGGGACTTGTTCGCCGCGGCCACGTCATAGGCGGGGAGGACGCCGGTCGTGATGTCGGCGGTGCAGGGTTCGGATCCGCCGTCGGTGAGCCTGGTCGCGACCGTCCCCAGGGAGCCGGTGTTCACCTTCGCGACCTGGCCGAGGTTCGTCGCCTGCACCAGTGCGCGGCGGACCGTCTCATCGGCCAGGATGCGGCCTGTCGACTGATTGAAGAACAGCTCCGAGGTGATGTGGGGGTAGGACTGGGCGTACAGATGGGCGGCGTTCAGCCGTTTGACGTCGGGGCCGCGGATATCGGCGATGTTGAGGCCGGCGGTCAGCAGCTGGTTGGCGGCGGTGCTCTCGTTGTTCGACACCTCGACCGTCAGCTTGCCGGGAAAGTGCGCGACACCGGTCGTGGCCCCGTTGGGTCCCCAGGTGTAGCCGGCTCTCGGCACGAAGTTGTAGGTGTGGCCCGGCGTCGCCGATGTGAGCTTGAAGGGGCCGGTCCCATCAGTCCCGGCGGCGAGCTTTCCGCGGTTCGCCAGGCTCGACGGACAGACGATATAGACCTTCGAGAGCTGTTCGAGGATGAATCCGTTCGGCTTCGCGAACGTGATGGTGAGCCGGCCGGCGGCGCCGTCGGCGGTGACGGTGTAGCCGGATTGCGGCAGTACCGAGCCGAACAGCGGCGACTGGTTCGCCGGGTTCTTGATCCAGTTGAAGTTCGAGGCGACGTCCTCGACGGTGAGTTCGTGTCCGTCGTCGCACTTCACTCCCTTCACCAGGGTGAAGGTCGCTTGAGTGGCAGTGGCCGTCCACGTCTTGGCCAGGTTTGAGACGACACGACCGGATTTGTCGAGTGCGACGAGCGCGTCGTAGGCGAGACCGTCCATCTGCGTGGCTGCGGAGTTCGTCGTCAGGGAGGGATCCAGGTTGCCCGGATCGCTCCGCACTGCGTAGGTGACGGCCGACGAGTCGCCGCTGGAGCCGGTAGAGCAGCCGGCCCCTGCGATAAGGCCGGCGACGGCGACCGGGACGATCGCGCTTCGGATTATGACCTTGCCCATCGAGTCCTCCAGGACTTCCAACTTGGTGGCAGAACAGTACGGCCGACACCAGGACCGGACATTGTCCAAACCGACAGAAGACATCTCGATGGTTGTGGAAACGCCACTGCCTGCCGATCGTGCGATCGGCAGGCAGTGCGGCTCTCGTCGGCGGAACGCCTCGACCGGGTTCCGTGGGCACCGGGCCCAGGGGGCTTCAGGTCCCGTCGTGCTCGTCGGAGGACGCGTCCTCCCCCTTGAAGCGGCGCCACGAGGCAGTGTCGGTGATGTCGACGGCTCCCGCGGAGACCTCTCGTCCGGGGCGGACGATCATGCCGAAGCTCAGCCGGCCGTCGGCGAGAGTGACGATGGACAACTCCAACTCGGGGGGCTCGGTGGCCAGCAGCCGCTGGAGCTTGTCCATGGGCACGTCGTACAGTTCGCCGATGATCGACCCTCCGCGTGCAGGATCCGGGACCAGGCCCGGGAACTCGTGGCCGAACGCGAAGAACCGGTAGAGCGGCGCGGTCGAGCACGGGCCGAGGAATGATGATCCGGCGATGTGCGGATGCGCCTGGCCTCCCTTCATCCCTTCGCCGTTCAAGAACATCAGGGGCATCGGTCTTCCTTTCTTGAGGGGCCGCGACGGGCGGCTCGTCTGGTCACACGGCCATGAAGGCGGTCGCGTGATGCAAGAACTCGTCGGGTGCGTCCTCGTGCACGTCGTGTCCGGCATCGAGGGCGACGACGCGGCAGTGGGGAATCCGAGCCGCCATCTGCTCCACCGCCGCCGCGGGGATGTGGCTCCGGGAGCCCCGGATGATCAGCGTCGCGGCCCTGATATCCGTCAGCCGCTCCTGCCATCGGCTGGGCGGGGCGTTGCGCTGCCGGCTGAAGTCGTCCTGGATCCGCCAGTCGTAGTCCAGCTCTCCGGCCGGTCTCTCCCCGGAGACACGGGGTGGCGTCGCGGGCACCGGTGGCGGAGGATCCTCAAGCAGCAGGCGACCGACGCGGTCCGGCCACCTTTCCGCCAGTACGTAGGCGACCATCGCGCCCATCGAGTGCGCGATGACACTCACGCCGGTGACACCCAGCATGTCGAGGAACCCTGCGACGTCGTCCGCCATGTCGTCCACGAGGTAGGTCGACGTCCACGTACTGCGCCCATGCCCTCGCAGATCCAGAGACAGCACCCGGTGCGTGTCGGCGAAGGACTCGGCGACGGCGCCCCAAGTCGAGGACGAGCTACCGAGTCCGTGCAGGAGGAGCAGCGCCGGCGAGCCGGCGTCCCCGCGCTCGTGGTAGGCGAGTTCGACGGCGCCGAGCTTGATCGTTTGCGTGTGCGGCAAGGTCATGTCCAACCTCATTACCTGGATATGTGAGCCGACCGCGATGGCGATTCAGCCGATGAGCAGGACGGCCTCGACTTCGACGGGCGAGTCCATCGGGAGCCGCGGTACACCGACGGCGGACCGGGCGTGCCCGCCCACCTCCTCGCCCAGCGCCTCCGTGATCGCCTGCGACGCGCCGTCCGCCACCTTGTGGTGGTCGAGGAACTCCCCATCCGCGGACACGAAGACGGTCAGCTTCAGCACACCAGCGACGCGGTCGAGATCGCCGAGCTCGCGCCGAGCCGCGGACAGCACGTTCAGGCCGCACTGCCGCGCGCTGGCGACCCCCTCGGCGAGGGTGAGTTCGGCGCCGACCCTCCCGCGATGCACGAACCTCGTGCCCTCGACGGCGACCTGGCCGGAGACGTACAGCAGGCGGCCGTCTCGCCTGCACGGCCGATACTGCGCGAAGGGGCTCACGGGCGGGGGCAGCGGGTAGTCATCGCTGTTCATGTCGATGGATTCTCCTGACACTTGAAGCTGGTAGATTTTTAGTCTACTTCTAGACATAACATCTAGCACAGTTGGATCCGCGGAGCGGAGGCGGCCACATGAACCTCGAACCGACCAGACGTCTTGCGGACCTTGCGGTGAGCAGCGTCCTCGACGGGATGCCCAGCCCAGCAGTGATCGTTGACGAGCTCGCCGTGGAGCAGAACCTCGCCGTCACTCTGGCGGCCATGGCCACGCCGGATCGCTGGCGAGCACATTTCAAGACCGCGCGTACCGCATGGGCGGTCCGTCGGCTACTCACCCACAACGTGACTCGATTCAAGGCATCGACGGTCGGTGAGCTGCGCTTCCTGCTCGCCTCAGGTGCACGGGACGTCCTATTGGCGCATCCGGCGGTCGGGCCGGCACAACGTGAGGTCGCCGCGCTCGCCGCCCGCTTCCCGGACGCGATGCTCTCGGTTCTCGTGGACAGCGTCGAAGGCGCCTCCTTGTGGGAGGCGCCGATGAACGTGGTCATCGACATCGACACCGGAATGGGGAGGACGGGCGTGCCGGTCGGAGATCACGCCGCGGTCCGAAATCTGGCCGAAACGCTCGCGCGACTCGGCCACCGGCTCGTGGGCGTGCACGCCTACGACGGAAACCTCGCAGATCTACCGCCGGTGGAGAAGCAGAGCCGGGTCGAGGAGGAGCTCGCCTCCATCGACGATCTCGTGCGGGAGCTCACTGACGCCGGACATCCCGTGCATGAGGTCGTCTTGGGCGGCAGCCACACATTCTTGGAGATACTGGCGTCGTGGCCCGCCACGAGCTGGTCCGAACGGCTGACCCTCGGGCCGGGCACCGTACTGTACAACGACGTCCGCAGCCTGGAGCGCTTCGCCCGTGCGGCGAAGCCGGCCAGCTATATCCCGGCCGCCGCCGTCCACGCCCGCGTGGTGAGCCGAGGCACCGGCACGGTGACGGTCGACGCCGGGCTCACAGCGATCCAGGTGGACGCGGGGCGTCCACATGCCGTGGCGATATCGCCCCCTCACCTGTCCGTGCGGTCGGTCTCGCAGGAGCATCTCGTCCTGGCCTGCGACGCGGGACCGGTGCCGGCGATAGGCGATTCCGTGCTTCTGCTGCCGCGCCACATCGATACCGCGGTCGCCCAGTTCTCGTGCTTGTACCGGCTAGGACCGGACCAAGAAGTCGTCCGGGAACCGGTCGCCGCGGCGCATCCGGATCAATGACCCGACCATCGGCCGAACCGCGATCATGACGAGCGCAGCCGCGCGAGGTACTTGTAACCGGAGGCGCGGGAGATCCCCATCCGGTCGCTGACGATCGTCATGGCGCGCCGGATCTGGAACACCCCTCGTTCGTCGAGACGCCGCAACACCTCTACCCGTTCGTCGGCCGAGAGCCTGACCAGGGACCGCCCCATCTCTCGTTCGATCTCGGTCAGGGCGTCGTGCACGATCGTCTCCGGGTCGCTGGTGTAGGTGCGCAAGGAATCGCCCACGGGCACACCGCCGACCTCCTGGAGGATTTCCTGCACCTCCACCAGCCGCGTAACGTCGATGTTGAGGCACAGCGCACCGAAGACATGGCCGGCGCTGTCGCGCAGCAGAATGGTCGACGACTTGATCAGGCGCCCGTCGGGCATTCGCGCCACGTAGTTGAGGTCATCCTCGGCGGCGTCGCCCTGCTTCTTCAGGCGCAAGCCGATCTCGCTCATTGCCGAGTTGACCTGACGACCGGTCACCTCACCGGAGACGGCGATAACAGAATGCTCAGTCTTCCGGTAATCATGCAAGACGGCTTCACAGGTGTGCCCGAACGTCTCGCGCAGGCCACGCAGCACCGGGATCAGCGCTGAAAAGACCTCGTCGTGTGCGCTCGGGGGCGCGGCATCCGCTCGGGACCTCCTTGTCGGCATCGCTCAAGTATGCCGCAGCCGACTTGAGCCAACGCGGTCGCTGACGACGGCTTGTGTGATGCCTCTCCTCCCCTCGGACCGCGGCCATCGGTGTGATAACCGATCTTCCGGCTACCGTGGCGGAGATGAGTCAGCCTGAGCAGGAAGCCGCGCGTCGCCCGATCGGGGAACTGGTCGATGACCGGCTGCTGGCGAACTACTGGCACGGTCCCCCGACCAGGCCGGCGGCCTGCGGGGAACCGGCTCCATGCTCATCAGAGTGGCCAATCCACCCTCGGGTGGGCGCGTTGTTCAGCGGCCTGTCCTCAACGCGAACAAACGACGACACCTCATCAAGCCGCGGGCTGGATGAGGTGTCGCTGTAGAACGAGGGGAGTCCCGGGGAGCCGATAGGGGAGCCACCGTGGTCAGACTCCCCCGGACCCGCCGCCACTCCCCCAGGGTGTTTTCGCAGGTGAGAGGCTCCCCGATCGACTTCCATCGACCTTGATCGACTGGTCTGCTGTGCCTGGGGGTCAAGGGGTCGTGGGTTCAAATCCCGCCGTCCCGACAAGAAGTACCAGCTCAGAGGCCGTTTCTCCACCACGGAGAACCGGCCTCTTGATCGTTTGTTAGCCGTTCGTTAGCGAACCCGGCCGCCCCACACGGCACTCGACCGGCTCACACGGGACCAGGAAGCCCGGCATCCGCCCGCTCCAGCCCACCGGATGTTCACACGTCCCGACGCCCGGTTGTCTGCCCCTCGGCGACCCGCGATCAGCCGAGCCCCGGATGACCAGCACGGGCCGCCCCAGCCGATCGGCACCGCAAGGTCATCTCGCGGCGGCCGGGCCCCTCCGCGTAACCGTTCGCCCGCCGCCACATTCAACGGGACCGGCACCTACTCCTTCAATCGGCCCGACCTCGGTCCCACCGGCGTCCGCGCGCTACGCGACAGCGCCCAGCCCGACTGGGATGAAGATCAGTCATAGTGCCTGCCACTGGATCCGCCGCGGGTCGCCGGGAGGCACGGGCGCCGGTCTGGTTCCACGGATCCGGCCGTGGAGTGGACGGCGTCCGCCTCGTCCCCGTCGGCCGATGCCGCCAGGCCGCCGCTCGCCTCGAACCCCTCCTCCTCGGGGTGTCTGAGAAGTCCCCGATGGGCTCCGGGCTGTGGTCGGGCTTCGCGGCGGGCCTGGTCGGCGGCCGATGAACGGAGGTAAGGGGTTCAGCTGTTCTTGAAGGGGTTGAGGGTCTTGCCGGCGAGGTAGGCCAGGCGGATGGGCAGGGGTTTCATGGCGGCGGCGGAGATCTTGTTGACGAGTCCGGGGATGCACACGGGCTTGCCGTTCTGGACGGCTTTCCAGCCTTCGGCCACGACGGCTTCGGGCTGCTGCCACAGGATGCCGGGGAGGTGGTTGGCTCTGTCTCGGGTGCCCATGACGTCGTGGAATTCGGTGTGGGTGAAGCCGGGACACAGGGCGGTGACGTGGATGCCGCGGGGTTTGAGTTCCATGTCGAGGGCTTGGGAGGTGTTGAGGACGTAGGACTTGATGCCGGTGTAGAGCAGGCTGGCTGCGGGCGGGGCGAACGCGGCGACGGAGGACAGGTTGACGATGCGGCCCCAGCGGCGTTCCTTCATGCCGGGGATGACGCGGTGGGCGAGTTCGGTCTGGGCGGTCACCATCAGCTGGATCTCTCCGGCGAGAGTGTCCCAGGGGGTGTCGGCGAACGCGGTCTTGCCCGACAGTCCGGCGTTGTTGATCAGGACGTCAATGTTCAGGCCCTGCTCGTCGGCGTATCGCAGGATCGCTGCGGGCGAGGCGGGGTCGGTGAGGTCGGCGGCGAAGACCTCACATCGGACCTTGTGCTGTTCGGTGAGCTGGGCGGCGAGTTCGTGGAGGCGGTCGGCGCGGCGGGCGACCAGCAGGAGCTGGTAGCCGCGGGCGGCCAGATGGCGGGCGAACGTCGCGCCGATGCCTGCGGAGGCGCCGGTGATGAGCGCGGTGCGAGGGACGGTGGTCACGTCAGGGTTCCTTCGGTCGAGCTGATGGTGAGGGGGCCGCTGCCGGGGAGCCGGGTGATGAGGTCGGCGCCGAACAGGGTCGCGGGCGTGTGCGCGCCGAGGCGGGGGGCGGTGGCGGCGAGGAGGTCGGTGACGGCGGTGAGGGCGCCGTCGATGGTGAGGCGGTAGGGGTTGGCCGTGGTGATGCGGGCGGTGGCCCGCCGGCTGGCCGGGTCGGTGGTCTCGCCCCACACGTGGGCGCTGCTGGTGGCCCGTTGGTTCGCGTCGGGGCCTTTCACCGTCCTGTCGATCAGCTTGTGCGCGGCGTCGCGGACGCGGGGACGGGCCAGCAGCCCGGTGAACCGCCTGCTGATCCGGGTGGCGCGGAGCAGCGGGGAGGGCAGCGGGATGTACACCTCGATATTGGGGATCGCGGTGCTGTGGTGGGCGCTGTGGAGGTCGGCGGCGGGGAAGGCGAGCGCGGGTTTGGTGCCGTTGCCGAAGTCGATGCGGGCGGTGCGTCCGCCCAGCGGGGTCGGGGTGATCTGGTCGTCGATGCGGGCGCGGCCTCCGGCGGCCATCCCGTCCAGGATCGTCTTGACGGTCCCCGGGGACAGCGCCAGCGGCAGGTCGAACCCGAGCCGCAGGTGGGTGGCCTCGGGCATGGCCCGGTGGAGGGCGGCGGCGAGGCAGTCGGTGGGGATGACGTCGAAACCGACTCCGGGACAGACCACGACACCAGCAGCGCGGGCCTGGCCGCCGATCTCGCGGGCGTAGGCGAAGACGTCCATCTCGCCGGTGATGTCGAGGTAGTGGGTGCGGGTGCGCACGCACGCGTCGATCATCGGGGGCGCCGTCACCGAGAACGGCCCGGCGCAGTGCAGCACCACGTCGATGCCGGACAGCCGCGCGTCGGCGTCGCGCAGGTCGAAGATCCGGTAGTCCAGACCGAGGTCCTCGGCCAGCGGCTTGACCGCCGTGAGGTTCCGGCCGGCGAGGACCGGTTCCAGGCCCCTCTTGCGCGCCTCCCGGGCGATCAGCTCGCCGGTATAGCCGTTGGCGCCGTACAGCAGCCACTTCGTCACTGGACGGCCTCCTTCGGGCCGGGCAGTTCACGCGGACCGGGGGTGAAGCCGCGGCGTGCGGTGCCGATGTCACCGCGGTAGGCGCCGACGGGGCCGGTGAGCAGGAAGGGCAGGGGGATGCGGCGCTGCCGTGCGGTGAATCCCCACGTCCCGATGCCCAGATAGACACCGGGCGCCGCGCGGCGGACCTCGTCGACCATGTTGATCGCCCCGCACATCGAGGCGTAGGCGCGGTAGACCAGCGTGTAGGCGGGACGGCCGTCATAGCGCGACGGTGCGATGAGCGTGTGCATCGCATAGCGCTGCCGGATGCGGCCGAACTGGCGGAAGGTGTTGTAGCCGCGCCCGGTCCGGCCGTCGACGGGCCGGAACGCCTTGCACAGCCACGGCGCGAGCGGATTCGACACCGTGGCGCGCCCGGTCACCGAGGCGACCAGGTCGGGCTGGGCCAGCAGCCGGGCGGTGTACTCCCCGTCCATCTCCTCGATGGACGGGGCGGGCAGCGTGGCGAAGAACGCCAGCAGCCCGGTCGTGTCCAGCCCGAGCAGCTCGGCAGCCGCGTGGTCGGTCTCCATGGGGGCCCACCTCACTTCTTGAACGGTCTTCAAGAAACCTAGCGCCTTCTTGAGGGCCGCTCAAGATAGGGTGTGGGGGTGCCCCGGAACCGACGCCCCCAAGACCGCGAGGAGAAACGCGAGGAGATCCTCGCCGCCGCCCAGCGGCTGTTCATCGACGACGGCTACGAGTCGGCGTCCATGGGCCAGATCGCCAAGAACGCCGGCGTCACCGTCAACACGATCTACTGGTACTTCCGCGACAAGGACGACCTGCTCATCGCCGTCCTGGACCGCCTGCTGGCCGAAGCCCTCGCCCAGTACACGACCATCGCCGACCGGCCGCTCAGCGACCGGCTCCTGTGGGCCGTCGACCAGCTCGAACGGCTGCACGGCCTCGTCAACACCGTCCACACCCGCGCCGCGGCCTCACCCGCCGTCCACGCCTGGCACACCGGCTTCCACGAACTCGCCGACACCCTGGTCGCCGACGACCTCCGGAAAGCCGGCGCCGCCGAAGCCGACCTCCCCGCCATGACCGCGATCGGCACCTTCGTCATCGAGGGCCTCCTCACCCACCGGCACGACGATGCCGACAAACGAGCCGTGATCGACCTCCTCGTCCACAGGCTCACCACCGCGCCGACCCGAACCTGACCGGAAGCCGTCTCGCCGTACCACGCAGGCCGGCATCGCAACGGCGAGCGGCGGCGACGCGTCCGCCCCGGGTGGGGTATCTGAGAATCGTTCGATCCTTCGACACCCCGCGCGCAGTCCTCTTCACTGCCCGAGCGCCCCGGAAATCTGTCGGTAAAACGTGTCGAGAACTTCGGGTGTTCAACAACACCGACAGCACCGTTTTTCCTGCACTTTCCAGTTGTGACGACGTTCCCGGGCGATGCCCCGCCCTCCGCGGTGATCCGCCAGGCCGCCGACGATCTTCTCGGCGCCGAGCCCGCGATCCTCACCGGCGCGCTCGTCGGATACGCCCGGGTCTCCGCCGAAGACCAGCGACTCGACCGCCAGACCCTGGCCTTGAAGGCCGCGGGCCGCATCCGGATCTTCGCCGATAAGAAGTCCGGCAAGGACGCCGAGCGCGAAGAGCTCGCCAAGGCGCTGGACTACCTGCGGCTCGGCGACACCCTGGTCGTCCCCTCACTGGACCGGCTCGCCCGCTCCTTGGAGGACCTCATCACGAGCGTCGCCGACCTGCGCCGCCGCGGCGTCGGGTTCCGATCCCTGAAAGAGGCCCTCGACACCACCACGCCGGGCGGACGGCCACCGCGGCTGCCGCGCCGCTGCCGGTGGCCCGCCTGGTCGTCGGGCACCGGGATCGTGGCGGCGATGCCGCGCCGACGCAGATGAGTGCGGATCGCGCGGGAGGAATAGGCCCTGTCGGCCCGGACCCGCTCGGGCCGGGTCCGGGGACGGCCGCCCTCGGGACGGGCCACGCGGATGCCGGCCATCACCACCTCGAACTGCGGAGCGTCCCCGCGCTGCCCGGCGGTGATCACCAGCGACAACGGCTTCTGCCCTTGCTCGCAGGCCAGATGCAGTTTGGTCGACAACCCGCCCCGAGAACGCCCCAGCGCGTGATCGTCGGGCTCGCGGCTCACCCCTCCGGGCGGCTCGGCCTGCGCAGCCCCCTTTTGCGGGCGCCGGCGGCGTGCTGGTGCGCCCGCATGACGGTGGAGTCCACGTTCACCTCCCAGGTGATCAGCCCCGCCGAGTCCGCCCGGGTCTGCAGCGCTTGCGCGCTCGGGCCTGGCGGCGGAGGTGAGGGAGTGCCGCCCGCTGGGCGTGCTTCTCGCGTATGCGCGGCGGCTCTTCGAGCAGCGTCGACCTGATGGCCAAGACCGAGCAGAGCTCCGGGCGGTCTCCTGAGGGCAAGAAGATGGCCGCGGACATCGTGACCTCGCAGTCCGCCGAGATCACCAAGATGCGGAAGCTGCTCAAGCAGTAGAAGCAGGCAGCCGCAGCGGGCGGGGACTACGGGAGCCCCGCCCGCTCCGCCGCCGCAGGTGGTCATGGACCCCCAATACCACGGTTCGAACGGGCTACCGAAGGGTCATTCGAATTGGCGAGCGTTCACGCCTGCCCGCCGGTTCATGCGGGAGTGGGCTGGTCGCGCCGGCCGCGATGGCGCCGCGGAGGCGGTTCAGTTCCTTGGGGTAGTTGACGGTCGCCGCGCCCACCAGGACGCCGTCTCGCGAAAACGCGACCGCGAACCTCGATTCCTCGACCGAGCCGGCGACGATCGTGCTCTGGTCGGCGAGCGTCGGGAAGCCGGCCCATTGGATGCGCTTGCCGTGTACGCGCGTTCCGAGCCCGGCCACCTCGACGAAAGGTTCGGCACCGGAAGGCCCGCGCAGCAGGTTGCGCGCGGCCCAGGCTCCCTGCTCGTTGGCGTTCGCCCAGTGCTCGACCCGGACCGGATCGTCACCGAAGAGCCGATGAGGCCAGCGGGCGACGTCACCCGCGGCGACGACGTCAGGGAAACCGAGCGCGAACAGCTTGTCGTCGGTGAGGACGCCGTCCTGAACCTGGACGCCGCTGCCGTCCAGCCACTCGGTATTGGGTTCGACCCCCAGCCCGGCGATGACCAGGTCCGCCGGGACCGACCGCCCGTCGCTCAGATGGACGGCCGCGACCCGGCCATCGGGACCGCCTTCCACACGGTTCGCCCGCACCCCGGTCACCAGATCGACGCCGTTCCGCCGATGGTGCTCGGCCAGCCAGTCCGCCACCTGCCGGCCCACGACGCCGATCATGGGGAGCGGCCCGCTCTCGACGAGCGTCACGTCCATGCCCTGGGCGCGTACCGCGGACGCCACCTCGCCGCCGATGAAGCCGCCGCCGATGACGACGACCTGCCGGGGCTTGTACGCGAGAGCGGTCCGGAGCGCCTTGGCGTCGTCGATGGTGCGCAGGACGTGCACTCCGGTCAGCGCCATCTGGTCCTCGGCCAACCGCCGCGGCCGGGCACCGGTCGCTATGACCAGGCCGTCGTAGCCGAGTTCGGAGCCGTCGTCCAGGACGACCGTTCTATCCGTGGCGTCCAGCCGAACGGCGCGACGGCCGCCCAGCCATGTGGCGTCGAACTGGTCGCCACCAGGGAGGGCGACGTCATCGTCGCCGGTGAGAACGTTCTTTGACAGCGGCGGCCTGTTGTACGGAAGGTGCGGTTCGGCCCCGACCAGGCTGAGCTCGCCGACATACCCCTCATTCCGGAGAGTCTGGACGGCGCGGATACCCGCCAGCGAGGCCCCTACGACAACGATCCGAGTGTGATCACCCATGGCTGCGCTCCTGTCTGTTATGCCCTACCCCCCTAGGGTATATGAAGGCTTCTGGCGCTTGGCAACTCGTCACACAGGTCACCCAAGCCAGCCGCGTCTCCACCCGCACCAAGTGCTCCGCCTCCAGGGCTCCGCGTAGGCGGGTGCCGATGTGCTGGGCGAGCGGGACGTCCGGGAGCAGCGCGATACCCGAACCGGTCGAGCCCGCCAGCGCCGGCCTCGACCGATGACCAGAGCCTGCCACGCGTTCGATCCGATGTTGGACTGGCCGCGTTCTTCACCGATGAGCGGGCACTCGTACCGAGCCGTCGACGTGGAATCCTGAATGCGTGGACGACGATCTCGCGGCCGTGTTGGCACGACTCGACCAGGTTTTCGCGCCGTATCCTCGCCGAGCGGTGCTTGACGGCTGCCCGCATTGCCGTCCTGCGACGCCGGTGGACGAGGACGACCTTTTCTCGCTGACTCTCCGCCTGGGCGGCACGGTGGGCGGCCGCGATGATGTGAAGAGCCTGCTCCCTCTGCTGTTCGAACGCATGGTGACGTCCGGTGAACTCGACGGGAGCATCGTCCTGTCCAAGTTGACCAAAGAGCGTTGGCGCCACTGGCCTTCGGCCGAGCAGCAAGCCATCGACGACTATCTCGATGCGGTCTGGCGATCCTTGCTGAAGCAGTTCCCTTCAAGGATCGGCGCTTTCTCCGACGCCGCCGCATTCCTTGATGCCGCCGCAATGACCGGCGACAGCATCGTAAGATACCTCGCCGTCTGGGACACCATCCTTGTTCCGGCCGCGGATCGACACCTCGCCCAACTGGTGAACGAACACGATTTCGCTGGTGCTCGGCGCAGGGACTTGACTGCCTGGCTGTGCCGTGAGGTGACAATCGACCGGCTGATCGGCGCCTTCGAGCGCGACCACGACGCAGTGTGGGCGGACGACCTCGCCACGGCTTATGACCTCCTGTCCTGGCAGCCTCGTGCATAACGACCAATCGCACCCGACCGGCTCCCGCACTTGCCGCCGGGGGCCGCGGGTCGTGCCGCCGACCGAGCGCATGTCGGGCGACTGGCGTGAAAGGGGGCCGAGTGTACGGTGAAGATCTGGATCGGTCGATGGCAACCGATCGAGAGGGGAGACCTGCTCCTATTGGCCGAGCTGGCCACTGAAGCGGAGGAGGAGCATTTCCTGCGGAACCCGCAGGGCTCCGGCCGGTACGCCGGGTGCCTGCTGGGCCGCGCCCTGTGTCAGGTGCCGCCCTGCACTACGTGAACGGAAGTAGCGGTGTTAAGGACTTCGATGTCTGGTCGTTCTATGCCGAGACCGACAACTGGCCCTTCCCTCCTCGCCGGCGCGGAACTCGGGACTTCGGACCTTCGAAGTTCGGCCGATACTCCGCAGATCCGCCGCGCTACGCAGGCAGGCGCGTAGACCTTCTCGGCCGCTCCCTGCCCGCACCGCCCGACACCGATCCGGCCATCGCCTTGCGCAGGTATCTCACCGCCCGCCGAACCCGCACCGCCAAAGCCCTGGCGACCAGACCGGCAATACTGATCGCGCCCCAGAACCGCATCGGCGAGATCGTATGGCCCGTGACGCCGACGAGTTGACGCACTCATCTGCCGGGCGTTCGTCCCTGAGTGCCCCGGACTGCCGGAGGTTACCGAGGCGGAGACGCGGGCCGGCGTGCGAACAGGATCGCGCCCGGCTTGGGCTCGTCCGGATTCAGCAGGTGCTGCGCATCCACAGTGAAGCCCGCCTCGCGGAGCCAGTCGGCCACGCGGGACGGCTGGCGGTGGTGGACGTACGTCTGTACGACCTGGTCGCCCTCCCCGGTCGTCTCGATCTTCGATTCGTCACCGACGTGGAATCCCACGGCCAGCACCCCGCCCGGCCGCAGCACCCGATGGAACTGTCCGAGCACGCCCGGCACCGCCTCGTCCGGGATGTAGATCAGCGACCACCACGCGAGCACACCGGCCAGGGAGCCGTCGGCGATCTCCAGGTCGGTCATCGAACCGACCTCGAACCGCGCGCCGGGGTGCTCGCGGCGCGCGATCTCGATCATCGCGGGTGACAGGTCGATGCCGAACGCGTCCGCGCCCAGCTCCCGAAGCAAAGCGGTGGTGTGCCCCGGCCCGCAGCCCACGTCGGCGACGGACCCGCCGCCGATCGCGCGGACCAGGTCGGCGAACAGCACGACCCCCGCGCGGACGTGGAGCAGCCTGTCGAGCAGGTCGCGGGTCTCGTCGGCATAGCCGGCCGCGATGGCGTCGTAGGAGTCGCGTGTATCGGTCAACCACGTCATCAAAGGACCGTAGCCCCTTCAACCGAGCGTCAACAGGTCTGCACGCCCCCGAGAGCCCGGGTGGTCCAGGACATGGATGACCACTCGCCTTCCGGCCGGGCGAGGTCCCTCGCACGGTCCACCGAGTGGGTCCCGAGTGCCCGAGCCCTGACAGCAGCACCACCAGCCCGTAACCCGCGGCGCCAGGGCAGCGGCGTGTGAGGACCTGGGAAACGTCTTTCCGGTTCACCACGCACCTGATCGACGCCGGGATCGACGCCTCCACCGGCATCGTCGGCAACGCATTGATGGAGTCGGCGATCATCGGCCACCACGTAACACCTTGCCGAGGTGATGGCGCTCCTCCCTCCACCCCATCTCCCTGTGGAACCTCACCTGGCGCCGTCGGGCCAACAAAGTCCCGGCAGGCGCGCCGCATGGCCGCCGCCCACCTCCGCACGCTTGAAACCCGGGGCACAGCGTGCCGCGAAGGAACCGATGCCTCTATCCGCTAACAGGCCCGCGCGTCCGCCGTCCCGCGTACCGGCTACGTCAAATGCGTGAGCGTGTCAGCGGTGCGGCGGGCGCCGGCGCGGATCAGTTCGCCCAGCTCGGACTCGTCGCGCGGCCGCTCGGCGAGAAGGGACAGCGTCCGCACCTGGTCGTGCAGTTCCGTATATTCCATGGGCGTGAGATCCGCGAATTCTCCCGCCGGACGGAACACGACACCATCGGAATCCGATTCGTCCAGCATCGCATCAAACTCCTGGCTGATATCCAGAGCGAGCGTCGAGGCCCAATCAGCCCACCCTGCCCTCAACCGGTCGTAGCAATTGATCTAGCGGTGGTGTAGTCCTGCTCGGCGAGTTGATCGTCGGGGGGAGCTGCCGTGGGGCTGGTTC
>NZ_JBEZFD010000043.1:0-40852 GCF_040649235.1 Spirillospora sp. NPDC049024
CCTCAACGCCTTCGAGATCACCTTCGAAGGCCGCCTGGCCGCCGCCCGCAACTAGACCCCGCAAGATCGAGTTACACCGTTAACTGGACAGACCCCTGGGGCGCAGGACGCGATGGCGGCCGGCGCGGCGGATGGCGGTGTAGAGGCGGTGGAAGTGGCCGTCGTCCTGGTCTGAACCGTCGGTCTTGAAGTAGGTGTCCAGGTCGAGGGCCGTCTGCTCGGAGACGGCCTTGTCCGCCTTCTCCATCTGGCAGATCCACTGCGGGGTGCAGCCGAGGGCGCTTGCGAGCTGGTTCTGGGACAGCTTCGCGCGCTGGCGCATCCTGCGCAGCTCTTCACCGAAGTGGACGCGCAGCGCGTCGGGGTGGTGCTGGTCGCTGGCCATGGCGGGGGCCTCCGGCACTCGGTTGACGGGGGCGTCGGGGGGTGGACGTCCAATTGAAACAGCTTCGTAGCCGACAGTAATCGATCGACTGCATTCTGTCCCACGAATCGAACGCAGACCAACGAGTTCGGCCGCGAAGGGGCAGGTCAACCAATGAAAGACATGAGAACGGCCGGGATCGAGCGAGACTTCCCCGCCTGGATGGTGTGGATATCCCAGCAGGGCGAGTACTGGGGCGCGGTCCGACGCGATCCGAAGCTCACCATGCCCGCAACCGTCATAGCCGACTCCGAGGACGAACTACGCGCAGCACTAGCGGCCCAACCGTCCAGCGGGGAGCCGAGCCGATGAACCCGGCAGCCGGCCTGACGACTTGGATCCCCGGCTTGCAAGTCTGGTACGGGATCTACACCCGTTCATGGTGGGCCTTCGTCCCCGGCCTCCCAGACCGACTGATCGAAGCCCCGCCCCGGACCTCCTGGCCCAGAGCCTGACTTCACTGGCCATGCGAACCGCGAACCACCGACCCACACCAACCCGGCGACAGCGACGCAGTGCGCCTTAGAACCCCGGCCGTAGATCGCGAGCCCGCCTGCCATCACCGCGCACAGAGACCTTCGTGCGCCTCAGGAAGGGCATTAGGTTTGCGTTCATGGTCAGAGACACGCCGCCGGAAACGGCCAAACGGTACGTGGTCCTCGTCGAGGAAGTGATTCCCCTCGGGAGCGACGACCATAACTGGCAGCTCGTCAAGACGATCCCCGTGGAGGGCGACCGCACCATCGCCGACGCACGGGCACGGGCTCTGGCCATGGAACACGTCCCCGAGTCGCTCTACGTACCTCACGGCGCAACCCCCGCTCGGAGCGTGTTCCGGGTCGCCGACGGATCGTGGCTGGTGGAGGTGAGCACCCCGCCTCTTCCAGTCCAAAACTTGCCCGGATCACCACAGCCGAGCAGGTGCACGTCCAGGAATACCTCCCGCCTCCCGCCTCCCGACGACACTCCGCCACCCCATAAACGCCGCCTGCTCCGCCGCGGTTGACCGTCAAGATTCCGAAGTCAGAAACAGCTGAGCGCGTCGAACCGCATTCGGAACGGGTGATCGCCACCGTGCGTCACCTGAAGACACTACTCAATCCTCACAAAAATGGCGCCGAGCCTGTCCAAGCCAGCCTCTTCGACTCGCTCAAGCCTCCAAGTCTGGTCCCCAATCAGAAACGTGTCTCCAGGATGGAGGGTCAACTCGCGCTCGCCATCGTCTTTAACGGAGACAAGAACCTCTGGCACCCTACCGTCGTCTCCTTTGCGCGCACTCATCAACCCAATCTCCAGATCCTCATCTATAGAGGTTTGAGTGCCTTGCTTCAGGCCGAATCTCTCGACTGCCATGCTCACTCCATCGTGGTGTAGCGGTGCCGGATGTTGGCTTTGAATTCTTTGATCGTCATCGGCGAGGGATGACTTCTGTGCCAGGGATTGTACAGGTATAGATTTCCCTGATCATCAACCCTGGTGACCTCGTAGGCATGTTTGGCGATGAGTTTGTTCGGGAGGTTTGATTCACCTTTGCCCAGCTCGCGTGTCCCGACCAGCACGGGCTTTCCCTGGGAGAGCAGGCCGACGATTTCGTCCTGGAGCCTGCGGTCCGCGCTTCGCCCTTTGTTATCATATCCAGTCGGAAAGTCGACAGTCTTGGCAGGGTGACCCGTGAGCCCAGTAAGCAGTTCGGCACGCTCTTCGGGACTGCTGCCCTGATTCAATCGCACATAACCGGTCGGCGCATCCCCTGGCTTGCCCTGCGCTTTCCATATCCGGTTCGCTCTATCCAGACGTTCGGCACTCCAGGTCTGATCCAGCCCGGCGATCGCCTTCTCCAGAACCGGTGCCCAAGCCGTACCCGCTGCGGTAATTGCAGCAAATGCAGGCATATGGGGCCGATCATCTTTAATCGGCACCTCAGGTGTCACCGTGAGCGTGATCGACTGCCCGGTCGACTCGTAACGCTGCGCTGACTTCGAATACTTGGCCTCGTTGAAGCGGACCTCATAGTTGCCGTCTTCAGTTTCTCGCACACAGTTCCGGATGGCTTCAGGATACTTTTCGGCGACCGCCCCAAGGGTAGCGATTATGCCGCAGTCGCCGAGGATCCCCTGCTTTGCCTGTTCCCGGGCAGGTTCACCGTTGAACAGCGGTACACGTGTACCATCAGCACGATCCAGCGGCGTGCCATAACGGTCGGGGATATACTCAGGTTCTTCTCTTGGATCCTGAAAGTCCGGGCGATCGACCGTGCCCTTCAATTCCTTCGGTTCATCGCTTCGCCCCAGCTTGGCGGCAAGCTGTTTCAGCCGATCCGGTATCCCGCGTTCAAGGACGTCCTCGTCGAAGTCGACGATACTCCCGTTGTCGTCGGCTGGACTTTCCCCGGAGACTTGTTTGTCCAGTTCGTCCACCACGTCGTCCAAGCTGTTGAAGGCCGCCGGGCCGTCCGGCTCACCGGCCCCCGCGCGAAGATCGTCACCGGGCAGGTCTTCCGGTTGACTCACGGGCTCCTGTGAAACGCCTTCTGCCACGTCGCGGGCGTTCTCACTTCCCGACACCGAGGCGGGCGGCGGCATGTCGGTGCCCGGCTTCTGGTCTTGTTGAGGACTTGGGGCCTGCTCTTGCGGACGCTCGGTCTTCGAGTCATCGTTCTCCGGCGGTGACGGAGCAGGCTCGACGGCGGGTTCTGCAGGCGGCTGGCTACCGGCGTCTGTGGCTTCGGTCTCCTGTGGTCGGTTCTCCTGCCGGACAGGTTCGCGAGCGCGAGCGAGGCTTTCCAGTCGCGACGGCTGGTTCGGGGAGCCGGGGTTGTCGGCCGGCATGGTGTACTGCCGTGTCGATGATGCGGGGTCGTCACGCGTCTCGGCCTTCTCGCCGACGTCCTCGGTCCGTGTGGCAGTGGTTTTGTCGTCACGTCCGCCCTCGGCCTCACCGCCGCCTACCCTGGCATCGGTCTGCTTCCCGGCGTCACCAGAGCGCGCTTCCTGGACGCGTTCGTCCTGCTTCGACTCGTCCTCGGATTCGGAACCGCTTGCCTCCACCTTCGGATTGGCTGCGTCCCGCGGCTTGTCCTGGGTCCCTGGCGCGCTCGCCTTCTCCTTGTCTGCGTCCGTGGGCCGGGCGCCACTGTCTTCGGCCGCTGCCTGCTGGGGCCCGTTCTCCTGCGGGGCGGGTTCGCGGGCGCGAGCGAGGCTCTTCAGACGGGACGGCTGGTCGGGCGCGCCAGGATTGTCGGGTGGCGGCCCGGGCGGCTTGTCGGACGATTTGGGCCGATCGGCATCCTCGGCTTTGGTGTCGGTCCCGGTGGAATGCTCCACGCCCACGCTGCGGCCCTCTCCCCAAGATGAACCCGGCGACGGCCCGCCTCGTCGCATGCGAGCCTGGGGTGTCCGGTGCCGCGCGGGGTCTGCGGCCGGTCACACCGCCGTCCATGAAAGCGCGAATCCACAGGGATTGCACGATCCATTGATCAGTGAGCGCTATTCCGTCTTCGATACTGAAGCGCGAGACCGGCGTCCGCCATGTCGTCGTCGCCAGTGCCGGGTCAACGCCGTCAAACGGACGGCGAAGCGGGCGACAAACTCCGGACATGCGTGTGAGTCCGAGACTTCGCCGGGATGCGATCGCTCAGCTCGCCTGGTCGGCCGGCGTTTCGGTAGCCGGTGCAGCCGTTGGGGCCGGGGCTGGGCTTCCGGTGCTTGCCGAGTCCCCGGGACATCGTGATCGTCCAGGTCTCGGCTGCCTGGGCCGAGAGCCGGGGCTGCCGTTACCCGCCCGGGCGCCGGTCAGTCGATGCCGTATTGGGTGGTGATGCCTGCGATCAGTAGTTCTAGGCCCTCTGCGAAGTGGCGGTCGTAGTCGGTGAAGATCTCGGGGCCCGCGGCGGCGGAGAGGGGGAAGTCGGCCATCATCCGGGCGCGTTCCTCGACGTCGAAGCCCTCGCGCCGCTCGTCGGGGAGGGGCTCGACGCCCTGCTCCTCGATGACGAAGCCGATCGTGTACAGGTACGTCGTCAACGTCGCGCGGACCGCCTGGGCGAGAGTGAAGCCGGCGGCGGTGAAGAGGCGCAGGTTGTCCTCCATCTGCTCGGCGTGCTCGATGCCCGTGAAGCGTGAGCCGCTGAAGACCTTGGCGCCGTCGCGGTAAGCGCGCAGTGCCTCGCGAAAGCCGTGGTTGGACTTGCGCAGCCGTTCCTGCCAGGTGTCGTCGGGATGGAGGGGGGTCCCGGCGACCATCCGGCGGTACATCTCCGTGGCCATTTCGTCGAGCAGGGCCTGCTTGTCCTTGAAGTGCCAGTACAGGGCAGGTGCCTGGACGCCCAGCTCGCGGCCGATGGCGCTCAGCGTCAGGCCTTCCAGGCCCACCTCGTTCAGGAGGTTGAGGGCGGCGTCCGCGACCCGCTTGCGGTCGAGGGGTGCACGCCGTCTGGTGGTCACGCTTGACAGTTTAACGCCGTTAAGGTCATCCTCGCATCCAACTGAACTTAACGGCATTAAGGAGCGTGGACGCATGGCCGCACAGGTGGACGTACTGGTGGTGGGCGCGGGTCCCAGCGGGCTGGCTCTCGGCGTCGACCTCGCCCGGCGCGGGGTGGACGCGCTCGTCGTCGAGCAGGGCGACGGGCTGTTCCCCGGCTCGCGCGGCAAGGGGCTCCAGCCGCGCACCATGGAGGTCTTCGACGACCTCGGCGTCCTCGACGCGATCCGAGCGGCCGGCGGCGTCCACCCGGTCGGGATGATCTGGCAGGACGGACGGCGTATGGGCGAGCACCAGATGTTCGACCCGGCGGAGCCGACCGAGGACGCGCCGTACACCGAACCCTGGATGGTGCCGCAGTGGCGCACGCAGGAGATCCTGCTGGCGCGGCTGCGGAAGCTGGGCGGACGGGTCGCCTTCCGCCGGGAGGCGGTCGGCCTCGCACAGGACGAGAACGGCGTGACCGTGCGCTTCGCCGAGGGGCCAGAACTGAGGGCCGGGTACGTGGTCGCCGCCGACGGGGGGCGCTCGGCGGTGCGCCGGGCGCTCGGCATCGGCATGACGGGCGAGACGGTCGATCCGGGTCCGATGCTGGTGGCAGACGTCCGTATCCCCGATCTGGACCGCGACAACTGGCACATGTTCCCGGCAGAGGACGGGGGCTTCATGGCGGTCTGCCCCCTCGCGGGCACGGAGGACTTCCAACTCGTGGCGCGGCTCCCGGAAGGCACCGCGGTGGACCTCTCCCTCGACGGCGTACGCAAGGTCGTCGCCACCCGCTCGCACCTCGCCCCCGAGGACGTGACCGAGGTCCGGTGGGCCTCGGACTTCCGCCCGCGGGCGGCTCTGGCGGACCGCTTCCGCCAGGGCCGGGTCTTCCTCATCGGGGACGCGGCGCACGTCCACTCGCCGGCCGGCGGCCAGGGCCTCAACACCAGCGTGCAGGACGCCTACAACCTGGGCTGGAAGCTGGGCGCCGTGCTGCGGGGCGACGCGCCCGCCGCACTCCTCGACAGCTACGAGGAGGAGCGGCGCCCGATCGCCGCCGCCATGCTCGGGCTGTCGACGAGCGTTCACCGCGGCGAGACCCGCCGAGGCGAGGCGACCCGCCAGCTCAACCTCGGCTACCGGGCCTCCTCGCTCGCCGAGGAGACCCGCGAGGCCCCGGGCCCGGTGCGGGCGGGCGACCGCGCACCGGACGGGACGGTGAAGGGGACACGGCTGTTCGACGCGTTCCGGGGGCCGCACTGGACCCTGCTGACGGTGGACACGGACCTCGACACGTACACGGCGCAGGTGTACGGCGCGGGCGTCTTCCTGATCCGCCCGGACGGCTACGTGGGCTGGGCGGGAGAGACCACGGAGGGACTGGCAGAGTACGCGGGCCGAGTGGGGGCCAAAGACGCCTACCGGACCCTTTGACCTTCTCCACCGTTCACGAACCCGGCCCGACCTGTCGTCGCGGGGACGTCGACGTCCGATTCCTGCCAGCGTGGTCGTGCCCGCGCTTCCTACCGTCGGGGCGTGGAAACTGATCTTGCCGGTGCCGGTCGGCGCCGTGACCTGCCCGGTCCCGTCGTCTGGTTCATGTCGCTCGCGGCCGGGCTCGGGACGGCGACGATCTATCCGTTGCAGCCGGCGATCGCCGATGTGGCGGATTCGCTGCACGCCTCGCTCGGCGCGGTCGGGGTGGCGCTCGCGTGCGGGCCGATGGGCTACATGGTCGGGCTCGGCCTGCTCGTCCCGCTGGTCGACCGGTTCCCTCCGAGGCGGGTGCTGTCGGCGCAGGTCGGGGTCCTGGCGGCCGCCCTGTTCGTGAGCGCCGTCGTCGGCGATGTGCGGGTGCTGGGCGCGTCGACCGGCGTGATCGGGGCGTGTTCGGCGGTCGGCGCGGCCCTCAGTTCGATGGTCGGACGGCTGGCGTCCCCGCATCGGCGGGCGGCGACGCTGGGGATCCTGACGGCCGGGATCTCGGCGGGGATCCTCGCCGGCCGCATCGTCGGCGGCTGGCTCGCCGAGGTGATCGGCTGGCGCGGCATGCTCATGGTGTTCGCCGCGGCCTGCGCGGCCGTCGCGGTGGGCCTGCCGCTGGTGGTCCCGGGCACCCGGGGACAAGTCGAGCGGGGATATCTCGCCACGTTGAAGTCGATTCCAGGCCTGTTCGTCCGGTACACGGCATTGCGGTCGGCTGCGACCCGCGGTGCCCTGTGGTTCTTCGCGTTCTGCGCGGTATGGGCCGGGCTGGCGGTGGCGCTGTCGGAGCCCCCGTACTCGTACTCGGCGGAGCGCATCGGCCTGTACGCGTTCGCCGGACTCCTCGGCATCCCCGCCACCCGGGTCGCGGGCATGTTCACCGATCGCGTCGGCGCGCGGCGCGTCATCCTCTTGGGCCTGGCCGTCGCCGGGGCCGCGGCGGCGGTCGTCGGGGTCGCCCTCCCGAGCGCCCCGGCGACCTTGCTCTGCCTGGCGCTGTTCGACGCGGGACTGTTCGCCGCACAGGTCGCGAACCAGAGCACCGTCCTCGCGATCGATCCCGCGGCGCCCGCACGGTTCAACAGCGCCTACATGCTCGTCTACTTCGTCGGCGGAAGCCTGGGGACGGCGTTCGGCGCCACCGCCGTCGAACGGTTCGGCTGGCCTGCGACGACGGGGTTCGCAGCGGCCGCCGTCATCGTCGCCGCGGCGGTCACGCTGGGGGCGCGCGGCCGCTCCGTCCCGTCCACTTCCCCAGAGCGTGCCCAGGACCCTGTAAAGAGTTAGAGGTGGTCGACGGCGTTCTGGCAGCGAGTGGCTTGGGCGCGGAGGGCGGTTGCCAGTTCGGGCGGGCCCGCGGTCAGGGAGAAGTCGGCGTCCACGGAGGTGATCATCCATACGAGGGCGGACGGGGTGTCGGCGCCCACGTGGAGGAGGCAGCTGCGGGAGTCGACGGCCTCGATGACTCCCATGCCCGGCCACACGCGGTCGGCGACCGCGTCGGCGGGTTCGTGCAGGGTGACCGTCGCCTGGCAGGCCCACGACCTGACCGACAGCCGGCGCGCCAGGTAGGCGGCCACGTCGCCGTCCGGAGGGGCGCGGGGCGGGAAGCGGGGGCCCGCCGGGAGGCGCGGGCTCATGCGGTCCACGCGGAACGTGCGCCAGTCGTCGCGGTCGGGGTCCCAGGCCACGAGGTACCAGTGGCGTCCGAAATTGACCACGGTGTGCGGCTCGACCTGGCGGACGGTGTCTCCGCGCGGGCCCGCGTAGCCGAACCGCAGCCGCTCGTGCCGGCGGCAGGCGTCGGCGATGGTCATCAACGTGTCGGCGTCCACCTCGGGGGCGCGGGCGCCGACCCGGACGGTGGCCCGGGCCAGCGTCGCCACCCGGTGGCGCAGGCGGGACGGAAGCACCTGTTCGAGTTTGGCGAGCGCCCGGAGGGACGCCTCCTCGATCCCGGCGACGGATCCTCCGGCCGCCGTCCGCAGCCCGAGCGCCACCGCGACCGCCTCGTCGTCGTCCAGCAGCAGGGGCGGCAGTGACGCGCCCGCCCCCAGCCGGTATCCGGCCGTGCCCCGGTTGGCGTGGACGGGGTAGCCGAGTTCCCGCAACCGGTCCACATCCCTGCGGACGGTCCGGGTGGTGACCGCCAGCCTTTCGGCGAGTTCGGGACCGGACCAGTCCCCGCCGGTCTGGAGCAGCGACAGCAGCCTGAGCAGCCGCGCGGATGTGTCCGGCATGAATCCAAATATGCCAGTTACTTAGGAACGAATTCGTCCTAACCTGCTTCTAGCGTCGTCCGCATGAATTCCGAACAGGGCGTTCGTCCCTTCACCATCGATATCCCGCAGGATCGGATCGACGACCTGAACGCGCGGCTCGCGGCCGCCCGCTGGCCGGACGAGCTTCCCGGGGTGGGCTGGGACCACGGTGTCCCCGTCTCCTACCTCAAGGACCTCGCCGAGTACTGGCGCACCGGCTACGACTGGCGCGCGCACGAGGCCGCGCTGAACGAGTACCCGCATCACGTCACCGAGGTCGAGGGGCAGCGGGTGCACTTCCTGCACGTCCGGTCGCCCGAGGCGGACGCGCTGCCGCTCGTGCTCGTCCACGGCTGGCCCGCGACGTTCACCGAGTTCCTGGCAGTGATCGGGCCCCTCACCGACCCGCGGGCCTACGGGGGCGACCCGGCCGACGCGTTCCATCTGGTCGTCCCGTCGCTGCCGGGGTTCGCGTTCTCCGGCCCGACGCGCAGGCCCGGCGACGGTGACACCGCACGCTACGCCGAGGTCGTGGCCGGGCTGATGGACCGGCTCGGGTACGAGCGGTACGGCGCGCACGGCGGCGACGTCGGCTCCTTCGTCTCGCCCCAGCTCGGGCGCATGGCCCCCGAGCGCGTCGTCGGGGTCCACATGAACGGCCCGATGACGTTCCCGTCCTGGGACGGCAACGACGACGGCTTCGACGAGGCAGACAAGGAGCGGCTCGCCGTCCTGACCGACCCGTCCGGTGAGCGGTTCGGGTACGCGGCGATCCAGTCGACGCGGCCGCAGACGCTGGCGTTCGGTCTGCACGACTCGCCGGTGGGGCTGCTCGCCTGGATCACCGACCAGTTCCAGCAGTGGAGCGACCCGGCCAAGCGGCTTCCGGAGGACGCGGTCGGCAGGGACGCCCTGCTCACCAACGTCACGATCTACTGGCTGACCGACACGCCGGCGTCGTCCATCCGGCTGTACAAGGAGGCGTCGCAGTGGGGTGCCCCGGCGGAGATCTCGACCGTCCCCACGGGATGCGCGATCTTCCCGGGTGATCTCACGATCCGGGCGCTCGCCGAGCGGCAGCACAGGATCGTGCACTGGGCCGAGTACGACCGCGGCGGCCACTTCGCGGCGATGGAGGCGCCGGACCTCCTGACCGGCGACATCCGCGCGTTCTTCCGGAAGGTGCGCTGACATGGGCGCTCGCGAGGCCCTGTCCGCGCGAGCGCTCAACCGCGCGCTCCTCGGACGCCAGTTGCTGCTCCGCCGAGCGGACCTCCCGGTGGTTCTCGCCGTCGAACGGCTGCTCGGCCTCAACGCGCAGGACCCGAACCTGCCGTACCTCGCGCTGTGGAACCGCCTGGAGGGCTTCGCGATCGATGACCTGACGGCGGCGATCGAGAAACGCGAGCTGGTGCGCTCGACACTGATGCGTGCGACGCAGCACCTGCTGTCGGTGCCGGACTTCCGGCTGATCCGTCCGCAGCTGGCGCCGCTGCTGCGGCGGGTGCAGCGCACCGCGTTCGGCCGCCGCGTCGCCGGCGCCGACCTCGACGCGCTCGTCGCCGAGGCCCGCGACCTGCTCGCCGACGGCCGGACGCTCACCCGCCCCGAACTCGGGCGGCTCCTCGCCCGCCGGTGGCCGGACGCCGACCCCGCCGCCCTCGGATGGTCGGTGCAGTACCTCGAACCCGTGGTGCATCCCGCGCCGAGCGGCACGTGGAACATTCGCGGCGCGACGCCGTTCGCCCGCGCCGACTGGACCGGCGTCCACCGGGAACCGACGCTCCAGGACGCATGCCTGCTGGTCAGGCGGTTTCTGGCGGCGTTCGGACCCGCGTCGGTGGCCGACGCCCGGACCTGGTCGGGCCTTGCCGGTCTTCGCGAGGTGTTCGACCGCCTGCGTCCCGAGTTGCGCGTGTTCGCCGACGCGTCCGGTAAGGAACTCTTCGACCTGCCGGACGCGCCACGTCCCGAGGACGACGTCCCGGCGCCCGTGCGCCTCCTGCCCGAGTTCGACGCGACCCTGCTCGCCCACGCCGACCGCACCCGGATCATGACCGCCGACGTCCGGCGCCGTGTCTGCGACGGCGCCGCCGTGGCCGCCACGGTCCTGGTCGATGGCATGGTCACCGGCACCTGGACGGCGAAGAGCACCGCCGACACGGTCACGCTGACCGTCCGTCCGTTCCGCCCCCTGTCGCCGACGGACCGCTCAGCGATAGAGGCCGAGGCCGAACGGCTGCTCACCTTTACTCGCCCGCACACCCGCCACGACGTCCAACTGACGCTCTGTCAGTAGCCATTGACGTGTGGCGCCACCGACCCGGGAGGCCAGATCGCGGCAGAAGGCCCGATCGGCCCGAAATTGTCGGCGGTCCGAGTGAGAATGGTGCGGTGACGTCGAGATTCCAGGACCCCCTAGAGGACGAGACGTGCCGCCGCTTCGTGGAGCCCGCCCTGGACGCGGCAGGCTGGCAGGACGACCAGATCCGCGGCCAGTATCCGATCAATAGGGGCCGCCTTCGCGCGACCACGCGGGGCCATCGGCAGGAACGGCCGCTGAAGGCTGACTACGTCCTGTCCTACTCTGACGGGCTGCCGATCGCCGTCATCGAGGCCAAGCGCTCGCGCCGCGACCCCGCGGACGGCCTGGAGCAGGCAAAGCGGTATGCCCGCCTGCTGGACATCCCTTTCGCCTACTCGACGAACGGGCACCGGATCCTGGAGTTCGACGCCCGCACCGGCCTTCAGAACGAGATCGCGGCTTTTCCGTCCCCCGATCAGCTGTGGACCCGTTACCGGCAGGAACGGCAACTCGCTGACGAGCAGCAGGCGAGGTTGGCCTCGGCCCCGCTCAACTCGAAACTCCGCAACTGGGACGGCACCCCGAAGGAACCGCGCTACTACCAGAACATCGCGATCAACCGGGCGGTTCAGGCCATCGCATCCGGCAAGAAGCGGATGCTGCTCGTGCTGGCCACCGGCACGGGGAAGACTCTCGTCGCCTCGCAGATCGTCGCCAAGCTCTGGAACGCGAAATGGCCGGAGGCCCGGCGCCCCCGGGTCCTCTACCTGGCCGACCGCAACATCCTGATCGACCAGCCCAAGGACGACTACTTCGTCCCCATGTTCGGCGAGGCCGTGCACAAGCTCGGGGGAGGCGACGCCAAGACGGGCCGCTACATCTACATGGCCCTCTACCAGTCACTCGACAGCAGCGGCGACGCGGAAGCCCTCTACCGCCAGTACGCCCCGGACTACTTCGATCTCATCATCGTCGACGAGTGCCACCGGGGAAGCGCGGCCGAGGAGTCGAGATGGCGGGAGATCCTGGAGTACTACTCCCCGGCGGTGCAGCTCGGCCTGACCGCGACTCCCGTCACCACCAAGGACGCCGACACCTACGGCTACTTCGGTGAGCCGCTGTACCAGTACACGCTCGCGAACGGCATCGAGGACGGGTTTCTGGCCCCTTACCGCGTCCGCAAGGTGCGCCTGAACGTCGACATGACGGGCTGGCGCCCAGATCCCGGCCAGAAGGACCTCCTCGGCCGGGAGATACCAGACAAACTCTACGGCCCGAAGGAGTTCGAGCGGATCCTCGCCATCCTCGACCGCACCGAGGAGGCCGCCCGCTACCTGACCGAGTTCCTGCACCGGACGGGCCGGATGGGCAAGACGATCGTGTTCTGCGCGAACACCGGCCACGCCGGCCGGATGGTGAACGCCCTGACCAACGCCAACGCCGACATGTCGCGCCGATACAACGGCAAGTACGCGTGCCGGATCACCGCAGCGGACGGCGATCCGGGGCGGGAGCTGCTGGACGAGTTCCGCAAGGAGGAGAGCGACGTCCCGGTCATCGCGGTCACCTCCAGGATGCTGTCGACCGGAGTCGACATCCCGACCCTCCGCAACATCGTGCTGTTCCGCGTGATCAAGTCGATGCCGGAGTTCAAGCAGATCATCGGGCGCGGCACCCGGCTCTTCCCCGAGTCGCGCAAGTACACCTTCGACATCATCGACTTCGTCGAGGCGACGCGCCTGTTCAACGACCCGCAGTTCGACGGCCCGCCGATGCGCGTCGTCCGTGACGAGACCGACACCGACGGCCGCATCGTCGACTCAGTCGAAGAGGAAGTGCCCGGCGATGACGGGACCGTCGCCGAGCCGGAGGGCGAGTACGAAGAGCAGGACGGCGGGACCCTGCCTCCGCTCGTCACCGATCCGGACGAGGTGGACGACATCCTCGCCAGCCCTAAGACCTTCTACGTGGACGGCGTCCCCGTCACGCCGTGGGGCACCGCGTTCTACGTGTCGGACAGCAGCGCCAACGGCGGCCTGCGGCTCGTCGAGTACGACCAGTTCGTCCGCGACCAGATCATCAAGCTCCGCCTTGAGCCGCACCAGCTCATGGGGCGATGGGCGCAGATGAAGAGCAGGCAGGAACTGCGCAAGCTGCTAGACGACAGCCACATCGATCCCGAGGACCTCGCCGAATGGGCCGGACGGCCGGACGCCGACACGATCGACCTGCTGCTGTACCTGGCCTGGGAGGTCCCGCTGCTGTCGCGGTCGGAGCGGGCGCGCCGCGTCTCGGTCCGGCATCGCGAGTTCCTCGACTCGTTCGCACCCAAGGCCCGGGAGGTGCTCGATAGGGTTCTGGACCAGTACGCGGCTCGGGGCGCCGAGGAGCTGGACGTCCGGGCGCTGCGTTCGGACGCCTACTCCGATCTCGGCAACATCCTGGAGATCGGCGAGCGCTTCGGCGGCGGCGACGAGCTGCGCGCGGCGTTCGACGAGCTGAACGCCCGTGTCTACGAAGCGTCGTGACCTTCAATCTACTTTTAGTTCCAAGCAGGCATTCTGCACCAAACTAAAAGTGACTTGGAGGTGTAACGCCGATAGGGTGGCCGCATGCGGCAGCGGGACGACGAGCCTCGCGCCCGGCTGTGGCGCCGGGCGGCGCGTCAGCGCGGCTACTTCACCGCCGCCCAAGCACTTGAGGACGGTTACTCCTACCAGTCGCAGTACTTCCACGTGCAGCGCGGCAACTGGACGCGCGTCGATCGAGGGGTCTACCGCTTCCGCGAGTTCGCCGACCTGCCGACCGGTGAGAACGACCACCTCGTCCGCTGGACGCTCTGGAGCCGTGACCTGGCCGTGGTGTCCCACGGAACCGCCCTCGGCGTGCACGACCTGGGCATCGCCAACCCCGCCGAGATCCACCTGACGGTCCCGCCGGGATTCCGGCAGCGTGACCCGGCGGTGGTGGTCCACCGCGCCGAGCTTTCCCCCGAGGAGATCGAAGAACATGAAGGGTTCCGGGTGACCACTCCCGTCCGCGCCATCGCGGAGTCCGCCGCCGACGGGCTCGACCAGGATGCGATCGACTCCGCCGTCGCCGAACTGCTCGACCGCGGAGCCGCGACCAAAGGGCAGCTCCTGCGCGCCGCGCAGCATCTGGGGGCACGCGCCGAGCTCGCGATAGAGCGGGCCTTCCAGGCGGAACGCGCATGAGGAGGTACGCGACCGCTGTCGATCTCCGGCGCGCCTTGGAGGCCCGGCTCAAGCAGCGGGCAGAAGAGACCGGTACCGATCTCAGCCGCCTGCGCCGCGTGGCGGTGTTCGACCGGATCGGCGCGCGGCTGTCCGCGGCCGAACGGGGGTGGGTCCTCAAAGGAGGCGCGTCCCTGGAGTTCCGCCTCGGGGTCCGCGCCCGCGCGACGAAGGACCTCGACCTCGCACTGCTGGGCGGACCGAATGACGGCGTGGCCCTGCGCGAGGAGCTGATCGAGACACTCGCCGTGGACGTGGACGGTGACCGCTTCACCTTCACCGTCCGGCCGCCCACGGCCCTGGAGCCCGATTCGGCCGGACGTCCCGGCTGGCGGTTCTCTGTCGACGCCGCGCTCGCCGGCAAGTCGTTCGCGACGATCAGGTTGGACGTCGTTCTGCGCGGCGAAGAACTCGCGGCCACAGAACGCATCACCTTGCCCGGCTTCCTCGACTTCGCGGACGTGCCCGCCCGCACCATCGAGTCGGTAGACCGGCGCCAGCACTTCGCGGAGAAGCTGCACGCCCTGACCCGCGACTACGGCGAACGGCCGAACACGAGGGTCAAGGACCTCGTGGACATGGTCCTGTTGATCGAGGACGGCCTTCCCCCGGACCGGTCCTTGCTGGATGTGGTGAAGCACGTGTTCGCGGCCCGTGCCGTCCATCCGGTACCGCCGGACATCCCCGACCCGCCGCCCATCTGGGCGACGGAGTATCCGAGACTCGCCGAGGATCGGACGCTCGCCGAACCGAAGCTCGCGACCGCGCTCGATCTCGTCCGCAAGTTCTGGGCGCAGACCCTCACCACGGAAACGGAAATCTGACCCCGCCATGGCTTCAGCGAAGAAGAAGACCGAGGACACCAGCTCGCGCGCGAGACTCGGTTCCGTCATCAAGTCGGCCCGCGACATCATGCGCAAGGACGCCGGCCTGAATGGCGACCTGGACCGGCTGCCGCTGCTGTCTTGGCTGCTGTTCCTCCGCGCCTTCGACGCGCTGGAGAAGCAGCGCAAGATGGCGGAACAGGACGACTTCCGCCCCGCGATCGAGCCCAAGTACCAGTGGAGAAAATGGGCCGAGGACAAGGAGCTCACCGGCGACGACCTTCTCAAGTTCGTCAACGAGGAACTACTCCCGTACCTGAGCGACCTCAAGAGCGACCAGCCGGGCGACCCGCGCAACGTCCTCGGCCAGGTCTTCGAGGGCGTCCAGAACCGGATGGCGTCGGGCTATCTCCTCCGCGACCTGATCAACCAGATCAACAACATCAACTTTACGTCCAGCGACGACATCCACACGATGGCGTACCTGTACGAGTCGCTCCTGAAGGAGGTGCGGGACGCGGCCGGGGACTCCGGCGAGTTCTACACTCCGCGCCCTGTCATCCGTTTCATGGTCAAGCAGACGTTCCTGGAACTCGGCGAGACGATCCTCGACCCCGCCTGCGGCACCGGAGGCTTCCTTGTCGAGGCCTACACGGAGCTGACAGAGCTGCCCGACGGCCAGAAGCTCGGAATCCTCCAGCAGGAGAAGCTCTGGCGCGACCTGCGGGGCATCGAGAAGAAGCCGCTCCCCTACCTGCTGTGCATGATGAACCTGATCCTGCACGGCATCACCGAACCGAACATCCTGCACACGAACGCGCTCCGGCACATGCGCAACGAGACCGGGCCAAGCAGCCGCGTGGACGTGATCCTCACCAATCCGCCGTTCGGCGGTGAGGAGGAGGCCTCGATCGCCAAGGCGTTCCCGAAGGGCTATCAGACCCGCGAGACGGCCTGGCTCTTCCTGCACGAGGTAATCAGGAAGCTCAAGCCTGACGGTCGCTGCGCCATCGTCCTGCCGAACGGCGCCCTCTTCGGTGAGGGCATCGGCACCAAGATCAAGAAGAAGCTGCTGGAGGAGTGCAACCTGCACACCATCGTCCGGCTTCCGCAAGGTGTATTCGCGCCCTACACGCAGATCCCGGCGAACCTGCTGTTCTTCGACAAGACGGGCCCCACTAAGGAGACCTGGTTCTACCAGATCGACCCGCCCGAGGGCCGCAAGGGCTACGCAAAAACCAGACCCATGAGCAATGAGGAATTCGCGGAATGTGCCGAGTGGTGGGGCGGCAAGGAAAGAATCGGCCGAGAGACAAACACCCATGCATGGCGCGTCTCCATCGCCGACCTCACCGCCAATGAATATAACCTCAATCTCACCAACCCCGAGGAAGAGGACGATCTAGGCCATCGCCCTCCCTCTGAACTACTCACCGAACTGATATCTACGGAGAACAAGATCCTCAACCTCCTCACTTCGCTCCAGAACGACTTGGAGGGGATATAATGACGCTCTCCGAGCGTGCGTTCGGCGACGCAATTCGACCAAGCCCGAAGCGAATCTCGGTCAGCGCCGACGAAGAGTATCGCATCGCCGGCATATACAGCTTCGGACGAGGTCTGATCAAGAGACCAACAATTACGGGGGCACAGACGGCATACTCCACTTTTACTCGTCTTGAGACTGACCAGCTGGTGATGAGCAAGCTTAATGCTTGGGAAGGTGCACTGGCGGTAGTCCCTGACGAATTTTCTGGGGCCCATGTGTCCCCAGAATATCCCGCATTTGACATCAACAGAGATGTTGCCGACCCCGCCTATATTAAGCACCTGGTCGCCTGGCCAACTCTATGGGATCGCCTCACGCCACGAGGCTCGATGGTCCGTCGAAAGCGGACTACCCCGGCTACACTCATGGCAACCCCTGTGCCGCTGCCAGATCTGAAGGAGCAGCGCCGCATCGCCGCCCGCCTAGACGCCCTTCTTATGAAGTTCGAGCAGGTGGTGACACTTAGAGCATATCGCAGCGAACTGTGCGAGGCGCTAGGCGAATCCCTTATTTGGGACGCAGTGAAGTCGGCCAAGACCACCAAGGCGGTGGGCGAAGTTATAACCTTGATTCGGCGCCCCATTGCCCCACAATCCGGAAAGACCTATCGAGAGATCGGCATAAAGTCCTTCGGTAAGGGCGTATTCCACAAAGAACCAGTCAGCAGCGACGACATCGGCAGCAAAAAAGTTTTCGCTATCGAGCCGGGCGATCTGCTCTTCAGCAATGTCTTCGCCTGGGAAGGGGCAGTCGCACTAGCCAGTGCAGCCGAAGCGGGCTTCATTGGCAGCCATCGATTTATGACCTACCAAGTGAACGAAGATCTCGCAGATCCCTCATACCTTCGGCATTACTTCACCTGCAAGCCTGGACTTGAGGTGATTCGCAGAGCCTCACCCGGCTCCGCCGGAAGAAACAAAACCCTCGGCATCAAGAAGTTTGAGGCTCAACAGATTCCGTTGCCACCACTCGATACCCAGCATCGGATGGCCCGCACACTAGATGCGATCACAACAGGCGTCAAAGCAAATATTCAAGCCGAAGCAATCGCCGCAGTCAAACCATCACTACTAAACAAGGCATTTAGCGGACAACTCTGATCCCTTAACGCGACCTTGAGGCAGCGGTGAAATCTACATACTTGCCGCCCGCCCCGTCACTGTAACCGCTCTTGCGGTCACAGAGGCAAGCGTTGACGCCGTCGATTCACGACAACTCTGCTCGTAGTCGGCTCAGGAGGTCACGCGCCGCCACCGAGGTGAGCCTGAGCCGGGCGCCATCCGGGTCCTTGGAGTCACGGATCAAAACTTGTCCTGGCAAGGCGGCAAGTTCTACGCACTCTCCACCTACACCGTTGCTGTAGGTGCTCTTTCGCCATCGCAGAGTCACTTGCTTTGTTGTGCTCACAGGTAGACCTCCTTGGCCTGGCACATGAACTCGATGGTCTCAAGTCGGCTCAGAGCGTCACCCATCATCCTATTTAAGTACACTCCCGTCATGAAGACCTCATCCTTGTCGTCGATCAGTTGTCCGATTGCTCCCGACTCGATGTAGACCAGGTCTGCGTCCTTCTCAAAGCTCAGCAGGATCAGTCCCCCCGAGAGCGCTTCGGGCGTGATCCGCTCGAAGGGCATGATCAACAGCTGCACATGAGGCAGTCGCGCCATGGAGATGAGGTGATCGATCTGCTTCCTCATCACCTCCGCGCCGCCGACAGGCCGCCGGAATACCGACTCGTCCAGGATGAACGCCGCCATCGCAGGCTTCTCACGGGTGAGGAGGGTCTGCCGCTCCATACGGCTCGCGACACGCGCATCCAGCGTTTCCACAGGTTCGCTTGGATCCATGATCGCGCGAGCGTAGTTTTCGATCTGCAGTAGACCGGGCAGGATCTGAGCCGCGAAGCACCGAATCCCAATGGCCTTGGGCTCGTACTCCAGGTACGTCTTGAAGCCGGGGCGCAGGACGCGGTGGCGGCCGGCGCGGCGGATGGTCTTGTGGATGCGCTGGAAGTGGCCTTCGTCGTGGTCCCAGCCGTCGGTCTTGAAGTAGGTGTCCAGGTCGAGGGCCGTCTGCTCGGAGACGGTCTTGTCCGCTTTCTCCAGTTGGCAGATCCACTGCGGGGTGCAGCCCAGGGCGTTCGCGAGCTGGCTCTGGGACAGCTTCGCGCGCTGGCGCATCCGGCGAAGCTCTTCGCTGAAGTAGACGCGCAGCGCGTCGGGGTCTTGCTGGTCACCGGCCATGGCAGGGGGCCTCCGGCACTCGGTTGGCGGGGGCGTCGGGGGTGGACGTCCAGTTACAACGGCTTCGTTGCCCAGAGTAATTACTCGACCGCAACCTGTCTCAGGAATCAGACGCACGCCGACGAGTTCGGCCGCGAGAGACAGGTCAGCGAATGAAAGATGCGAGAACGGCCGAGATCGAGCGGGACTTCCCCGCCTTGATGGTGTGGATATCCCAGCAGGGCGCGTACTGGGGTGCGGTTCGACGTGACCCGAGGCCGGGCCTGCCCGCGACCGTCATCGCCGACTCCGAGAAGGAACTACGCGAGGCGCTGGCCGCTCAGCCGTCCACCGGGGAGCTGAGCCGATGAACCCGGCCGCCGGCCTGGCGTACTGGATCCCCGGTTTGCAGGTCTGGTACGGGATCTACACGCGGTCATGGTGGGCGTTCGTCCCGGGCCTGCCGGACCGGTTGATCGAAGCACGCTCCCCGGAGCTCCTCGCCCAGAGGCTCACCGCCTTGGCCATGCGAGCCACAGAGCACCAACACGCACCGACCGGGTGACCGCGGGGCTCTCCAGCCGGGACGGTTGGCCGGGGCCGCCGGGGTTGTCGGGCGGGTGTGCGGGTGGCCTGGTCCGGTCGGCGCTCGACCACCCGACAAGCATTTGGGACGGCCTGGTCAGGTCACGCGGGTCCAGGCGGTCTCGGTGACGATTACGTGGTCCATGAAGCGCAGGCCGACCGTTTCGGCGGCGTCACGCAGCGCCTCCGTCGCCCGGCGGTCGGACACGCTGGGCTCAAGACGTCCACTGGGATGGTTGTGCGCCACACCGAACGCGGCGCCGCCAGTCGCGAGTACCGCGGTCAGCACGTCCCGGACAGGAATAAGGCTTCGGTCGGTGGCGCCCTCGGTCAGCGGGACGACACGCAGTACTCCCCCGCCGGTGTCGCATGCGACGACCACGACCCTCTCGTGTCGCAGGCCGCGCAGAAGCGGCGCTGCCACGGCTGCGAGGTCCGCCGAGCCTCGGATCCTTCGGCGCTCCTTGCCCTTCGCCGCGCGCCGCGCCAGCTCGAAGGCGGCGGCGACGCGAGCCGCTCTGGCCGGGCCGATCCCCGGCAGGCGGCTCAGAGTGTGGGCGTCAGCACCTGCCAGGGTCGCGAGACAGCCCTGATCGTCGATCAGTCTGGCGGCCAATTCGATCGCATCGCGGCCCGGCCGCCCGGCGCCGAGGACCAGCGCCAGCAGCTCTCGGTCCGCCAGAGCGCGAGGGCCCTGGCGGAGCAGGCGCTCGCGAGGCCTGTCCGACTCGGGCAGATCCTTGACCCGCATCTCGTACCTCCCCCAGAAGGACAGCAGACGGGGGCGACAGAGCGCGGCAGGCTCAGTCGTCGGTATCGGTGTCGGTGACCTCGACCTCCGTCAGCCGCCGGGTCACATCCGGATCGAGCTCCTCGTCCGGCGTCTCGGCGATCGCGGCGCCCCCGACGAGTTCCTGGGCCCAGGAGAGAAGCGTCTCGGCACGTGCGTCCTGGAACGCGGAATAGTCACCGCGCACTGCCGCGTCGTACGCCGGCGGTGACACCAGAAGGCTTTCGAGCCGCGCGCGGATCTCCTCTTCTCCGCTGAAGTCGATCTCGTCCTTGAGGTAGGCGGCGGGGGCCTGGTCGGCCACGGCCTGATTGCTGATCGCGGTCAACATGACGATGTTGACCAGCGTGTTCGCCCGTTCATAGGCGAGCCCTTCGCGCATCAGCCACGCCTTCGGGAAGAAGTGGTGGTATTGCATGTCGTTGGACATGGCCAGGGCACGGCCGGTGTCGATCCGCTGCCCCGTGCGCAGGTCGCGCAGTCCTGCGGCCGCCAGGAGCAGAGCGAACGCCTTCGTCCTGCCGCTGTCGCGCCTGTACTGCTGAGACTTCCAGAGCCCGACGCTGAGGGGCGGCGTGTCCACAGCGATGTTCTTGGCCGCACCGGAGGCGAACGCGGCGACGGCGGCGAGGTCGTCGCTCATCTTCCGGGCGTTCCAGCCGTCGTAGTAGGCGGTCAGCGCCGTCTTCCAGAACCAGCTGCGGATGGCGGTGAACTGGCGCGCGTCGGGCTTCGGGAGCCGCCGGAAGATCTCGATGACGACCGCGAGCTGGTTCGGATACGGGAGCGCCTCGGCGGTCGGTGTGCCGATCTCGGTGGTGAGGAAGTCCACGGCGCGGCGTGCTGCGTCCCCGGTCTCTGCGATGGCCGAGGTCAGCTTCTCGTGCGGCAGGGCGGGCAGCCCTTCGAGGTCCCTCGTGGAGAACCCGAGGTCTGCGGCGGCGGAGATCGCCCTGAGCAGCAGTTGCCGGTCGATCCGTCCGTAATGCTTGCGTGCCAGGACTGCGCGGACGCCGTCGATCGCATCGAGCAGGTCGAACTCGTCGGTCCAGGTGGCGGCGCGGACGAACTCCACGGTCGTGAGCGGCGTCCCCCGCGTGTTGACGCGTTCGAAGATGCGGCCGACCTCGGTGAACGACGTCTTTTCGAGGGTCACCACGGCGACCTCGTACTGGGTGAATCGGTTGAACAGGAGGTCCGCTCGGGCCTGCTGCTCTTCAGGGAGCTTCATGACCCGTTTGAAGAAAGCGGACGGATCGGTCAGGAAGCGGAGCGGGACCTGGTAGGCCGGCGGGTCGTCGAGATCATCGCGGTGCAGAAAGCGCTCTTCCCGCAGGTCGTATGCGAGGTTCCAGTTACTCCGCGGGTCGTCCGGCTCCCAGTGGAGCGCGCCGCAGATCGTGGACAGCCGCTGGCAGCCGTCGAGGAGGTAGGCGGTGACGTCCTCGTCCTCGCGGACGTCGATCGCAAGGCCAGCGATGGTGCGTTCGCTCGCGAGGGGAAGATCGCTGCGCCACAGCAGGAGGCTGCCGATCGGGTAGTTGCGCGCGATCGAGTCCAGAAGGTCGAGCACCTGCTCCCGAGTCCAGACGAACTCACGCTGGAACTTGGGGAGGCGGATCCGCCCCTCGCGGACGCGCGAAGCCAGTCCCGTGATCAGCTCCGGGACCGGCCTGTGCTCCCGTTCCTGCGACCTTCTGGACACCCCGTCCCCCGCTCCGCCCGCCTGTCGCCTTTGCCACATCATGACATTTACCCCTGACGTTCTGACGTTCCTTTTAAGGATGTTGTGGGACTTCGGCCGGATCGCACGAGTCAGGTCAGGGAGCTGCAAAGCGACAAAGCGGTCAGTGGCCTGGTGGATTGGTTGGGGGGCCTCTGGACGGGAAATCGTCGTCGCATGGAGATACCGCGGACGCTGGTGCTGACCGGGCACTTTCCACCGGAGCCCGGCGGCGTTCAGACGTTCACGTGGGAGCTGGTCCGGAGGCTGCCCGTGGACCGGGTGGTCGTCGTGGCGCCCGCGTGGCCGGGGTCCGCGGAGTTCGACGCGGCCCTCGCGTTCCCCGTCGTCCGGCGGCACGGGTATCTGCTGTTCCGCGGGCTGCGGCGGCTCGTCGTCCGGCACCGGGTCGAGGCCGGGTGGATCACGGCGGCGGCGCCGTTCGGGATGTACGCGCCGCTGGTGCGGGCGGCCGGGGTGCGGTGGCTGGTCGGGTCCGCGCACGGGCAGGAGCTGGGGTGGTTCCGGGCGCCGCCGACGCGGGTGGCGCTCCGGGCTGCGGCGCGGTCGTTCGACGTCCTCACCCACCTCAGCGCGACCACGCTGCCGGAGCTCCAGGCCGCGGTCGGCGACCGGACGCGGCTGGCGCGGCTCGCCGGGGCCGTCGACACCGTGCGGTTCCGTCCGGGGCTGGACGGGTCGGCGGTGCGCCGCCGGCACGGGCTCGGGAACGGGCCGGTGGTGCTGAGCGTCGCGCGGCTCGTCCGGCGCAAGGGCCATGACATGCTGATCCGTGCATGGGCCGACGTGGTGCGGCGCCGTCCGGACGCCCGGCTGGTGATCGTCGGGGACGGTCCGATGCGGCGCAGGCTCATCGAGCTTGCGGACCGGGAGGTGCCGGGGACGGTCACGGTGACCGGGCCCGTCTCCGCAGCGGAGCTGCCGCGCTACTACGCCGCCGCCGACGTGTTCACGCTGCCGTGCCGCGACGACCGGGCGGGGCTCCAGACCGAGGGGCTGGGCCTGTCGGTGCTGGAGGCGTCGGCGTCGGGGCTGCCGGTGGTGGTGGGGCGGTCCGGCGGCAGCCCCGAGTCCCTGATCAACGGCCGGACGGGCGTGCTGGTCGACGCCGCCGGCCCGGACGAGATCGCCCTCGCCCTGCACCGCCTGCTCGGCTCCCCCGAGCGCGCCGCCGCGATGGGGGCCGCCGGACGGCGATGGACATGCGAGCGGTGGAGCTGGGACGCCGCCGCTGCCCGGCTCGCCGGCCTGCTGAAGGACTCCGCCCCCGAAGCGCCGCCGAAGCACGACACACCGGGGATGGAGCCCGCATGGGACTCAGGGAGCAGCTGAACAAGCGCGACTTCCGGCGGCTCATCGTCGGCCAGACGGTCTCCTCGTTCGGCGACTGGATGGGCACCCTGGCGCTGATGTACTTCGTGCTGCTGCTCAGCGACTCCACGACGGCCGTCGGCGGCGTGCTGGTGCTGCGGCTGCTCCCGTCCGCGCTGGGCGCGCCGGTGGCGGCGCGGGTGGTGACGCGCTGGCGGCGGCGCAGCGTCATGATGTGGGCGACCCTCGTCCAGACGGGCATGGCGCTGGCGCTGCCGATCGTGCCGTGGCTGGTGTGGGTGTACTTCTGGGCCTTCATGATCGAGGTGGCGGGGCTGATCTTCCTGCCGGCCCGGGACGCGTCGATCCCGTTCCTCATCGAGGACGAGGAGAACCGGCACGACACGGGCACGCTGGAGATCGCCAACGGCATCACGATGGCCACCTCGTACGGGATGATCCCGGTGGGCGCCGGCGCGTTCGGCCTGATCCTGCTGTTCTCGGAGAACGTCGGCCTGCACGGCAACTGGCGCTACGCGGTGGTGTTCTGGCTGGACGCCCTGACGTACCTGGCCTGCTACTTCGCCATCCGCTCGATTCCCGACCTCGGTCCGGGGCCCGCCGAGCGGCGGGAGATGGAGCGCACCGAGCAGGAGACGTCGTCCCGCGGCCTGCTCTCGGGCCTGCGCCTGCCCGTGGTGCGCGGGGTCCTGCCGGGGGTGGCGGTGGTGTCGCTCGGGCTGGGCGCGCTGTTCTCGCTGGGCGTGGTGTTCGTGCGGAACGTCCTGGCCGCGGGCCCGGTGGGGTTCGGGACGCTCGTGGTGCTGTTCGGCGTGGGCGCGCTCGTCGGGCTGCTGATCATCCACCGCAAGGTGCGGAACCTGTCGGTGCAGATCCGGGCCGGGACGGCCGTGCAGGGTGTGGTGATCTTCCTTATGGCCCTGCTGGGGACGGTGACCTGGGCGTTCATCGGGGCCGTGCTGTTCGGCGCGGCGGCGACCAGTGCGCTGGTGGGCGGGATCACCTACCTCCAGGAGGCGCTCAGCGGGGTCAACCGGAACCTGGCCCTCACGGCCTTCCACGCCGTCCTGCGCTTCGGCCTGGCGCTGGCCGCGCTGCTGGCCGGGGCCGCGGCCGACCTCCTGAGGAAGGCCGGCGCGGCCCCGCTCGGCCTGTCGCCGTCGCAGTTCGTGCTGGCGATGTCCGGGCTGGTCGTGCTGTTCGGGGCGTCCCTGATCCGCGTCCCCGGCGCCAACGGAGTCTCCGCTAAGTGACCGGGACGGGGCCGGGCTTCTTCTCCGGTTCCATCGCGGACGCCTCGCCGCGGCTGTTGGCGGCGCGGAGGGCGACGACGGCCGCGGCGACCAGGAAGAGCGAGCTGGCCAGCAGCGCGCGGGAGAACCCGCCGGTGAGCGCCTCGGACACCGGCCTGCGATCGGCCAGCAGGTCGTTCGTGCGGGCGGTGGCGACCGCAGAGAAGATCGCCAGGCCGAGCGCGCCGCCGATCTGCTGGGACGCGTTGAGCAGCGCAGCCGCCAGCCCGGCCTTGTCCGGCGGGACGTTGGCGTTGGCCGCGGTGGTGACGGCCACGAACGTGAAGCCGAGCCCGAACGAGGTGACCATCAGGCCGGGCAGCAGGTCGGCGAGGTAGTGGCCGTCCACTGGGACGCGCGACAGCAGGTAGATGCCCGCGGCCGCGAGCAGCAGCCCGAAGATCATCACCGGCCGCGTCCCGGCGCGCGCGATCAGCGGGGCGGACGCGCCCGCCGCGACGCCCACGCCCGCGCAGAGCGGCAGGTAGGCCGAGCCGGTCTCCAGCGGCGAGTAGCCGAGGACGTTCACCATGTAGAGGCTCAGGAAGAAGAACATCGACAGGAACCCGGCGACCGCGACGAGCTGGGTGACGTCCGCGGCGGCCAGCCCCCGGATCCGGAAGATCGACAGCGGCAGCAGCGGGTTCCGGCCGCGCTGCTCGGTGACCAGGAAGGCCAGCAGGACCGCGGCGGAGCCGGCGAGGCCGCCGATCGTGCGGCCCGCGTCCCAGCCCACCTCCGGGGCCTTGACCAGGGTGAACACCAGCAGCAGCATCCCGCCGGTGACGAGGACCGTGCCGAGCGCGTCGAAGCCCGCGAGCCGGGCGCCGCGCCGGTCGCCCTCGACCAGCAGGAACAGCCCGGCGATGACGAGGACGCAGACCGGGACGTTCACGAGCATCACCCAGCGCCAGCCGGGCCCGTCGGTGAGCAGCCCGCCGAACAGGACCCCGGCGGCGGAGGCGCCGCCGCCGACTCCGCCCCACACGCCGAGCGCCTTCGCCCGGTCGCCGCCCTCCTTGAAGGTGGTCGTCAGGATCGACAGCGTGCCGGGCAGCATCAGCGCGGCGCCGACGCCCTGCGCGAGCCGCGCGGCGACGAGCGTCCCGGGCGAGGTGGCGAGCCCGCCCGCGATCGAGGACAGCGAGAACAGCACGGTGCCCGCGACCACGATCCGGCGGCGTCCGAGCAGGTCGGCGAGCCGGCCGCCGAGGAGCATGAAGCCGCCGTAGGTCAGCAGGTAGCCGGACGGGACCCACTGCAGGTCCTGGACGGAGAAGCCCAGGTCGGCGCGGATCGCGGGCAGCGCCACGTTGACGATCGAGGCGTCGATGAAGTCCAGGAACGCGATGGCGCACAGCAAGGTCAGGGTGAGCTTGCCGCGTCCCGTCGCGAGGAAGGACGGAGGGGATTCGGTCATGCGGGCCTCCGGTCGGTGGGCCCGCGCCGGCGACCGCCGGCGCGGGACGCTCGGGGGCTCGTTCACTCCCCCGGGTCGGTTCGGTTCGCGTTCCATGAGCGGATCGGAGGGCGGGAGTGTGACGCGGCGGCCCGGAAATGTGGGCCAGGTCACAATCGTGCGGCGGATGTCACACTCGGGGGGCCGGCCGAGCTCAGAGGGGTGAGCGCAGAGGAGGTCGAGCCATGTCCGAAGACACAGCCGCCGACATCGCGACGGAGGTGTTCGCCGGGCACCGGGAGCTGCTGTTCTCGGTGGTCTACAACATGCTCGGGAGCGTCGCCGACACCGAGGACGTCCTGCAGGACGCCTGGCTCGCGTGGGCGTCCCGCAGCGCCGCCGACGTCCCCGGGGAGATCGAGAATCCGCGCGCCTACCTGGTGCGGGTCGCGGTCAACACGGCGCTCTCGCGGCAGGCCGCGATCAGGCGCCGCCGCGAGACGTACGTGGGGCCGTGGCTGCCCGAGCCGCTGGTGACCCGCGACGACGTGGACGAGTCCGCCGAGCGCACCGAGGCGGTCTCGATGGCGCTACTGGTCGTCATGGAGACGCTCACCCCGCTGGAGCGGGCGGTGTTCGTCCTGCACGAGGTGTTCGGCTACGCGCACACCGAGATAGCGCAGATGCTGGAGCGCAGCCCCGCGGCGGTCCGGCAGCTCGCGCACCGCGCCCGGGAGCACGTCCACGCCCGCCGCCCCCGCTACCAGGCCGATCCGAAGGTGCAGCGGAAGGCGACCGAGCGGTTCCTCGAGGCCGCGCTCGGCGGCGACCTCGACGCGCTGATGGACATCCTCGCCCCCGACGTGACGCTGTGGACGGACGGCGGCGGCAAGGCCAGGGGCACGGCGGCCCTGCGTCCGATCCAGGGGGCCGACCGGGTGGCGCGCACCATCACCAGGACGACCTCCCAGCGGCTCAGTGAGCTGGACATCTGCTACCGCACCGTCAACGGCGACCCGTCCGCGGTGCTGTTCGACAAGAACGCCCCGTTCGCCGTCATGGTCCTCGACCTGGACCCGGACGGCTACCACGTCCGCGGCGTCTACGCGGTCACCAACCCCGACAAACTGACCCACATCGAGGAGAACGAGGAGATCGAGGACGAAGACTGAACCCGCACCTCACGCCGAACTGTCTCAGGAATGGGGCAGGACGCACATGGCGTCGAGGCCGAGGACGCGGTTGAGGCGGCCGAAGGCCAGCCAAGAGCCGATGCACATGCTCAGCTCCACGATCTCGGCCTGGGTGTAGTGGGCGGCCATGCGGGTCCAGAAGTCCTCGTCCAGGCCGTGGTGGTCGAGGATGTACCGCTCGGCGTACTCGGCGGCCAGGCGGGTGCGGTCGTCGAAGGCGTCGGTGGTGCGCCACTCGGCCACGGCGTCGGCGAACCCCTCCTCGACCTTCTGCCCGTCGCGCTCCGTCCGCCAGTCGAGGCAGAACAGGCAGCCGTTGAGCTGGGCGACGCGCAGCCGGGCGGCCTCGAACTCGCGGAGCCCGAGGGTGGTGTGCGCGTAGACGGCGAGGGAGAGGTTCGAGGCGGCGGGGCCGATGCCCGGCACCATCTCGCCCCACACGTACTGGATCGGGTCCTTGCCCTCGGGGATCTCGATGTTCACGGGCCTGCCCTTCTGCTGACGCCTCTCATGGCGCCGTCCTGCCGAGTCTGCCCACGGCGGGACGGACGGGAACGTCGAGCGCGTCGTAGAGCCCCGGTTCGGCGTCCACGAGCCAGTCGATCGCGTTCACCAGGCGGCCGGCGGCGGTGGCGTTCCCGCCGGCGGCGCGGTTGCCGTGCTCGTCGGTGGCCTCGACGGTGACCTCGATGCGCGGGACGCCCTCGATGACCACGCGGTGCGCGCCGTCGCCGTCCGGAGGCACGGGCCAGTCGGGCGCGCAGGACGGGTGGATGCGCGTGACGTGCTCGACGACGATGCGGGGCTCGCCGCCCACGATGCCCTGGACCTCGAACCGCACCGCGCCCTGCGTCCCCTTCTCGAACTCGCCCATGGACACGGTGGTGATCGTGGCGTCGAGCGGGCGCCGGTCGACGGTCTCGCGGATCTCGTCCAGCTCGACGCCGAGGGCGCGGGCCATCAGCCTGACCTGGCCGCCCCACACCATGGTCGGGACGGTCGCGGCGAGCATCGGCGGCTCGTAGTCCATCGGCTGTCCCATGCCGACCAGGTACCGGACGGAGTCGGGCTGGTCGTAGGTGGAGTAGTCGAAGATCTCCTGGCAGCGGACGACGTCGATCGTGCCGCCGAGGCCGCTGACCAGCAGCGGCAGGACGTCGTTGCCCCACCCCGGGTCGACGCCGGAGGCGAACAGCGAGCCGCCGCCCTCGGCGATCGCGTCCAGTACCTCCGCGCGCATCTCGGGCGGCGCGTTGCGCTGGTCGTAGAGGGCGTACAGGGCCGGGGTGACGACGACGGCCCCGGCGCGGATCGCCTTGAGGACGTCGGCGAGCGCGTCGTCCGGGCGGATGTCGCCCGACGCCGCGTACACGACGGCCTGCGGGCGGTCGGCGAGCACGGCCTCTACGTCGGCGGTCGCCGCGACGCCCAGGTCGCGGTCGAGGCCGGCGAGGTCGCCCGCGTCCCGTCCGACCTTGCCGGGATCGTGGACGATCACGCCGCTCAGCCGGAGCGCCGGATGCGCCTCGACGGCCCGCACGGCCAGCCGTCCCATGTTGCCGGTACCCCAGACGACCACGGAGATCATGCGCGGAATGTACCAGGACCCAAGCAAGCACTTGGTAGCCACATGTGGACACGGAAATCTTTCATCCAGCTCGTGACGCGGCCCCTAAATCCCTATAGAACACGTTCTAATCTCACGAGTGAGGGAGGTCACATGAGTGACACCACCCCGTCCCTTCGCGTGTCCCGTCGCGGTTTCATCGTTGGAACCGGTTCTATGGTCGGGCTGGGCCTGCTCGGCCGGACCGGAGCCGCGGCGGCCCCGGCCCCCGCGCCGATCGCCAACGGCGCCCGCGTACCCGTCCTCGTCATCGGCACCGGCTACGGCGGCTCGGTCGCCGCGCTGCGCCTCGCCCAGGCGGGCGTCGACGTCCACATGGTCGAGATGGGCATGACCTGGGACACCCCGGGTTCGGACGGCAAGATCTTCTCGGGCATGAAGTCGCCGGACTACCGCGCCTACTGGCTCCGGACGCGGACCCTGCAGCCCATCAGCAACTTCCTCGGCTTCCCGATCGACAAGGACGTCCCCAAGTACACCGGGATCCTGGACGCCGAGGACTTCGGCGGCATCCTCGTCTACCAGGGCCGCGGCGTCGGCGGCGGCTCCCTCGTCAACGGCGGGATGGCGGTCACGCCGAAGCGCTCGCGCTTCAGCGCCATCCTCCCGTCGGTGAACGCCGACGAGATGTACAACGTCTACTACCCGCGCGCCAACTCCGGGCTCGGCGTCAACGAGATCGACCGCGCCTGGTTCGACACGACCGACTGCTACCAGTACGCCCGGGTCGGGCGGAAGCACGCCGAGCGCTCGGGGTTCGAGTTCGTCTACGTCCCGAACGTCTACGACTTCAACTACATGAAGCAGGAGGCGGCGAACGCCGTCCCGAGGTCGGCGCTGAACACCGAGATCCTCTACGGCAACAACTACGGCAAGAAGTCACTCCAGAAGACCTACCTGGCGCAGGCCAAGGCCACCGGCCGGGTCGCCATCTCGGCCCAGCACCGGGTCACGTCGGTGTCCCCCGCGTCCGGCGGCGGGTACACGGTCGCCATCGAGCAGATCGACACCACCGGCAACGTCGTGGCGACCAAGACGGTGACCGCCGACCGGGTGTTCTTCGCGGCCGGCAGCGTCGGCACCAGCAAACTGCTGGTCAAGCTCAAGGCGACCGGCGCGCTGCCCAACCTGAACGGCGAGATCGGCAAGGGCTGGGGCGACAACGGCAACGTCATGGTCGGCCGCGCCAACCACATGTGGGACCCGACCGGCAGCCTCCAGTCGTCCATGCCCACGGGCGGCATCGACAACTGGGACGCCGGCGGCGCGTTCGCCGAGGTCGCGCCGCTGCCCACCGGCATCGAGACGTACGCCTCGTTCTACCTGTCGATCACCAACACCCCGCACCGGGCCGAGTTCTCCTGGAACGCCTCCGCCGGACGCGTCGACCTGAACTGGCAGAAGTCCTGGAAGCAGTCCAGCATCGACATGGCCAAGACGATCTTCGACAAGATCAACAGCAAGGAGGGGACAATCTACCGGACCGACCTCTTCGGCACCTACAAGATCTGGGGCGACCACCTCACCTACCACCCGCTCGGCGGCGCCGTCCTGAACAAGGCCACCGACAACTACGGCCGCCTGCACGGCCACCCCGGCCTCTACGCGATCGACGGCTCGCTCATCCCGGGCAACACGAGCGTGAACCCGTTCGTCACCATCACCGCCCTCGCCGAGCGGAACATCGAGAAGATCATCGCCACCGACCTGTGATCCACCGGGATCCGGCCACGGGCGCGTGTGGCCGGACCCCTTCCACGGGCGCACGGGCTCTACGGGCAGGCGGGGAACAGCCGCCGCGTCCCCGTGCCGGCCGCGTAGGCGGCGGGGTCGCTGAACCGGCAGCCGAAGTCCGGACGCGCCACCACCGACGGCCTGGTGACCACGTCCCCCGCGGGCCGCACTCCCCGGTCGATCCAGCGGACGAGATCGTCCCAGGCCGCGCCCGCCTCACCGCCTGAGAACTCGCAGTGCTGGGTCGTGCGGACTGCACGCTGGACGAGCAGCCTCGACCGGTGGTTCCGCGCGACCTCCTTCGCGTAGATCTGCTCCATGGAGAACGGGACGAACAGGTCCCCCAGCCCGTGCAGGCTCAGGACCGGGACGTCCGGACGCCCGTTGATGCGCGGAACCTGGGACAGCCGGTTCGAAAGCCGCGCCGGCAGGTTCTGGACCCGCACCCGCTGGACCGTCCTGTTCACGTCGACCGGGCTGTTCGGCTCGTACCGGGTGAACAGGTTCGTCCCCAGCTGCCCCGGCTCCTCGGCCAGGGTGGCGCCCGGCTTGGGCGGCTCGGCCAGCGTGAACGGGAAGTCCTTCCAGACCGCGAACGAGTTCGCAGCGCCGGGGCGCTCCCCGCCCGTCCGGTTGACGACGATCGAGCGGAACTGCTTCCCGCGCTCGTTCGTGGTGTCCGGCCCGCCGGGCCGCAGCCCGGTCAGCCCGAGCGCCGCCTCGATCTTCGGGACGGTCGCCGTCGCGTACTGCTCGGTGACCGGGTACTCGCGCACGCCGGACAGGGCCTGGGCGACGAGGTTGTAGTCGAGGAAGTAGTCGAACAGCTCGTCGTCGCCGAGCACACCGCACATGGGCAGCGCGCCGTCGTAGTACCCGGGGAACTGCTCCAGCGACCGTCCGATGATGTGCCCGCCCATGGACACCCCGGCGATGATGCGCTGCTTGGGCCGCCCCACCTTCGCGGCGAAGAGTTCGGCCACGTCGCGAGTGCTCAGCACGCCCGCGCGGACGTCGTACCCGTTGTCGTAGTAGGACGACGCGGCCCAGGCGTACCCCTGGTCGAGGAGTCGTTCCCGCAGGCCGAACGAGGGCGGCCCCACCGTGAGCACTTTCCCTTGCCCGGCATAGCCGTGGGCCCAGAGCGCCAGCTTGCCGTTCCACTGCGGCGGTACCTCGATGTCGTAGGCCGCGTGCCGGTGGACGCCCTGGATAACCCGCGACGGCTCCCCGTGCACCTGGACGGGCGCGAGCGGCGGATTGACGATCGTGTATCCGGGGAGCGGCTGGTCGTCGGGAACGCGGTCGGCACGAGCCGCGCCCGCCGGAACGAGCGCGGAGAGCACCAGCGCGGAGAGAACGGCGAGGGGACGAATGCGCATGAAGCGCATTACATACCGTCCGGTCGGTCAATGGAATGACGAGACCGCATCCGGCCCCTCGCGCTCGTCGCGCGGACGGGCGGCGGCGCCATCCGGTCGCCCGCGCAGCCTGACGTCTAGAAGCCCAAGAGGCGCGCTCCGACGCCGGGCGACCTCCGGCGCGATCAGGCCCCCGGATTCGCATAGCGGTCGGCCGTGGCCCGTACCCGCAGGGACGGGCCACGGCTGAAAGGGTCAGCGAGACGGCCCAGTGGAGGTGTCACCGGAGGCGCGTCGCTTGTTCTCCAGTTCGGTGACGTTGCCGCTCTTACGAGCCGTGCCGGAACGCGGTCTGCGTACGGCGACACCGCGGTCGCGGGTGGCGCGCATGACGTCGACCATGGTGGTGGGCCCCCTCCATCCTCGATCCTTGGCGTAGGCACGGGCGTCCCGGCGCAGCTTGACAACCGCCTCGGAACCCCCGCGCGGTATCCACGAGCGAGTGGCGGCCCTGGTGACTCGGCGCCGTTCGCGGCCCTCGTCGCGCGCGATCCGATATTCGGTGCGGTGCTGGAGCCAGGTTGGCAGGGCGGGTTGGAGCAGCGCGGCGACGGCTCCGAAGAGCGCCACAACGGCGACGCAGCCCGCGACCCACCGGGCCAATGCCGGGTCACCGGTCGCCTCGAACACCGCCACGGCGGCGGCAGCGGGGGTGCCGGCCGCGAGTGCGACCAGGCTGCACCCCTGTTTCCAGGTCACCGCCGCCTCGCCTCCCCGCTCTGCGCCGCGGTGCGGCACGGACCGGCATCGGACATGCTCCCCAACAAAGCGGCGGAGTAGGTATCAACCTGTGCGGCTTTGCCGTACGGTGGAACCACAATGTGCTCAGGTATGGGTAGTGCCGAGTCTTTCCCGGCACCAACGCTCCTGTGATGCATTAAAACCACCCCAGGGCTCTCCTCTAGTGAAATCGGGACGGGTCTTGCGGGGTGAGGGCCGTCAACCTACCGGTGAGCTGCGCCAACAACCGGCGGTAGGGATGACGGCCCTCGGCTTATCCGGGCTTTCCGCTTTTCGCTTCCCGGACAAGATCTATAAGAAAAGGGCCACGGCCGGGTCCGTCTCCTGGTTCCCCTTACAGGAAATGCCGTGAGCCCCATCTGGACTGATCACGAAGCGCCGCTTATCGATACCTCCTGGCCCACCCGCTCCCCGAACCGCGTTCTGCCCGGACCGCGTTCGGTCAGCCGGCTCCGCAGCGTCTGCTACCCCGGCGAGGACAGCGTGACAGGACCGGAAGAGTCGCGTTTCCGCACTAGGCAACGACTCTACTCCTCCACGGCCCCAAAGTTGCGCACACGTTGCCCCTTGCCGCCGATGTCGCCCATATCACTACTAAGAGTGAGCAAACGATCATGATTAGTGTTTTCGATCATGCGTGCGAATCATGCAAAACTGCTCATTACGTGGCGAGTCGGACGCTTTACATGCGACGGTCAGACGTCAAGCGATGGCTCGTCATCGAGATACCCGTGAGTACGGTCGCATTCCAGCGCGACGCCGTCGACAACCACCGGCAGTAGTAAGCACTCCGACAGGAGCGAAGAGCATCTACGTTCCTTGATAAGGCTTTACAAAGTATATTCCGTCACCGACAGTGACGATCTATGACTGCAACATCATGCTGATGCGGAGGTGTGCCGGAGGTGACGCAGCGACGTATCCATAGCGCCCGCTCTGGCTTGGGTCGCGGAGGAGGCAGCAGAGCCGCCTGCTGTTCCCAATTGTCGGCGTATCGTGGAGGATCTCTTCGAGCCGCTCGCTGAGCATCCGGTAGCGGCGGGGATCCCGGCCCCGGTTGACCTCGATGCAGCCGGCACGGGATCGCCTCGGCCTCCGCGACCAACCGGTCCCGGGCCTTGATCAGGGCCTCGCGGTAGCGGATCGTCGCCCCCTGCTGTTGGCGACGATCTGCGCCTTGAACCCGCCGGGCAGCACCCCGGCGATGTAGTGGCGCAGCATGTGCCGTGCCTTGGCTTCGATCAGCTCCTCGGCTTCGAGGACGTCGCCCCGGGTGGCGTACCGGCGCTGGAGCGCCTCGCGCTCCTGCTCGCTCTACTCGGCGAACATCTCCTCGAAGACCTCGTCGAGGTCGCGCCCGTCGCGGACGGCGCCCTTGACGGTGTTGCCCTCGTAGATGATCCGCACGACCGCGCCGTCCGCCTCAGCGTCGGCGAGCAGGTAGCGGTCGGTGACCGGGCCGAAGATCTGGCTGGTCCGCTTCTTCTTTCCCATGATGATCGGCGTACCGGTGAAGCCGATTCGTGCGCAGTTGGGCAGCGCTTCGAAGAGGTTCGTGTCCAGCCGCGAGCCGTGCGACCGGTGCGCTTCGTCGTTCAGGCTGACGACCGACTCGTCGGCGTTCAGCTCGCCGAGCGAGGGCGCCGTCTCGCTCGGCTCCCCGTCGGACTTCCGGGCGGCCACGTCCTGTTGCCTCAGGATCATCACGGCGACGATGCCCGGCCCGTGCTCCGAGAGGAGCCGCTTGGCCTTCTTGACGCTTGCGGCCTCCTGGATCTCCTCGCCGGTCATCAGCGTCCTGGAGAGTTGCCTTTGCAGCTGCGTCCGGTCGGTGACCAGGACGACCTTGGCGGCGGCCAGCCCCTCGATCGACCGCATCCGCGACGAAGACCTCCTGACCCTCCGTCCCAATGCGGCCTCGGCCGACTCCCGACCAGGCCAACGCGGACGGCAACGCCGCCGCTCCCCCCGAACCCGCCGAGCCAAGCCCACCGCAGACCGCAAAAAGCCCCCCACCGGCACGTCCTGACCTCAAGCGCGGTTGCCGTGGTGGCTGCGGTGCAGCGTCAGGCGGCGTTGGTGGGCCGGTCGGTGACGGGAAGCCTCATGGTGTGGTCGCCGAAGTCGGCCACCAGGTCGAGGTGTCCTCCGAGTGCCTCGACGTATCGGGCGATGACCTCGATGGAGGTGACCTCACCGTGTTCGATCTGGGAGATGCGGGCGACGCTCACGCCCATGTCGGCGGCGAGGTCCTTCTGGCCGAGGCCGGCGTGCTTGCGGGCTTCGGCGAGCTGGTGTCCGCGCGTCTCGGCGAGGAGCCTGCGTGCTCCGGACTCGATCTCGGAAGGGGAGACGCCGGCGGCGTGCAGTTCTTGTTCCAGGGTTTCCCAGTCCTGCGGAGTGCGCTTGGGCACGGTCACTCCTCCTCTTGGGCGGTGTGGTCGATGTAGAGCTGTTCGGCCAGTGGGATCTTGTCGCGGTACCACCGCTCCCAGTTGCCCGCCTTGTCGCCGCCGAGCAGAAGGAGCGCTGATCGTGTCGGGTCGAATGCGAAGATTATCCTTATCTCGGATCGGCCGTCTCCTGCCTCCTCCCACGGGTGCTGACAGGCGAACTGGGCTGGGGTGGCCTCCGGCGGGTCTCAGGATGAGCAGAAAGGCCCATCGGTGCGAGGCCCGCACTGATGCCGCTAGTCGTGTTCCAGCACCACGGCGGCCAGCCGGTTCTGCTCCGTCACGCACCGACCGCGCCCGACGATCACGCCACGGTCACGTGATGGTCAACGCCGGCCGGTGGGCTGGGATGCCTTCTCGTCCGAGCCGGGCCAGGCCCCGCGGGCGCTGATCTCGAGCATCAGGGCGGCGATGTTCCAGGCGTCGTCGGCACCGCTGTGGTGACGGCCCTCAAGGGGAAGGCCGACGTGCTCCAGCGCCGCACTCATCCCGGGCTTCCTGCGGAGGTTGAAGCAGTGGGTGAAGGCCTGCTTGGCGTTGGTGTGCCGCGAGCCGAACGGGTAGGAGACGCCGCCGTCCGAGCACTGGCGCTCGAACTGCCTGCGGTCGTAGTCGCCCCAACTCACCCAAGCACGGGACCGCGACCGGTGCTCCCGTTCCAGGAGCGCGCACGCGGTTCCGAAATCGACACCGCCCTCGACTTCCGCCGAAGTCAGCCCGGTCAGTTCGGTACAGAACGCGCTGACCGCCGAGCGCGCAGGGCGGACCAGAATGCGGTGCTTGGCCACCCGCTTCCGCGCCTCCACGTCCACCACGCACAGCCCGATCTCGATGATCTCGCTGACCTCTCCGGGCGGCGGACGTCCCTCCCAACAGGTCGCTTCCACATCAATGACATTGAGAAACTGCCCAAAATTTTCCATAGTCAAGCAACGCTACCGACGAACTCCCGGCCTGGCGACTCGTTAATGGACGCCCGCCTGAATTGCGGGAAGGCATGGAGACCGGAAAACGCGGATCTCCGTCCGGACGGTGAGGGAGGCGGTTCGCCGCGGGTTCGGATCGCGGGGTCACATCATGTACACCTGGCCGGTCTGGCGGCCCTCGATGGAGCGGATGTAGGCATCGGCGGCGACGGCGACCGGGACGGGCTGGAAACCGGCGAACAGGTCGCCGTAGACGTCCATCGACTCGGCGAAGACGGTGGGGCTCACGGCGTTGATCCGCTGGCGGTGCGGAAGTTCGATCGCGGCGGCCCGGACGAACGCCTCGACGGCGCCGTTCACCGTGGACGCCACCGAGCCGGTGGCGACCGGGTCACGAGTGAGGACGCCGGTGATGAGAGTGAACGAGGCCTCCTCGCCCAGGAGCATGCTGCCTTGACGGACGAGTTCGATCTGGCTGAGCGCCTTGCCGGTGAGGCCGTCTCGCATGTCCTGGGCGCTCAGCTCGGTGAAGGGCTTCCACGGGACGCTGCCCGCGGTGTTCGCCACGGCGTCGACCCGGCCCGCCCGTTCGTACATCGACCGGATGGAGTCGGGGTCGGTGATGTCGACGGAGATGTCGGAGCCCGAGCGGGAGGCGGTGACGATCTGGTGGTCACGCTTCTGCAGGGCACTGTGGACAGCGCTCCCGAGGGTGCCGGTCGCTCCGATGAGCAGGATCTTCATGCAGGGATGATCGTTTGTCACGGTCCAGAAGTCCAGCCATGAAGGTCGTCTCAAACGAGCCAGGCCCGCGCGGTGGCCGCGCGGAGGCCCGGCCGTGTGGCGAGGGCATGCCGCTCCGCGGGAGCAGGCGTACGGTCAGGGAAGCGTGACCTTGGCTTCGAGCCGCAGGTACTCGCCGTACCGTCTGGCGGCCTGGTCGAGCGCTTCGAGCTGCGAAGGTGTCAGCGCCCGGTAGGGCCGCAGGTCGAACCGCACATGGTCGCGGCCGACGGTGCGCCGCATGGAGGCGGAGAGCTGGGCGTCGACCAGGGCCATCCCGATCGCGGCCTCCCGGACGCGCGGCACGTCGCCGGCGGCGTCCAGCACCCAGCGGGTGTCCTGGTAGCCGCGGTACGTCTCGTCGAGGATCTGCAAGAGGTGGCCTCCAGGATCCTGCGGTCCGTCGGGGGCCTCTCCGGGCGCGTGCCAGAAAGTGCGCCCGTCGTGCTGGAACGAGTCGAGCCGATCACGCACCTGATGCAGGCCTGCGCGCACGTCGGTGAGGGTGAGCGTCGCCCAGTAGGCGAGGTCCCGTTCGGTCGCCGGGCCGTGGCCGGTGAAGTAGCGCAGCGCGAGTTCGGCCAGGGCCTCGGTCCGGTCGAGGCGCCGTGGTGCCGGCACGCGCTCGGACATGAGCGCGTAGGTGTGTTCGCCATCGCTGACCCGCCCGCTGCAGATCAGGCCGTCCAGCTCGGCGTGGGCCAGGAGGATCACCGGCATCTGCCCGCCGCCCAGGACACCGCGCTCGCGCAACTCCTCGGCCAGCTGCGCGCGGGTGAGTTCTCCCCGGCTCTCCAACGCCTCCATGACGGCGGTGACCGCCCGGTCGATGGCACGTTCGTCGAGGCCGTGGGTATCGCGCAACTGCCGGCCGGTGACCTGCCGGACCCGAGGACCGGTCAGGTCGAGCAGCCAGCCGACGTCCTCGGCTCGCACGAAGTGCCACGTCGGCCGCAGCACATGTGTACGGACGACGGCGCCGTCGTCGAGGAGGCTCGCCAGATCGGCCCGGTCGGGTTTCCGTGTGCGGGAGGCTACGGCCCAGGCCGCCTGGCTGGAGTTCTCCGCCTGGACGGCCAGCAGTGATCCCACCGCCTCACCTGCCGACCCGACGTGGGGCCAGACCAGGTGTTGAGTGCGCAACCGCCAACGAGCGATGTCGATGTCCCGCACCGCGCCCCCATCTCCTGGATTCGAACCGGGAACAGCCTAGGCAACCGCACTGACATTCAGCCGGTCGGCGGACGTTCGCCAATCCAAGGTGCTCGCGCCCCGTCCGCAGCGACATCTGCGGACGGGGCGCGACCACATGGCGATCCGTTGTGCACCGGGTGCGACCCGCCGGCGAGGGCCGGCGGGCCGCACCTCGGCGGTCAGTTGTAGAAGGTCGCGCTGTGGATGTCCACCGGGTTGGCGGTGTCGCCGGTGCCCACGCCGTAGACGGCCACGAACGCCGAGCCGGTCGAGACCAGGCCGGTGTAGTCACCGAGCATCCGGCCGGAGCTCGTCGACGGCACCTTCCGCGCGTCGAAGGGCCCCTCGATGTGCCGCTCGCGCCACGATCTAGACTTCGTGCATTCCTGCGCGCAGGTCACGGCCCAGAAGTCGGTGGGCAGGTCGGCGGCGGACGTGTTGTTTCGGAAGTCGTAGTACGTGACCGCCACGGTGCCGCCGGGGGACACCGCGATCGCCGGTACCACGGCCGAACCGGAGGGCGTCCTGTCCACGCGGACCGGGCTGGACCAGGTCTTCCCGCCGTCCTTGGACTCCGCGTACTGGACGTGGAAGGTGCCGTCGGCGTCCTGGCTCTGCCAGACGATGTTCGCCGCCTTGCCGCCCGGCCGGGCCGCCAGCAGCGGCAGCGAGGCGTTGCGCACGGGGTCGCCCGAGTTGTCGGGGTCGGGGACCTTGGTGCCCACGGCCATCGGAGCCGCCACGTTCAGCGTCGGCGCCGACCAGGTGTCGCCGCCGTCTGTCGAGCGGATGACCTGCGTGGCGGCGGTGGTGTCGGTCTCCTGGTGCATGCCCATCAGCAGCGTCCCGTCGGCCAGCGGCACCAGCTCGGTACCGATGACGCCGCTGTTGGTCGGGAAGTCGTACACCTTCTTCGTGGTCCAGGTACGCCCGTCGTCGGTCGACTTCGCCATGTAGATCGGCTGTACCCAGCTCTGCGTCGTGTCGGTCGACTGGGTCTCGACCCGGTCCCAGACCGCGTAGACCACGCCCGGGTGGTACGGATCGGCCGTGATCGCGGGGCGGTCGTTGAAGAGCTGCGGATCGTCGTCGCGCTTGAGGGTCACCGGACGGTCCCAGTGCATGCCGCCGTCACCGGACCGCGACACCAGGATCGCCGTCGTCTCGCCGGTGCGCGACAGCGAGAACGACGCGGCCACCGCCGCACCGGACGGCGTGATCGTGACCCAGTGGTCCGTCGTGACGTCGTAGTCACCGCCGTTGGCGGCGGTACCGCCGTCGCAGCGGGAGAACGCGGGCTGGTCCGCCGACGGACGCCAGGTCGCACCGTAGTCGTCGGACACGGCGGTGGCGGTTCCGTTGCTCCCGTACCTGTTCCACCGGTCCTGCTGGTACACCGCGACCAGATGCGACGGCCGCTTCGGGTCACGAGCCACCATGGGCTGGACCTCGGTATTCGGGTTCAACACGTATCCGTCGCCTTCGGGCTGCCCGCAGCCCAAAGGCAGCGCACTGGTACCCGATATCCGCACCACACTGGCAGGGTCGGACGCGTCCGCGAAGGCGGATTGAACCGTGAAGGTCAAGGCGAACACGGTGGCCGCCATGGCCGCCATTAACGTCGAAGGTCGTTTCAACGGTGCCTTCCTCATCCTCGATCGGGGGTCTCCGCGGGACGCGGCCATGAACCGGGCAACGCGTCCCAGCGGACGCCGGAACGGCACGACCGACGCTACAGTCCAAGATCGACTTCTATCCCGCGAACAGCGAAATCAAGATCATCTCTGCCCTTTCCCCGACCCTTCGGCCCGCGTCACCGGCCGATCAGCGAGGAAGGTCGAGGTCGTCGCGCTTCACCCGGGCCAGCAACCCGCCGAACGCCTCCCGCCCGAACACCAGCCGCTCCCCATCCGGATCCCTGGAGTCCCGCACCCACACCCAACCGCCCAGCTCCGCCAACTCCACGCATGCATCGTCATTGCCGCCGCCGCTGTGGGAGCTCTTGCGCCAAGTGATCACTGGGGAAGGTCGAGGGCGTCGCGCTTCACCCGAGCCAGCAGCCCGCCGAACGCCTCCCGCCCGAACACCAGCCGTTCCCCATCCGGATCCCTGGAATCCCGCACCCACACCCGACCGCCCAACTCCGCCAGCTCCACGCATGCCTCGTCGTTGCCGCCACCGGTATAGGAGCTTTTTCGCCAAGTGATCACTGGTACATCCTCAACGTTCGCTCGATCAGATTTCTCGAAGCCGCCCGCGACAGGGCCATTGCTCCGATCTGATCGAACCGTATCGCCAGGATGTCCGCTTGTTCACCGGCCTCGATCAAACGGCCGCCGACCTGCGCTCCGGCATACGCGACCTCCCGCCCTCGAACCCGCAGCACCTGGAAAGGGCCGTCGTGTCCCGGGTGCCAGCCGACCTCTCGCGGGACGACTCGCACACACACTCGCGGCAACTCCGCCACTTCGAGGAGACGCGCCATCTGCCCTTTCATGACCTGCGGGCTCGCCACAGGGCATTCGAGGACCTCCTGGTCCATGAGGATCCAGAGGTATGGCGGGTCGTCCCTGAGCAGGACCTCCTGCCGCTTCATTCGGGCCTTGGTGGTCGCCTCCGCATCGTGCACGTGCCCCGCCGCCCGCAGCACGCCCTGCGCGTAAGCCTCCGTCTGCACCAGCAACGGCACGTGCTTGCCGTGGAAGATCTTGATGATCTCCGCCGCCATCTCGTATTGGACGTATTGCCGGGTCGGGTAGCGGGGACGCATTACTGCGTCCCCGCCCCCTCAGAACCGTGCGTGCCATTCGTCACGGCACACGGCTCAAGCAGATCCAAGCGGCG
>NZ_JBEZFD010000044.1:0-34365 GCF_040649235.1 Spirillospora sp. NPDC049024
TGGCCCTTCACCGTCGCGGTCGCCACTGTCGCCGACACCGAGCCGCCCGGGTCGGTGTCCCCGGCCGCCGGCGACACCGACACCGAGAAGTCGTTGTCCGCAGGACCGCCATCGCCGGCCAGGTCCCAGACCGCGAAGGCGATCGCGTTGGTGCTGATGCCCATCGCCCGCGACCCGACATTGGAGATGGTGTCGCAGGCTGAGTGGTAGCACGGATCGTCGCTCGAGCCGATGCCGCTGACAGGGATGTCGTGGCGGGTGAAGGACGAGTGGTCGGAACTGCCGTCCCATCGGATGTCGGAGGTGGGGATGTTCCGGTCGGCGAAGTATTTCTTGAACGTGGCGGCGACCGCCGGCGTATGGCTGTAGACACCCCAGGACGTGGTGTCCTTTTGCCCCACCATGTCGAAATTGAGGTAGATATCGATCTTGTCGCGCTCGGTCGCGGGCAGGTTGTCGGCGTAGTACCGGGACCCGATCAGGCCGAGTTCCTCAGCCCCCCACCAGCCGAACCGCAACCGCTTCTGCGGCCGGAGGCCCGCACGGGACACGGCTAGGGCGACCTCCAGGACCGCGGCGGAGCCGGACCCGTTGTCGTTGATGCCCGGGCCCGCCGGAACACCGTCCAGATGGGCTCCCGCGAAGACGACATGGTCCGGATCCCCATGGGGCCACTCGGCGATGACGTTCCAACCGGTGGCTCCGCGATAGGTGAAGGGCTGAAGCGTGGTCGTGTAGCCGGCGGCGTCCAACTGCGCCTTCACATAATCGGCCGACGCCCGATAGCCCGGAGTGCCGTGGGCACGGTTCCCACCGTTGCCGGACGCGATGGACTGGAACCGTTCAAGATGCGCCATGACGTTCTCGGCGGGAATGTCGGGTGGCCCGCCCATCAGCGTGGAGGCGGACGTCCTTGGAGCGTCGGCCGCCACCGGGCCGGCCTGAACCGTCACGCCTGAGAACACCAGGCCGAGAGCCGTCAGGAGCGCGATCAATCGTTGTCTCATCCTTCGGCCGCCTTTCTGCGGGGTTGAGCGCCGGTTGCACACCGAGAGCGAGAGGTCAGGGCGCGTCGTAACCGAGGACGTAATCGCCCGCACCCCGGTAGGAGCGGATGCGGTAGCGATAGGAGCCGGCCGCTCCGGAGTAGGCGAGTTCTTCGTCGGCGGCCGGGGTCGTGGCGCGCGCCACGGTGGTCCACGACGTGCCGTCCCACTTCTGCAGGTACAGGTCGAAGTCGGCGCCCGCAGGACCGTCCAGGCAGGCCCGGTGGGTGCCGGAAGCCTCGGACTCGAAGGCGGCGTACGCGCTCGCTCCAGAGGCCAGGGCGCCGGTCTTCCTCGTTTCGAAGCCGGTACACCCGCCGGGTGCCGCCTGCCCCACCGTCAGCGCGAACGCGGCGCTGCGGGCGGCGGTACCGCCGGTACCCGCGATCGTCACCGGATGGCTGCCCGCCGGCGCGGACGCCGTAGCGGTCAGCGTCATGGTGGACTGCGCGCCGGAGGTGACCGACGGCGGCTCGAAGCGAGCCGTGACGCCCGCCGGGAGGTTCCGTGCCGCCAGCGAGACTTGCTGAGGCTCGCCCGAGACGGTCCGCGTCGACACCGTCGCCGTCACCGTGCCACCTGGATCGACGGTCGCCGAGGACGGAGACACCGCGATCGAGAAGTCGCCGGCCGGAGTGCCGCATTCGGCCGGACGTCCAGGCTCACCTGGCTGGGGCGGCACCGACACCGCGTCCCAGGCGCCCTTGACGGCGTCGAACTTGCCGCAGTCACCCGGATACAGTTGGCCCACCGCGTTCAGCGTCGCGACGCGAGCGTCGGCGTACTCCCAGAACGAGGTCTTCTGCAGCAGCGCGGTCATCCAGATCTTGCCTGCCGTCTCGATTCCCACCCCCGTCACCGACGCGGGACCGCCGGTGCAGACGGGGCTGGCGGGCTTGCCTCCGCCGGGGGCGGACCCCTCGGCGACCAGGTAGAACCAGTGGTCCGCCGGCCCGGCCGCGTCATGCACCTCGGTGTCGGGGATCCGGGTCGACCAGCAGTTCGGCTCGTCACGCGGTCCCGCCGACGGGTCGTACATCACCCGCTCCGGACCGCGGCCGAAAGCGTCCGCCCGCTCGGCGAACAGGTAGTCCGGCGGATCGTCGGGGTGGTCGGCGTAATGTTCGGTCAGCGCGCCGAAAATGTCACCGTTGGCCTCGTTCAACGCGTACGTCTCGGCGTATCCGTCGAAGCCCCCCGGCGTGTACTGGAATACCGAGTGCCCGAACTCATGTGCCACGATGTCCAGGACCGAGAGCTGCCGCTGAGCGTCCTTGGTGCGGCCGATATTGACGGTGTGGCCATTCCAATAGGAGTTGACGGCATCGAGCCCGACGAACAGCGGGAACCCTCGTCCTTGCCCGTCGAACCCGTCGCGGCCCAACCAGTCGCGCAGCATGTTCCACTCCTGCTGCGCCACGTAGTACGCGTCGCCGCACGCCGTCTCCAGGTCCGTGCCGCTGCCGCCGCCCCACAGGTCGTCCGGTCCCGCTACCGCGCCATTGCCTTGTATGCCGCAGAACAGCCCTCGCCGCGCAGGGTCGGACATGGCGTAGCCCGAAGCGGTCCGCTCGGTGTCGATGGTCACGCCGTGGTAGTAGAAGCCGTCGCTCGTCCCCGCCATGACCTCGTCCCAGGTCCCCAGTACAGAGCCGGAACGCGCGTCGACGATCACATGCAGCCTGCTCGGCCGCCCTTGCGCCGAACGTCCTGTCACGATCGCCTGGTAGGCGAGTGTCTGCTCGCGGTCGGGAGAGAACACCACCAGGTCGGGCCGGCTTACAGCCGTTGCCTTGGCGAGTTCGGCCCTGGCGATTCGCTTCGCCCGGGCCGGGGTGAGGACCGGGGTGACGTTCACTCTGATGGGCCGTTGCGCGGCCAAAGGATCGCCCATCACCGCACCGGAGGCGTTGGTGACGACGACGAAGTCACCTCCTACAACCGGCAGTCCTCGATAGGTCCGCTCATAGGCGTGATAGGCCAGCCCGCGCGGCCCGGGAGTGACGCCGACATGGACGAACTCTTCACCTGGACGGTCTGCGGCCGCCTGCCGTACATAACCCGTCCGGCCGTCTGCTGCCGCCGGCGCCGCGACTCCCGAACCCGGACACGCGCCGAAAACCGCGACGATGAACATCGCCGATATGGCGCCGATCACGCCCAACCGCCTCATGGGTCCGCCCTCTGCACACAGACGATGTCCGGGCACAGGAAGCCCGGTACGTGTTGGACGGAACGGTGCAATGTGGGAAACCCGCTGGCAATGAACCGGCGGCCGCCCGCAAAAAGATGGCAAACCTCAGCACAGTCGAACTACCGTGCGCCATCACCGCGCGAGGACGATCACGATCGGTCACCGCCGCCGTGCGGTCCTGGCAAGGGGTGGGCAAACCGGCCATCGAGCCTGGCCGGATGCGTCTTCGGCAAATGGATTCAAGTGGCGGCCCTGGTGCGGGCCGGGCGACCTCATCGCCGGTTGCCGGCGCTGCCCGTCCAATCGCGGCGCATCGCCCACCGGTGGCCTTCGCTGCGATCAGCGTAGGGGAATTTGCACCCTGAGTCCGCAGGTCACGGGCCGGTTGTGTCGCGCGCGGCGTGGGCGCCGACGGGAGAGCTCCTGGTAGACGCTAGTCACCGAGGTCACGATCGGCGGTCCGCTCTTGCCGTGAAGCCATCGTCATCGGCTCCCGAACAAGCCGGCGGCTACGTACTCTCCGGGCCGCACACCCGGCGGGATGGCGAACACCGCGCTTGCGGTGTGCCGGATGAAGGCGTTGAGCCGGTCGGATTCGGCCAGCTGGTGCTGGGCGCGGACAAAATGGGCGGGATCGCTGAGGTAGGCGCAGAAGAGCAGGCCCGCGTCGTAGGAGTCGTGACCGCTGCCGGAGTGCTTCACCATGCCTCCGCCGTGAGAGTGATCCGCGCCCGCGGCATGGTGGTGCCCGCCGATCGGCTCCGCGATCCCCTGAACGCCGTAGTCGTAGTTGTACGAGCGGCGCATCATCGGGATGCCCCGGATCAGGGCGAGGTGCGAGTCGGCGGGAATGAGGGGCATGCCGTCCGGCCCGGACTTGCCGAGGTCGGGTGCGCTGAATTCGTGCCCGCCACTGAGCGGGGCTCCATCGCCGCGCCGCCGCCCGATCGTCAGGTCCTGCATGCGTGCGGTAGTGGTGTCCCACTTCGGGAGGTCCATGCGGATCTTCCGGAAGACCAGGTACGTGCCGCCGGCGAACCAGGCCGGTCCGGGCGCCGTCGCGGCCCACACGGTCCGGTCGAACTCGGCGTTCCCCGGACGAGGGTTGGCGGTGCCGTCCTTGTGGCCGAACAGGTTGCGCGGCGTGGCGTCACCGAACTGGCCCAGGAACCCTTGCTGGCTCCAGCGCAGCCGGGCCACTCCCGGGACGCGGCTGCGGAGCGCGCGGAAGGCCCGGCTGATGATCTGAAGGTCGTCGCCGCAGATCTGGACGAGAAGTTCACCGCCGCTCCACGCGGCCTCCAGCCGGTCGCCGCGGAAGGCCGGCAGCGGGGCCAGCCGTCCAGGCCGATCCCGCTGTCGGCCGATCCGCTCGAAAAGGTCCGGGCCCAAGCCGAAAGTGATGGTCAGGCGGGACGGTGCCAGGCCGTCGGCAATGCCGGAGTCCGGTGGCAGGTCCGGTCGGGGGCCGGGTCTAGGCCCGGGCGGACGCCCCTGCATGAGGTGTTCGGCGACGACCGTCCACGCCTGCATGAGCTGCCGCAGGTTCGCCTCCGCCTGCCCGGTGTTCAGGCGCTCGCCGGTCGATGGGTCGGCGGTCTCCAGGTCGAAGGCCGCGAACAGCGCGTATCGCTGCTGTGGAGTGGCGATGCCCGGTTGGTGCGCTCCGTGGAACGGCACGATCCCGGACGGACGCGCGGCATCGCGATCACTCGCGGCCAGCAGGCTCCCCGCCGCGGCGACACCGGCGGTCGCCGCGGCCGTGGTGATGACCGTGCGCCGCGACAAGCGGCTTGTCGGCCGATCGGACATGAGCCCCCCTTAGCGTGATCTGCGCTAGCCAGTCGGGGATACGCGGACCGGAGCACAGGTGTTGAAGAACAGGCGAGGTGATCTGAGTCATAGGCGGTGTGCTGGTGGGCCACGCGCGATGGTGGAGCCCGCGCACACCACCGAAAGGCCCCCGCGCCGACCGCATCGTTGTGGACCCGGAGGTGGGCCGACGGGTGGTCAGCGGCTCGGGCTCGGCGTACAGCGGACGTCATCGTGAGCGGCGCATGGCAGGCGCGCGGGTCGCGTCCGGCCGCGGATGCGCAGCAGACTGATGAGTGTCGCGACCGCGAACGTGACCACGAACAACGAGTAGTCCCTGGTCGCGGTCGGCAGCCCACCGCCGTGCACGACGAGGATCCCGGCGGCGACGGCGGGCAGTCCCATGCCCAGGTAGCAGATCACGTAGATCGAAGAGAGAACGCCTGTGCGCTCGTGTTCTGCGACCAGTGGCACGACGGTGCGCATCCCGCCCTGGAACCCCGCACCGAAACCGATCCCAGAGACGAGAGTGCAGGCGAAAAACCCCGTAACCGAAGACGCCTCGACGGCAAGGAGGGTACCGAGCGAGCCGAGTACGAGGAGCGTGATCCCCAGGAACATCACTGTCCTGGGCGGGATACGCGCGAACGCGACGATGGTGACGGACGAAACCACGGTGAGCACGAAGAGCCCGAGTCCGCCGATCACGGCGGAGTCCGAGCCCGACAACTGCCGGGCCAGCGCCGGGGCGAGTGAGCCGTAGAAGCCACCGAGTGACCACACGGCGAACAACACCGGTGTCACCGCGAGAAGGAGACGACGCAGATGCCGGGGCACCGCGAGTTCGGGTATGAGAGCGGCACGCAGTCCGGGCCTGCGGCCGGTGGTTTCCGGCAGCAGCGCCACACCGAGGGCCTGTACGAGGAAGACCCCGATGAACACGAGGTAGACGAGCCGGGTGGGCGCCGGGAGATACTGGACGATCAAGCCGGACGACAAGGCGCCGATCCCGGACCCCAGGCCGGGGGCGACGGCGTTGGCGCGGGTGCCGCGTTCACGATCGATGTCCAGCATCGCGGCGCCGAGCGCGCCCAATGCGCTGCCGGTTCCGACCCCCTGCAGGATGCGGCCGGCGAACAGGGCGCCGATGTCGCCGGCTTCGCTGAAAACGACCATGGCTACGATCTGCAAGGCCAGCGCGCCCAGGAGCACCGGCCTGCGACCGATGTGGTCGGACGCCCTTCCGAGCACGAGCAGTGCGGCCAAGACGGCGATGCAGTAAATGCCGAACACGGCGGTGGTCGTTATCGGGGAGAAATGCCATTGGTTCGAGTATCTGGCGTAAAGCGGCGTGGGTGCGCTGGAGGAGGCCAGGAACGAGACGATGATCGAGGCTGGCAGCAGGAGGCCGCGAAGGCCTGGACGTCGGGCCGTCTTCATGATGAGTTCCAAGCAGGTGGTTGTCCGCACGTGGGTCCGGAAGCCGGCCCGCGCGCTGCGGTCTGTCAGATGCCCGTGCGAGCGAACGGATCATGTCCGGCCGCGGATACACGGCGTGCACGGCATCGCCCTGCTCGTCGGTGACCGCCTCGATGCGGTCGGCCCCCAGCGGGAGCCGAAGTCGAGTGCGACGCACTCGCGGCCGAGCACGCACAGCGCGTCCCAGGGGTTGGTCGTGTCATGTCTTCAGCGTGTCTGAGGCGCCTCTGACCTGGCGATAGGCAATATTTCCATGCTTCGATAGGATATTGCCATGGCGGTTCATCGGGTCGCGCTTCTGGCCCTGGACGGGGTCATGCCCCTTGACCTGGCGATTCCGGCGCAGATCTTCTCTTCCCGGCCGGAGACCTCGTACGAGACGACCGTGTGCGGCCTCGACGCGAAGGTGCACACCACCGGAGGCTTCACGGTGCTCCCGCAGGCGGACCTGGAGCGGGTGCGCGCCGCCGACACCGTGATCGTGCCGGGGTCCGAGCCGCCCTGCCGGCCACCGGAAGCCGTGCTCGCCGCGTTGGCCGAGGCGCACGAGCGGGGCAAGCGGATGGTGTCGATCTGCACGGGAGCTTTCGCGCTGGCCGCGGCGGGAGTGCTGGACGGTGTGCGCGCGACCACCCACTGGCAGTACATCGATGATCTCGAACGCGACTTCCCGGCCGTGTCAGTGGATCGCGACGTGCTCTACATCGACGAGGGAAACGTCCTCACCTCGGCCGGAGTGTGCTGCGGGATCGACTTGTGCCTGCACATCGTGCGCCGCGACCACGGCGCGGCGGTGGCCAACCGCATCGCGCGCGGCTTGGTCGCCGCCCCGCACCGCGAAGGCGGACAGGCCCAGTACGTGCCCGCCCCCGTCCCGGCGGCCGACGACGCATCGCTGTCCGACACTCGCGAATGGGCCATGCGGCGCCTCGACGAACCGATCACGCTACGTGAACTCGCCCGGCACGCCGGCCTTTCGCAGCGCACCCTCATGCGCCGGTTCACTGAGGAGACCGGCACGACCCCGTTGCAGTGGCTCCTCAACGCCCGTCTCGGCCGAGCACGAGAACTGCTGGAGACCACCGATCACCCGGTGGACCGCGTGGCACGTGAGTGCGGACTCGGCACCGCCGCCAACATGCGGCTGCACTTCCGGCGTGCGCTGGACACCACCCCCACCGCCTACCGGCGCACCTTCGGGAGCAGGTGAAGCCGGCACCGGGTCCGCCGGCGTACGAGCAGATGACGGCGGAGCAGTCCCCGCACGGTTCCGCCTCGGCGCCCTTCGGTGAGCATCGATTCGATCCGGTCGAGCATCACGCCTTGGCTGACGCCGCGCCGGTCGAACAGGTAAGGAACCAGCAACTCGGGATCGACCTCGACGATCCGCCTCAGCAGTGGGTCGGAACGAAGCCCGGCGGCCACCGCGACCGGGACGTCCACGATCTCCCCCCGGTCGCCCGGTGGGTCACCGCTGCCCAGGACGCCGTCCACTACGGCCACTGCCCGGTCATGACCTCCGCCACCAGCGTCTGGACATCGGGCCAGCGGCGGTAGATCGTCTGCCGTGACGTCCCCGCACGGCGCGCGATGTAGGCCATGGTGGTACGGCGCATCCCCATGGTCAGCAGGCACTCGCGCGCCGCCTCCAGAACCGCTTCGTCAAGGGGCCGTGCCGGTTCGGTCAACTCCAGCGACCCCTTGCCGACTGTGATGACGGCCGCTGCGATCGCCGGTCCGATGGCGCCCCGGCGGGCGCGACTCGCCGGCACCCGGTCGGTGATCCGGTCGCCGGCGAGGGTCCCGATGACCGGCCCGACCGCGGTCACGGCCCCGGCCGTGCTGAGCGGCGGCGAGCAGGTAGTTCGTGGCGGAGGCGATCGACAAGGTCCGGTGATGACGGTGAGGGGGAGCCGACGTGTCCGGCCAGCGGAGCGACGGCGCCGAAGCCAGCAAGACAGCGCAGGAAAACTGAAGTTTTATGCTTGAGTGACGGGTTTACCGTACACAACCTCCCATTCTGGCCGACACTCCCTTGCCGTCTGAGCGATTGTGTTCTAAAGTGCCGCGCAACCTGCACAATCGAGCACGATCATCTGGAGGCGATCATGAGGCAGTCGAGCGGCCGCCGCATCACCGCGCTGTTCACCGGGGTCGTCCTCCTGGCCGGGTCCGGCTCGGGCTGCGGTTCCGGCGGCGAAAGCGCACACAAGATCACGTTCTGGCACGGGTACACCGACGCCCAGGCGGCCGCGATCACCAAGCTGGTCGGCGAGTGGAACGCCGCGCATCCCGGCCGGAAGGTGGAGCCGGTCTTCAGCAACAACGACAACACCCTGCAGAAGACACTGGCGTCGTTCGTGTCCGGCAAGGCGCCGTCGGTCGCCTACCAGTACGGCTCGTCGATCACCGCGCTCACCGGCCGCCGGCAGACCCAGGACCTGACGCCGCTGGTCAACGGCAGCCCGGACTTCGCCTGGAACGACTTCTTCCCGGCGGCCCGTCAGGGTGCGACCGCGTCCGGCAAGATCTACGGGATCCCCGCCCTGGTGGACAACCTCGGCCTCGTCTACAACAAGAAGATGTTCGACGCGGCCGGCGTCGACCACCCCACGCCTTCCTGGACCTGGGACGACTTCCGGGAGGCGGCCAGGAAGCTCTCCGGGGGGAACAAGTACGGCTGGGCCTATGTCAACGACGGTAGCGAGGACACCGTGTGGCGGTTCCTGGCCCTGCTGTGGCAGGCGGGCGGCGACCTGCTCGACGCCGGGAACAAGAAGGCCGCGTTCGACTCCCCGGCCGGGCGGCAGGCGATGCGACTGCTGGCCGACATGGCGGTGACCGACAAGTCCGTGTACCTCGACACCGGCGACCAGCAGTACCTCAACCTGTTCAACTCTGGACGGATCGCCATGCTCTGGACCGGGCCGTGGGACCTCGGCTCGATCAACGAGGACGTCTCCTACGGCGTCCAGTACCTGCCGGGCAAGGTCACCCACGCCACCATTTCCGGCCCCGACAACTACATGGTGTTCGACAAGAAGGCCAAGGACGCCGCCTGGCCGTTCCTGAAGTGGCTGACCTCTCCGCAGGTCCACCTGCGGTACGCGGTGCAGACGGGCGACCTGCCGCTGCGCGCCTCGGAGCAGCGGCTGCCCGAGTACAAGGCCTACCTGGCGAAGTATCCGGACAACAAGGTCTTCATCGACAACCTCGAAAAGAACGTCGCCAAGTCCCGTCCGAACATCGCCCAGTACCCGCAGATCTCGCAGGTTCTCGGGACGGCCGTCCAGGCGGTGCTGCTGGGCAAGAAGCAGCCGGAGGCGGCCCTGCGGGACGCGGCCGCCGAGGTCGACCGGATCCTGGCGGGCTCCTGATGGCGGCCACCACCCTGCCCGCGCACACCGCGCGAGAGGGACGCCCGCGCCGGTCTCGGCGGCGGCTGGGCGACCACCTGGCCGGCTGGGGGTTCGTCTCCCCGGCGATCCTGCTGATCGGGCTCTTCGGCATGCTGCCGGTGCTGTGGTCGTTCTGGCTGTCGTTCCAGGACACCGACCTGACCTCGCCGGGGACCTTCGCGGGCGGCGCCAAGTACGCGGAACTGGTGAAGGATCCGCTGATGTGGCAGGCCGCCAAGCGGTCGGCGGTCTACACCGTGCTGTTCGTGCCGCTGACGATGGCGCTGGCGCTGCCCATCGCGGTGCTGCTCAACCAGCGGATCCGCGGGATCACGCTGTACCGGATGGCGGTGTTCGTGCCGCTGGTCACCTCCACCGTCGCCACCGGGATCATCTTCAACTGGCTGCTCAACCCGCAGTTCGGCCCGGTCAACGCCGCGCTCGCCAAGGCCGGGATGCCGAAGCAGGGCTTCTTCCAGAGTCCGGGGGAGGCCCTGTACGCGCTGCTGGCCATGACGGTGTGGGGGTGGCTGGGCTTCGCGGTCATCATCTACCTCGCCGCGCTGCAGACCGTCCCGAAGGACCTGATGGAGGCGGCGTCGCTGGACGGCTGCGGCCGGCTGCGCGCGTTCCGGCACGTCGAGCTGCCGCTGCTGGCGCCCGCGTCCGGATTCCTGCTGGTCTGGCTGACGATCAACTCGTTGCAGCTGTTCGACGAGGTGTACGTCACGACGAAGGGCGGGCCGCTGCGCGCGACCACGGTCGTGGTCTACCACCTGTACAACAAGGCGTTCGTCGACTTCGACGGCGGCTACGCCGCGGCGGTCGGCTGCGTGCTGTTCCTGGTGATCCTCGCGGTGACCTTGCTGCAGCTCGCGATCAACCGCCGCTTCTCCCTCCCTGAGGCCCGATGAGCATCACGACGATGGATCCCGCGAGGACGGGCGCCGCGACGGCGCGTCCGTCCGTGAAGTCCCGGTCGCGGCGGCCGAGCCCACTGCACCTGGTCCTGCTGCCGCTCTCGCTGGTCATGGTGTCGCCGCTGCTGTGGATGGTGCTGCTGTCGATCTCCACCAGGGCCGAGACGCGGCGGTTCCCGCCCGGGCTGCCCTCGGGCGTGCGGTGGCAGAACTACACGGCGGCGCTGCGGGACGCCCCGCTGGAGCACTGGCTCGGCAACAGCGCGCTGGTGTCGGTCAGCTGCGTGGCCGGCAACCTGGTCTTCTGCTCGCTGGCCGGGTACGCCTTCGCGCGCATCCGGTTCCTCGGGAGCCGGGCCCTGTTCGTGGCGGTGCTGGCCACGCTGATGGTGCCGTTCCAGATCGTCATGCTGCCGATGCTGATCATGGTGCGGGCGGTCGGGCTCACCGACACGCTCGGCGCCCTGATCGTGCCCAACCTGGCGACCGCGTTCGGCGTCTTCCTGCTGCGGCAGTTCTTCACGACGGTGCCGCGGGAACTTGAGGAAGCGGCGCGGATCGACGGAGCGGGCCGGCTGCGGATCCTGCTCCAGGTGATGCTGCCGCTGATGCGCCCCACCCTCGCGACTCTGGCCGTCCTCACGTTCCTGCAGACGTGGAACGACTTCCTCTGGCCGCTGATCGCGGTGCAGAGTCCCGAGCACATGACCGTCCAGCTCGGACTGCAGACCTTCCAGGGCGCGCACGCGACGGACTGGCCGCGGCTGATGGCCGGGACGGTGATCAGCCAGTTGCCGGTCTTCGTGCTGTTCTTCGTGGCCCAGCGCTTCTTCGTCCGGTCGGTGGCCACCGCGGGCCTGAAGTAGGAGCCGGAGGTGACCGCGGCTCAGGCCACGGTCACCTCGACGCCGGCCGCCTGGATCCGGTCGAGCTCCGCCCGATCGGCCCCGGAGTCAGTGATCAGCATGTCGACCTCCTCGATCGGGGCGATCCGGGAGAACGCGCGGTGTCCGATCTTGGAACCGTCGGCGAGGACCACGACCCGGCGGGTGGCGCGCATCAGGCAGTGGTCGGTGCGCGCCTCGATCTCGTCGTGGGTACTGATCCCGGCCTCGGCGTCGATGCCGTCCACGCCGAGGAAGACCAGGTCGAGGCTGATGTCGGCCAGGGTCTTGTCGGCGATCGGCCCGACCAGCTCGTACGACTCGGGCCGGACGCCGCCGCCGGTGACGACGAGGTCGATGGCGGGCCGCACCGACAGGTCGGCGGCGATGTTGAGGGCGTTGGTCACGACCTTGAGCGTCCGGCCGGTGGACAGCAGCCGGGCCAGCTCGGTGATGGTGGTGCCGCCGTTGAAGCCGACCGAGTGCACCGAGCCGTCGACGAGCCGCACCGCGGCCTGCGCGATGCGGCGCTTCTCCTCCTGGGAGCGGCCGCCGCGGTAGCGCATCGGCAGCTCGTAGATCACCTCGGCCGCCATCGCGCCGCCGTGCGTGCGCTTGAGGAGCTGCTGCTCCTCGAGGAGTTGCAGGTCGCGGCGGATGGAGGCGGGCGATGCCTCCAGCTCGGCCGCCAGGTCGACAACACTCACCGAGCCGTGCTGGGCGAGCTTGTCCAGGATGAGGGGCAGGCGGTTCTGCTGACGCATCCGATCATTTTAGAGTAGAAATGATGCGCGCAAATAAGTGTTTGACTGGAAAACGGTCACGCCATCTGTGCGAGTGCCTCGGGCAGGGTCGGCTGGCCGGCGGTTCCCCCGGCGGCCCGGGTGGACAGCGCCCCGCACGCCGCGCCGAGCCGCAGCGCGTGGCGCAGCTCCCCCCGGTCGAGCCAGCCCGCGAGGAAACCGGCGTCGAAGCTGTCCCCCGCCCCGACGGTGTCGACCGGCTCTGCGGCCGGAGCGTCCACGTGGACGGCCGTACCGTCCCGCATCGCGACGGCGCCCATCGCGCCCCGCTTGACGACCGGGACGCAGCCGTCGCCCCCCAGCGAGGCGAGCGCCCCGGCAAGGTCGTCCGCACCGCTCAGCGCGAGCGCCTCCGCCTCGTTCGGCAGCAGGAAGGTGCACTCGGAGACCAGGCCGGGGGCCAGCTCCCACAGCCCCGCCGGATCGTCGTTCGTGTCCAGCGAGGTCGTCGCGCCGGCCGCGCGGCGCTCCCGCAGCAGCGCCGGCAGCGCTCGCGCGAGCCTCGGCTGCAGGAAGTAGGACGCCGCGTGCACATGCCGGACCGCGAGGTCCGCGACGTCCGGGACGTGCTCGGGACCGTGCTCGACCAGGCACCCCGGGGCGGTGAGGATGGCCCGGTCGCCCCCGGGCCGGTTGAGGCACACGGTCAGCGCGGTCGGCAGCGCCGCGTGCCGGACGACGCAGGAGACGTCGACGCCCGCCGTGCTCAGCGCGTCCACTACGAAGTCGCCTGCGGCGTCCCGGCCGACCAGCCCGGCGAAGGCGGTGGCCAGCCCGAGCCGGGCCGCGCCGTGCGCCGCGATCGCCGCGGACCCGCCGAGGGCGAGAACGCCGCCCCCGACGAGTGTCTCGGCCTGCCCGTACGGCGGCACCTCAGGCGCGCCGTGCACAAGGACGTCCGGGTTGGCGTCGCCGATGACCAGCAGGTCGAGCATCACGTCCTCCGCAGCGGGGCGGGCAGCGCGTCGCCGTGCGCGTCGGTGAGCGCGTCGCACAGCTCCCAGATGCGCTCGACGGGCAGCGCCGCGGCGGTCGCCGGATCGCACATGGCGGCGTGCCGGACGTGCGCCGGGTCGCCCTCGACGGCGGCGGCGACGGTCAGTTCCACCACGTTGAGGAAGCTGCGGTTCAACGCCGCCAGCTGCGGGGGCAGCGCGCCGACGTGGTGGGGGTGGACGCCCATCCGGTCCACCGTAGCGGGGACCTCGACGGCCGCGCCCGCGGGCAGGTTGCTGATCAGGTCGGTGTTGGCGGTGGTGACCTGGATCGTCCGGCGCTCGCCGGTGGCGAGGCTGTGGATCACCTGCGGCGCGTACTCGACGGCGTCCTCGTCCTCGCGCGGCGCCGGGCGCTCACCGCGGGCCAGGCAGTCGCGGACCCGGGCGTACTCGGCCAGGTTCCCCGCGCTGATCCGGACGTACTCGCCGACCGGGATGCGCAGCCGCTCGATCTCGGCGTCGTCGCGCAGGTACCACGGGACGTACTCGGACGAGTGCTCGCTCGTCTCGGTCGGGTAGCGGCCGAGCCGCCGGTACATGTCGACGCGCACCCGCCTGGCGAGTCCGGGGTCGGCGGCGATCGCGGCGTCCAGCGCCGGGTACAGGTCCCGGCCCCGGTGCCGCCATTCCAGAACCCACGCCTGGTGGTTGACGCCCGCCGAACGGAAGTCGACCTCCTCGAACGGCACCCCGACAAGCTCGGACAGGTCGCGGACCGTCCAGTACACGGAGTGGCACAGGCCGGCCGCCCTGACCTTCGGCGCGACGGCTGCGAGGTACTGCAGGTTCATCGCCATCGGGTTGGTGTAGTTGAGCAGCCAGGCGTCCGGGCAGACCGCGAGGATGTCGGCGGCCAGCCCGTCCAGCAGCGGGAAGGTGCGCAGCGCCCGGAAGATCCCACCGACGCCGAGAGTGTCGCCGATGGTCTGCCGGACGCCGAATCCGGCCGCGACCTCGAAGTCCTTCAGCGTCGCGGCGTGCCCGCCGACCGCGACCATGTTGACGACGACGTCGGCGCCGTCCAGCGCGCGGCGGCGATCCAGGGACGCGGTGATGGCGGGCGCGGCGCCGTGCTCCTCGGCGGTCAGCCTCGCCAGCCCCTCCGCCACCGCCAGCCGCTCGGGGTCGATGTCGTGCAGGGCGAGCCGGACGCCGCCGAGCTCCGGGAAGGAAAGGATGTCGCGCAGCAGCTGCCGGGTGAACTCCACCGAGCCCGCGCCGACGAAGGCGATGTTCAGCATGCAGGGTGTCCAATGCTCTCGGAAGGACGGGACGAGACGACCTCCAGCAGATGCGCCGCCTGGTCCCGCATGGCGTCGCGGGCGGGCGCGAGGTACCGGCGCGGGTCGACCTGCCCGTCCAGGGACGCGCGCACCGCCCCGGTGAACGCGATGTTGAGCGCCGTACCGATGTTGATCTTCAACATGCCGTGCCGCACCGCGCGGCGCAGCTCGTCGTCCCCGACCCCCGACGAGCCGTGCAGCACCAGCGGCACCGGCACGGCGTCGCGCAGCCGGGCGATCAGGTCGTGGTCGAGGACGGCGGTGCGCTCCGTCATGGCGTGCGAGCTGCCGACCGCGACCGCGAGGGCGTCCACGCCGGTGGCGGCGGTGAACGCGGCGGCCTCGCCGGGATCGGTCCGGGCGCCCGGCGCGTGCGCGCCGTCCTTGCCGCCGACCTCGCCGAGCTCGGCCTCCACCCACAGGCCCCGCTCGTGGGCCCAGGCGACGGCGGCGACGGTGCGCGCGACGTTCTCGCCGTAGTCGTGCTCGGACCCGTCGTACATCACCGATCCGAAGCCGTGGTCGGCGGCCTGCCGGAGCAGGTCGTCATCGGTCACGTGGTCGAGGTGCAGCGCCACCCTGGCGGTGGAGCCCTCGGCCACGGCTGCCGTGCCGGCCGCGATCGGGCCGAGCCGGCCGCCGTGGAACCGCACTGCGTTCTGGCTGATCTGGCAGATGACCGGCCGTCCGGTCCGCTCGGCCGCCGCGACGATCGCCTCGGCGTGCTCCAGCGTGATCACGTTGAACGCGGCGACGCCGCGGCCGGGCCGCACGAGCTCGGCCGTCCTCACCAGGGGCATGGTGTCTCCCTAACCTTCGGGGCCCGGCGCTGCCGCCGGAGAACGTCGGGGTCGAACTCGCCGGCGGCGGGCGCCGCGACCGCGGCGGCCGCCAGGGCGACGGCCTCGCCGAGCGCTCGCGGCCAGGGCAGCCGCTCGCGCAGGGCCACGGCCAGCGCCGCCGCGGCCGCGTCCCCCGCGCCGGTCGGGTTCCCGCCGACGACCTGGGACGGGACCGCCTCGAAGCAGCCCTCGGGCGTGACGGCGATCATCCCGTCGGCGCCGCGCGACACGACGAGCGAGCCGGCGGGCGAGCCGTCCGCCGGAAGACGGTCCAGGTCCGCCGCCGCCATCTCGGCGGCATTGGGCTTGAGCACGTCCGGACCGGCCGCCGCGGCGGCGCGCAGCGCGGCGCCGCCCGCGTCGACCAGCACCCGAGCCCCCGCCGCCCGCGCCAGGCGGGTCAGGACGGCGTAGGCGTCCTCCGGCACGCCCGGCGGAAGGCTCCCGGACATCACCACCACCGCGGCCTCGGCGGCCTGCGCGCCGAACGACTCCTGAAAGGCCGTCCACTCGTCCGGGTGGACTTCGGGGCCGGGCTCGTTGAAGACGGTGGCGTCGGTGTCCACGACGGTGACGGTCCGGCGCGTCTCCCCGGAGATCGTGACGAAGTCGTGCGGGACGTCCAGCGCGGCCTCCACCATGGCGCCGGTGGCGCCGCCCGCCAGGCCCGTCGCCATGGTCCGCTCGCCCAGGGCGTGCAGGACGCGGGCGACGTTCAGCCCCTTGCCGCCCGGACGCTGCAACGTCGCGCCGACGCGGTGGGACGCGTGCCGCGTCAGCCGGGGGACCCGGTAGGTCACGTCCCACGCCGGGTTCAGGGTGACCGTGAGGATCATCAGGACAGGATGATCGACCGGGTCAGGTTGCGCGGCCGGTCGGGGTCCAGGCCCCCGGCCCCGGCCAGCGCCACCGCGAGCCGCTGGACGCGGACCAGGTCGGCCAGGGCGTCCGCCCCGGACGCCTCGACCTGCGCGCCGGTGCCCCGCACCTGCTCGGCCAGCCCTGCCGGCGGCGTGCCGAAGAACCAGACGAGGCTGCGCTCGTCGGTCACGCTGATCGGCCCGTGCCGGTACTCCATCGCCGGGTACGACTCGGTCCACGCGCTCGCCGCCTCCCGGACCTTCAACGCCGCCTCGTTGGCGATCCCGTTCGTCCAGCCTGCCCCGAGGAAGGTGAACTGGCCGCGTCCGGTGGCCCCGGCGGGCAGCGGCGCGTCGACCGCGGCGCGGCACTGGTCGACCAGATCGGTGGGGAACAGGCCCAGGTGCGCGCGCAGCAGCGCCAGCGTCGTCGTGGCGAACCGGGTCTGCACCACCGACCGCTCGTCGGCGAAGTCGAGCACGGCGGTCGCGCCGGCGGCGTCCACGATGGGCGTCCGCGGGTCGCCGATCACGGCGACGGTGGGCAGCGCGGTGGTCCGCAGCAGCTCCAGCACCTCCGTCGTGGTACCCGACCGGCAGATCACCACGACCCGGTCGTACTCCCGCGCATGGGGGAACTCCGACGCCGGGAAGGCGTCGCTCTCGCCCGCCCCGGCCGCCTCCCGCAGGCCCGCGTACGCCTGGGCGATGAACAACGAGGTGCCGCATCCGACGACCGCGACGCGCTCGCCCCGCGCCGGCAGGCCGCGCACGCCGTCCGCCATCTCGGCGGCGCGCTGCCAGCAGCTCGGCTGCGAAGCGATCTCCTCACTAACGAACGACACCGAAGCTCTCCTCTGCTCATTTGTGCGCTTTATAGGCCTATAACGTACAAGAGCGCGCACATTACCGGCAAGGACCCCGCGCGGCAACGCCCCCATCACTCCGGAGAGAGATGAGGGCGTCGGGCGGACGAGGGCTCCGTGGCGCGGCTGCGCGCCGGGGAGCCGGGGGCTCAGGGGCGGCCGGCGATCGACTGCTTGTGGCGGGCATCGTCGGCGGGGTCGGCTCGGTCTTCGTTGACCGGCAACGGCACCTGACCGAGTTGGCGTGTGCCAGAGCGGCAGAGGTTCCTCACTTGCAGTCAGGGTCTACGGGAGCTCAGGCTCGCGAGCCGCCGCAGCCAGACTTCCCGCGACCCGACTCGACTTATCCAGGGCGTCTGTGCAGGTGAGAGGCTCCCGCTCGACTCAGATCGATCGGATCGACTCCCCTGAACTGCTGCCGGACGGGGACGGCGGTGATGACGAGGTTGTCGCGGTAGTGGCCGGTCCGGGCGTCGAAGGGGCCGCCGCAGGTGATGACGGTGAGGCGGGGTCCTCCGCCGGGGCGGTCGCCGACGTGCACGCGGGATCGAGCACCGTGACCTCGAACCGCAGAACGTGAAGATATCGCCAGGACCCTGGAGAGGACGGATTAGGGTTGCGGCTCAGTACTCCAGCGACAAGTCGTGATCTTAAGCCGCCTGCCGAGTTCCCGCGATCCCGTCTGGACACCGGCGTCCAGCAGTTTCCCTGGATCTCCAACAGATCGGCGTCATCGCGGTGCTATTCGTGCACCGCTGATCCAGCGGGAGTCTTTCGCGGTCGCTGCACTCTGGTTCTGGAAGACCTCGGTGTCGACGTTGAAGACGATCTGCGCATGCGGGTGGTCCCGGTCTTCCGGCGGCGACCGGCGGGTGCACGGCGAACTGCTGGTGCTCGCCATTCAGGTGGCCGCATCCACGGCATGGGAGATCCTCAAGGACGCAGGCATCGATCCAGCGCATGAAAGCGCCTCCACCACCTGGGCTGGCTTGAGCAGGTTGCGCACAGAGCGCCATTCCGCGGCGTAGCACTTCGGCGCGGAGTTTCTCATCGACGCGATCCCGGGCCTTTGTCGACTTCAAATCAGTCGCTCGTGCACAGACCCCGCGGAAGTCGGAACATCCTCCGTTGCAACTTTGTCGCAGGCGACCAACTGACTCCCCAGAACTCGTCGGGGACGACGAACCGCCTGCGGGTTCTTGTGCTTAATATCACCACGCATGGGCAATCTCAGCGACATCCAGGCTTGGCTCGATGAGCGGTTTCCGCTGCTCATCGAGGAGTACGACGTTCCGGGCGCGGGTTGGGCCGTGATCCAGGGTGATCAGGTGGCCGACGGTGCCGCCGGGTTGCTCAGTAAGGCGACCGGGGTGGAGGCGACCCCCGACTCGGTCTTTCAGATCGGGTCGATCACCAAGCTCTGGACCAGCACGCTGGTCCTGCGACTGGCTGACGAGGGCAAGATCGAACTCGACCGGCCGGTGCGCGCCTATCTGCCGGAGTTCGGCGTGGCCGACGAGGAGGCGGCCGAGCGGATCACCGTCCGGCAACTGCTCAACCATACTGCCGGGTTCGAAGGGGACATCTTCACCGACACCGGGGTGGGCGACGACTGTCTTGAGAAGTACGTCGCGACGCTGCACGAGGTGCCACAACTGTTCCCGCCCGGTGAGCAGTTCTCCTACAACAACGCCGGCTACTGCGTGCTCGGCCGGCTCGTCGAGGTGCTTCTCGGGCGGCCGTATGACGCGTGCCTGCGCGAGCAGCTCATCACGCCGCTCGGGCTCACCCACACCGCCACCGGCCCCTATGAGGCGATCATGTTCCGCGCCGCGGTGGGCCATGTCGAACCGGAGCCCGGTACGGGCTACGTGCCGGCCCCGGTGTGGGCGCTGGCGCGCTCGAACGCGCCGGCCGGGTCGATGCTCGCGATGCGGCCCCGGGATCTGGTCGCTTTCGCCCGGATGCACCTTGCGGACGGCGTGGCGGCCGACGGCGCCCGGGTACTGGCCCCGGGGACCGCCGCCCGGATGCACGCCCGGGAGGTCGACCTGCCCGAACTCGGCCTTATGGGCACGTCGTGGGGCCTGGGTTTCGAGCGGTTCGACACGGCGGCCGGGGCGATCATCGGTCACGACGGCAGCACCATCGGGCAGCAGGCCTTCCTGCGGATGGTCCCCGAGGCCGGGGTGGCCGTCGCGCTGGTGACCAACGGCGGCGATGCCGTCTCGCTCTACCACGATGTCGTGGGCCGCGTCCTCGGCGAGCTCGCCGGCGTCGGCCTGCCCGCCCTGCCGGTCCCGCCCGCGGAGCCGCGGCGGATCGACGCCGATCGGTACGTCGGCACCTATTCGGCCGAGGTCTTCGATCTCACCGTCAGCCAGGACGAGGACCAGCGGATCTGGATCGAGCAGATCCCCAAGGGGATCTTCGAGGAGATGGGCGGGAAGGTCGAGCGGACCGAACTCGTCCACTACCGCGACGACATGCTGATCCCCGTCGACGCCGACCGCGGCATGCACATGCCGCACGCGTTCCTGGGCGACGACGGCACCGGGCACGCGCTGTACCTGCACCTCGGCCGAGCGGTCCGCCGCGCCGGCGCCTGACCCATCCACCACCGGAACCACGGGACGAGAACGTTCGGACGGGAATCGCCATGAAGCAAACCATCGTGGGCACTTATGGACTTTGCCTGGCCCTGGCCGCCACCGCGCTCGCCGGCTGCGGCGGCTCGTCGAGCAGCGGCGGGACGGCGGGAGTCGTCGACGGCGGCACCTTCACGCTCGGACTCTCCTCGGACCCGGGCGACCTGGACCCGCAGATGGGCGCGGGCAGCTCGCTGTTCGCCGTCACGCAGTTCGCCTACGACACGCTGGTCAGCGCCGACGGCAAGACCGGCGAGATCCGGTCCGCGCTGGCCAAGAGCTGGCAGGCCGAGGGGACGTCGGTGACGCTGACGCTGGCCGACGGCATCACCTGTTCCGACGGAAGCCCCCTCACCGCATCCGACGTGGCGGACAACCTCAACTTCGTCGGGGACCCGAAGAACAAGAGCCCGTTCCTGGGGACCTACCTCCCGCCCGGCACCAAGGCGAAGGGGGACGACGCCACCCGCGTCGTGACCCTCACCCTGGCCCAGCCGGCCCCCTTCGTCCTCACCGGACTGGCCAGCCTGCCGATCGTCTGCCCGGGAGGCATGGCGAAACGCGCCTCGCTGAAGACGGCGACGGCGGGCACCGGGCCGTACAAGCTGACCGAGGCCGCACCGGGCGACCACTACACCTACACGATCCGCGACGGATATACGTGGGGGCCGAACGGCGCGACGACCGCGACCAAGGGACTGCCGAAGACGGTCGTGGTGAAGGTGGTCGAGAACGAGACGACCGCGGCGAACCTGCTGCTCTCCGGTGGCCTGAGCGCCGCCACGATCACCGGGCCGGACGCGAAGCGGCTGGAGAAGGCGGGCCTGTTCGCCGCCAAGACCCCCGCGCTGGTGGGGGAGCAGTGGTACAACCACGTCGCGGGCCGGCCCACCGGCGACCCGAAGGTCCGCATGGCGCTGACCCGGGCACTCGATCTCGACCAGCTCCAGAAGGTCCTCACCTCGAGGGAGGGCGGGCCGGCGACGACGCTGGCCGCGAACGAGCCGGTCGCCTGTCCCGGCGACTCGGTCTCCCGCTCCCTGCCGGCCACCGATCCGCGGGCGGCGGGTGCCCTGCTCGACCAGGCGGGCTGGAAGCCGGGGAGCGACGGGCGGCGCGCCAAGGGCGGCAGGCCGCTGTCGTTGACCTTCCTCTACCAGAACAACAACGGCAGTGCCGGCGACGCCGCGGCGGAGCTCGCGGTGAAGCAGTGGAAGGCGATCGGCGTCGAGGCCACCGCGCGCAGCCAGAACGAGACGACGCTGACCGGCACGATCTTCGGCGGCGGGAACTGGGACGTCGCCTGGGTCTCGCTCAACGTCAACAGCCCCGACCAGCTCGTGCCGTTCCTGTCCGGGCCGGCGGCGCCGAAGGGCAACAACTTCGCCGCGATCTCCGACCCCGGCTACGACAAGGCGGTGCGGTCCGCGATGGCGACCCAGGGCACGGCCGGGTGCGGCCAGTGGCTCGCCGCCGAGTCCGGACTGATCGCCAACGCGGACATCGTGCCGTTCGCCAACAGGGTCGTGCGCATGTTCGGCAAGGCGGCGCGGTTCGAGACGCCCGGCCAGCTGGTCCCGACCAGCATCCGGATGCTGGCGAGGTAGCGGGATGGGAAGGCCGCACACGCTGGTGAAGTCGACCGTCCCGCGCCCGTCCGCGGACCCGCTCCGGCAGCGGTTCCGGGCTCGTCCGTGGGTACGGTTCGGCGCCCGGCGCCTGGGACGGCTGCTGGTCTCGCTCTGGGTCCTGGTGACGGCGTCCTTCGTGATGATCCACCTCATCCCGGGGGACCCGGTCCGCGGCGCGCTCGGGCCCACCGCGCCGGCCGCCCTGGTGGAGGCGCGCAGGCACGCGCTGGGGCTGGACCAGCCGATCCCGACCCAGTACGTCCGCTACCTGAAGGGACTGTTCAACGGCGATCTCGGAACCTCGCTCGCCTCGCAGCTGCCGGTCTCCGACGTGGTCGCCCAGCGGCTGCCGGCCACGCTTGTCCTGGCCGGGCTCGCGTTCCTGGCGGCCGTGGCCGTGGCGATCCCGCTGGGCGTCGCGATGGGCGTGCTGACCCGGCGCGGCCACGGGCGGCGGACCGAGCTCGCCTTCACCACGACCAGCATCGTCGTGGCGACCATTCCGGACTTCCTGATCGGTGTCGCGCTGGTCTACCTCTTCGGGATCAGGCTCGGGTGGTCGCCGGTCGCCGGCAACGAGACGGCGGCGGCGTACGTGCTGCCGGTGCTGTCCTTGGCGATCGGGCCTGCGGCGATCCTCGCCCGGATCGTCCGCGTCGAGATGGTCGCGGTGGTGGAGGCGGACTTCGTCCGCACCGCCCGCGCCAAACGCCTGCCCGCCTGGAAGATCTACGTCGGCCACGCCCTTCCCAACGCCGTCACCGCCGCGCTGACGCTGGGCGGGCTCCTGCTGGGCGGGCTGGTCGCCGGCACGGTCCTGGTCGAGAACGTCTTCGCCTGGCCGGGCCTCGGCAGCACGATCGTGCGGTCCATTCTCACCAAGGACTACCCGGTGGTGCAGGCGATCGTCCTCGTGTACGGAGTCGGCGTGCTGATCGTCAACGTCGTCGTCGACGTCGCCCTCGCCCTGCTCGATCCTCGGTCGAAGATCCGGGAGGACTGACGGATGATGCAAGGACGCTGGACGCGGGTCGTCCGCACCCCCGTGGGCCTCACCGCGACCGTGCTGGCGGTGGCGGTGGTCGCGCTGGCCGTCCTCGGACCGGTCGTGTGGGGCTCCGCCGCCGACGCCGTCGACACCGACAACATCCTGGCCCCGCCGTCCGCGGGGCACTGGGCGGGGACGGACAACCTCGGCCGGGACATCCTGCTGCGGGTCCTCGTCGCGTCCCGGCTGTCGATCGTGCTCGCCTTGCTCGCCACCGCGATCGCGGTCGTCGCGGGGCTGCTGCTCGGGTCGGCGCCGTTCGTGCTCGGCCGCCGGTCCGGCCGGCTGGTGTCGGCCGTGGTGAACATCGCCGTCGCGTTCCCGGGGCTGCTGCTGGCGCTGTTCTTCGCGGTCGTCTTCGGCGTCGGCGCCACCGGCGCGGTCCTGGCCCTCGGGTTCGCGGGCGCCCCGGCCTTCGCGCGTCTCACCCAGACGCTCGTCGCCGGTGTCGCCGCCCGGGACTACGTCGCGGCCGCCCGGACCGTGGGGATCGGCCGGTTCCGGGTCCTGGTCCGCCACGTGCTGCCCAACATCGCCGAACCGCTGGTCGTCAACGCCACGATCGGCGCCGGTACCGTGCTCCTGAGCTTTGCCGGACTGTCGTTCCTCGGTCTCGGCGTCCAGTCACCGTCCTACGACTGGGGCCGGCTGCTCTACGACGGCATCGGCGCGATCTACATGAACGCGGCCGCGGCCCTCGCCCCGGGGGCGGCCGTGCTGGTGGCCGGACTGGCGTTCAGCCTCTTCGGCGAGTCGGTCGCCAAGGGGTTCGGCGTCCCCGTCGGCATCGGCCTGGGCGCGGTGGCGTCCGCGCGCTCCGGGTCGGCGAAGGAGCCGGAGCCCACCCGGCACGTCGGGGAGGCGGGGGACTCCTCGTCCGATGTGGTGCTCGATGTCCGCGACCTGGAGGTCACCGTTTCGGGGCCGTCGGGTCCGGTGCGGCCGGTCCGCGGGGTGTCCTTCGACGTGCGCCGCGGCGAGGCGGTCGGCATCGTCGGGGAGTCGGGCTCCGGCAAGTCCTTGACCGCGCTGGCCGTCACCCGGCTGCTCCCCGACCACGGCCACGTCGACGCGTCGCGGCTGGAGTTCCTCGGCAATGACCTGCTGGCGCCGGACACCGCCGTCCAGCGCCGGGCGCTGGGCACCACGCTGGCCGTCGTCTTCCAGGACCCGATGACCGCGTTCAACCCCACCCACCGGATCGGGGCGCAGTTGGCGGAGGTGGCCACGCACCACCAGGGCCTGAGCCGCCGGGACGCGATGGCCCGCGCGGTCGACCGGTTGACCGCCGTCCGGATCCCGGACGCGGGCATGCGCGTGCGCCAGTACCCGCACGAGTTCTCCGGCGGGATGCGCCAGCGGGCGATGATCGGCATGGGGCTGATGGGCACTCCGGCGCTGATCGTCGCGGACGAGCCGACCACCGCGCTCGACGTCACCGTGCAGCGGCAGGTGCTGGACCTGCTCGCCGCGATCCGTGAGGCCGACGAGGTCGCGCTGGTCCTGATCAGCCACGACGTCGCGGTGGTCGGCGAGGTCTGCGATCGGGTGCTGGTGATGTACGCCGGCCGGATCGTCGAGGACCTGCCGGCCGCCGAGCTGGCCACCGCCGCCCGGCACCCCTACACCAGGGCGCTGGTCGACGCGGTGCCCGACATGGCCACCGACCTGGACGAGCCGCTCGCGACGATCCCGGGCCGTCCGGTCGACCCCGCCGACGTGCCGCCGGGATGCGCCTACGCCGATCGGTGCCCGCTCGCCGACACCCGCTGCCGGACCGAGGACCCGCCGCTGGGGGCCGGCCCGGACGACTCGCCGCGCCACCGGGTGGCGTGCTGGCACGCGGGCGAACCGTTGCCGACCGATCGGAACGCCGACGAACTGGAGTCGCCGTGAGTGAGTTGCGCTTCGACGATGTCACGGTCCGCTACGGCCGGACGACCGCCGTCGACGGCGTGAGCCTGACGGTGCCGGACGGTGCGGTGGTCGGGCTCGTCGGCGAGTCCGGCTCCGGCAAGTCCACCCTCGCCAGGGCCGCCGTCGGCCTGGCCCCGCTCACGCGCGGCCGGATCACCCTCGGCGGCGCGCCGGTCCCGACCCGGGGCCGGCCGCGTCCGCTGCAGATGGTCTTCCAGGACCCCTACTCGTCGCTCGACCCGCGGATGACGGTCGGTGACAGCGTGGCCGAGGCGATGCCGCCGGGCGCCGCACGCGCCGACCGGAGGGCCGAGGCCGAGCGACTGCTGGAACTGGTGCGTCTCGACCCGGGCTGCGCCGGCGCCGTCCCGTCCCGGCTCTCCGGCGGCCAGCGGCAGCGCGTCGCGCTGGCACGCGCGCTCGCGGCGCGCCCCCGCGTGATCATCGCCGATGAGATCACCTCCGCGCTGGACGTCTCGGTCCAGGGGGCCGTGCTCAACCTCGTCCGCGAGCTCCAGCGCGAACTCGGCCTGTCGATGCTGTTCATCTCCCACAACCTCGCGGTCGTCCGCTACGTCGCCTCGCAGGTCGCCGTCATGCGGCGCGGCCAGGTCGTCGAGCAGGGACCCGCGACACGCGTGCTCACCGAACCCGGCCACGACTACACACGCCAACTGCTCGCCGCCGTACCCGGGCGAACCCTGCAGAGGAGCAAGCCATGAGTCGACGACCGCACATCGAAGACCTCACCGACTTGGCGGTCCCGTCACAACCAGAGATGTCCCCGGACGGCAGCCGGATCGTCTACGTGCTCCGGACCCTGGACGCCGCCCGCGACCGCAACCTCGACCAGCTGTGGGTGGTCGGCACCGACGATGGCACGCCCCGCCGCCTCACCTCCGGTTCGTCCGACACCGCGCCGGCCTGGTCGCCGGAAGGCCGCCGGCTCGCCTTCCTCCGCGGCGGGCAGCTCGCGGTGCTCGACACCGGGGGCGGTGAGCCCGAGCAGGTGACGGACCTGCCGCTCGGAGCCGGGCCCGCGTGCTGGAGCCCGGACGGCCGCCGGCTCGCCTTCACCGCCCCGGTCGACCCGACCGGGGGCGCGCCGGGGCCGATGGTCTCCGACGGCCCCGACTACCAGGCCGACGGCGTGGGGATGTTCGGCCCGGTCCGCACCCAGGTGCACGTCCTCGACCTGGACACCGGCGAGGTCCGGCAGCTCACCGACGGACCGCACGGCGCCGGCGCCGTGGCCTGGTCGCCGGACGGCACGACCCTCGCGTTCACCCGCGGGGGCGGTGCCGGCGGCCACCTGCGATCCCCGGTGTACCTGTTGCGGGTGGACGCACCGCTCGCCCGGCCACAAGTGCTCGCCTTCGCCGACGGAGCGGCCCTCACCGTGGGCTGGGTCGGCGACGGCTCGGGGCTCCTCGTGGTGGGCTGGTCCGGCGATCCGATCGGCCACACCCGCCTGTACCGGGTCGGCGCGGCCGACGGCGAGGTCACCGATCTTTCGGGCGCCCTCGACCGTAACGTGATGCGCGGAGCTCCCGCCTATCCCGGCGGCCTGCCGCACGAGCATGAGGGCCGGGTGTGGTTCTGCCTGCGCGATCGGGGGTGCACCCACCTGTGGTCGGTCAGGACCGACGGCACCGACGCACGCCCGGTCGTGGACGGTCCCGGCCGGGTCGTCTCGGGGCTGTCGGTCGGCGGCGGCCGGGCCGCCGTCGCGCTCGGCACACCCGCGTCGTTCGGCGAGATCGCGGTCGTGGACCTGGCGACCGGGGCCGTAACCGTGCTGACCGACCACGGCGCCGCATTCGCCGACGTGGACCCGTACCCCCGCGAGGAGCGGTGGTTCACCATCTCCGACGGCACACAAGTCCAAGCCTGGCTGATGCACGACCCCGCGCACAGCGGCCCGCGGCCGGTCCTGCTCGACATCCACGGCGGCCCGCACAATGCGTGGAACGGTGCTGCGGACGAGGTCCACCTGTACCACCACGAACTGGTCGACCGGGGCTGGGCGGTGCTGCTGGTCAACCCGCGCGGCAGCGACGGGTACGGCGAAGGGTTCTACAACGGAGCCCTCGGAGGCTGGGGTGTCGCGGACGCGGCCGATCTGCTGGAGCCGCTCGACCGGCTCGTCGCCGAGGGGTTCGCGGACCCGGACCGGCTCGCGGTGGCGGGTTACAGCTACGGCGGTTTCATGACGTGCTGGCTGACCGGCCACGATGACCGGTTCGCGGCGGCGGTCGCCGGAGGCACGGTCAGCGACCTGGTGAGCATGGGCGGGACCAGCGACGACTGCTGTTTCCTCAGCGCCTGCGAACTCGGCGGCGCCCCGTGGCGCAGGCCCGCGGAGTACGCGGCGATGTCACCGCTCACCCGCGTGGCCGACGTCCGCACGCCGACCCTGGTGATCCACGGTGCGGCCGACCTGACCTGCCCGCTCGGCCAGGCCCAGCAGTGGCATACCGCGCTGTACGAGCAGGGCGTTCCGACCCGGCTGGTCGTCTACCCGGACGCGTCGCACGCGTTCGTCCTGCTCGGCCCGCCCTCGCAGCGGCTCGACTTCAACCACCGCGTCCTGGACTGGCTCGAACAGCACACGACCCGGGCCGGCCGGGCCCGCGTCGACGGCGCCCACTGGCAGCGGCGACTGGCCCGGCTCGCCGAGCGGCACAAGGTGCCCGGCGCCCAGCTCGGCATCTTCCGCCTCGGGACGAACGGGTCGGACGATGAGCTGGTCGAGGCGGCCCACGGCGTGCTCAGCGTCCGCACCGGCGCACCCGTCGGCGGCGACTCGCTGTTCCAGATCGGCTCGATCACGAAAGTCTGGACCGCGACCGTCGCGATGGCGCTGGTCGACGAGGGGCTGCTCGAACTGGACGCCCCGGTCGCCGAGGTACTGCCGGAGCTGCGGCTCGCCGACCCCCACGTCACCAAGTCGGTCACGCTGCGGCACCTGCTCAACCACACCAGCGGCATCGACGGCGACGTGTTCACCGACACCGGCCGCGGCGACGACTGCCTGGAGAAGTACGTCGGCCTGCTCGGCGAGGCCGGGCAGAACCACCCGCTGGGCGCCACCTTCTCCTACTGCAACTCGGGCTACTCGCTGCTGGGCCGGATGATCGAGAAGGTCACCGGGCAGACCTGGGACCAGGCACTGCGCGAACGGCTGTTCACCCCGCTCGGGCTGACGCACACGGTGACGCTGCCGGAGGAGGCGCTGCTGTTCGCCGCCGCGGTCGGCCACGACGAGCGCGACGGCGAGCCGGTGCTCGCCCAGGCGTGGGGGCTGCCCCGCTCGGTCGGCCCCGCCGGGCTGGTCACCTCCACCGTCGCCGACCTCCTGGCCTTCGCGCGCCTGCACCTGACCGGCGGGCTCGCCGCCGACGGCACCCGGGTGCTCAGCGCGGACAGCGCCGCCGCCATGACCGCCCACCAGGCCGACCTGCCCGACAAGTACATCCTCGGCGACTCGTGGGGGCTCGGCTGGATCCGGTTCGGCTGGGACGGGCACCGCCTGATCGGCCACGACGGCAACACCCTTGGCCAGGAGGCGTTCCTGCGGATACTGCCCGAGCAGGGACTCGCCGTCGCGCTGCTCACCAACGGCGGGCACTCCCGCGACCTCTACGCGGACCTGTACGGGGAGATCTTCGCCGAGGTCGCCGGCGTCACGATGCCGCCGCCGTTCGCGCCGCCGCCGGAACCGGTGACCGTCGACGTGACGCCGTACCTCGGTGTCTACGAGCGGGCGGGCGTGCGGGAGGAGGTCGAGAACGGCCCGGAGGGGCCGCTGCTGCGGACCACCATCACCGGTCCGATCGCCGAAATGGTGCCGGACCCGGTCGAGGAGCACCCGCTGGTCCCGGTCGGCCCGGCGCTGTTCGCCATCAAGGCACCCGGGACGCAGACCTGGGCACCGGTCACGTTCTACGAACTGCCGACCGGTGAGCGCTACCTGCACCACGGAGTCCGCGCCACACCGAAGGTGGAGCGATGACGCCCGGCCTGAGCGACCTGCTCGCCGATGCGCGCGCCCTCATCGAGTGCGAGTCACCCTCCACCGACCTGGACGCCGTCGCACGCTCGGCCGAGGTCACCGCCCGGGTCGGTACCGCCCGCCTCGGCGCCGCACCCGAACGGATCGTGCTGGACGGCCGAACCCACCTGCGCTGGCGTCTCGGCACGGGACCGTCACGGGTGCTGCTGCTCGGCCACCACGACACCGTCTGGCCACTGGGCACGCTGGCCGTGCACCCGTGCACCGTCGAGGACGGGATCCTGCGCGGCCCCGGCTGCTTCGACATGAAGGCCGGACTGGTCATGGCGTTCCACGCCGCCGCCGGCCTCGACGGCGTCACCCTGCTCGTGACCGGCGACGAGGAGATCGGTTCGCCCAGCTCCCGCGCACTGATCGAGCGGGAGGCCGGGGCGGCGGCCGCCGCCCTGGTCCTGGAGGCGTCCGCCGCCGGCGGTGCGCTGAAGACCGAGCGGAAGGGCGCCTCGTCGTACGAGGTGCGCGTCACCGGGCGGGCCGCCCACGCCGGGCTCGAACCGGAACGGGGAGTGAACGCCACCCTGGAACTCGCCCGCCAGGCGCTGGCCGTCAGCGCGCTCGGCGACCCGGCGGCCGGTACCACGGTCACGCCGACGGCCGCCCACGCCGGCACCACCACCAACACCGTCCCGGCCGAGGGAACGTTCGCGGTCGACGTGCGGGCCCGGACCGCGGCGGAACAGGAGCGGGTCGACCGGGCGATCCGCGCGCTGCGACCCACGGAGCCCGGTGCGCGCGTCGAGACGACCGCCGGCCCGAGCCGCCCTCCGCTGGAGGCGGCGGCGTCCGCGCCGCTGTATGAGCTGCTGTGCCAGATCGCCACCCGCCGGGAATGGCCCGTGCCCACCCGGGCCGCGGTCGGCGGCGCCTCCGACGGGAACCTCACCGCCGGAGTCGGCACGCCCACCCTGGACGGTCTCGGCGCGGTCGGCGGTGGCGCGCATGCCGCCGACGAACACGTGCTGGCCGCGGAGCTGCCGCCGCGAACCGCGCTGTTGCGCGCGCTGGTCGAACAACTGCTGGTGGGCCCGCGCACCGCGTCCCTTGCGACAAGAACGTGACCACCCCCGCCCCCGACGAGCCGAGGAGCAAGAACGTCGTGACCGATAGCAGGGTGCCTGCCGCGGAGCCGATGCCGGACCAGGCGGTCAGCGCCGCGGAGGCCGCCGCCAGGGCGGCCGCCGTCTCGGTGCGCGAGCTCAGCGAGATCGCCGAGCTCACCAGCGCGGTCGGCCTGCTCGCCGCCATCTGGGGACGCGCCGTGAGCCCGCCGGTGAGCGTCGAACTGCTGCGCGCCTTCACCAAAGCCGGCAACTACGTGGCCGGCGCCTTCCAGGGCGACCGTCTGGTCGGCGCGTGCGTGGGCTTCTTCCACGCCCCGGGGGGCGGCATGCTCCACAGCCACATCGCCGGCGTCTCGCCGGCCGTCGCCGGCCGCAGCGTCGGCTTCGCGCTCAAACTGCACCAACGGGCCTGGGCAGTCCAGCGCGGCGTCTCCGAGATCGCCTGGACGTTCGATCCGCTCGTGGCCCGCAACGCCTACTTCAACCTCGTGAAGCTGGCCGCGCGACCGGTCGAATACCTGCCGGACTTCTATGGTCCGATGGCCGACGCCATCAACGGCGACGGGGACTCCGACCGGCTCCTGGTGCACTGGCGGCTCCGCGACAGCGCGGTGGCGCTGTCCAGCATCGGGGGCGGCGCGGGAGCCGTCGCCGCCGACGAGCTCCGGGCGGGCGCCACCGTCGCACTGAGCGTCGGTGCGGACGGCGGCCCGGTGCCCGGCACGCTCGACGGTGCCACCGTGCTCGTCGCGGTGCCTCAGGACATCGCTTCCCTGCGGAGCACGGAACCGGATCTGGCACGACGCTGGCGGCTCGCCCTGCGCGAGGCGCTGATCGGCCTCACCGCCGACGGCGGCCGGATCGACGGCTTCGATCGTGCCGGCTGGTACGTCGTACGGAGAGAATCATGAAACTCACAGGCGTCGAACTGCGGCGCATCGCCATGCCACTGGTCGCGCCGTTCCGCACGTCGTTCGGCACCGAGACCACCCGGGACATCCTGCTCGTGCGCGTGCTGGCCGATGACGTCGAAGGCTGGGGCGAGTGCGTTGCGATGACCAGCCCCCGCTACTCCGCCGAGTACGTCGACGCCGCCGCGGATGTGCTGCGCCGGTTCTTCGCGCCGGCGGTGCTGGCGGCCGGGCCGCAGGGCGCCCACTCCGTCGCCGAGATCCTCGCGCCGTTCAAGGGCCATCACATGGCGAAGGCGGCACTGGAGATGGCGGTTCTGGACGCCGAGCTGCGCGCCGAGGGCCGCTCGTTCGCGCGCGAGCTCGGCGCGGTGCGCGAACGGGTCCCGTGCGGCGTCTCCGTCGGGATCATGGACAGCGTTCCCGAGCTCCTCGACGCCGTCGACGGCTATCTCGCCGAGGGCTACGTCCGCATCAAGCTCAAGATCGAGCCCGGATGGGACGTCACGCCGGTCCGCGCGGTCCGCGAGCGCTTCGGCGACGACCTGCCGCTGCAGGTGGACGCCAACACGGCCTACACCCTGGCCGATGCCCGGCAGCTGGCCCGGCTGGACCCGTTCGACCTCCTGCTGATCGAGCAACCTCTCGACGAGGAGGACGTGCTCGGCCATGTGGAGCTGGCCGGGCGGCTCCGGACGCCGATCTGCCTGGACGAATCCATCACCTCGGCCCGCGACGCCGCGGCCGCGATCAGGCTGGGCGCCTGCCAGGTGGTCAACATCAAGCCCGGCCGGGTCGGCGGATACCTCGAGGCCCGCCGGATCCACGATGTCTGCGCGGCACACGGCATACCGGTGTGGTGCGGCGGAATGCTGGAAACGGGTCTCGGCCGCGCCGCGAACGTGGCGCTCGCCGCCATGCCCGGGTTCATCCTGCCCGGCGACACCTCGGCGTCCGGGCGGTACTACGCGGCCGACATCACCGAACCCTTCGTGCTCGGCGACGGCCACCTCGACGTCCCCACCGGCCCCGGGCTCGGCCTGGAGCCGGTGCCGGACAGGCTCGCCGAGGTGACCACCGCGACCGAGTATCTGACCGGCTGAATGCGAGGAGGAATGGCGTGGTGCGCGTCCCCCGTGAGACCGTCCAGCGTGTGAGCACCACCCGTCCATGCGCGAATCTCGGGCGGGTCGTCGACGACCTGGGCGCGACCCTGCTCGAACTCGTCCACGGCGACCCCGACCCGCCCGGAGAGATCAGCGCCGTCGTCTTCCACGACCCGCTCGATCAGCCGGTGCTGCCCTCCCGCGCGCTGGTGCTCGGCGTCGGGGTGGAGGCTCCCCGCGACGTCGCGGCCCTCCTCCGCACGCTGGGACGCCAGGACGCGGCGGCGCTCGTCCTGCGCGAGCCGGTCCCGCTCACCGACGAGGTGCGGGCCGCCGCCGACGAGGCCGCGGTCACCGTGCTCGGCCTGCGTCGCGGCGCCCCGTGGGGTCATCTCAGCGAGATGCTCCGCTCCCTGCTCACCCAGAGCCCGGGAGCGTGGCCCGCCGAGGAGGAGTCGCTCGGCGGGCTGCCCGCGGGGGATCTGTTCGCGGTCGCCAACGCGATCGCGGCCCTCCTCGACGCGCCGATCACCATCGAGGACCGCAACTCCCGCGTGCTCGCCTTCTCCGGCCGCCAGGACGAGGCCGACCCGTCCCGTGTCGAAACCATCCTCGGCCGCCAGGTGCCGGAGCGGTTCGCGCGCGTCCTGCACGACCGCGGTGTCTTCCGGGAACTGCTCCGCAGCGATCAACCTGTGTACATCGAACCCATCACCGATGGGCCGAGCGAATTCTCCGTGCCCCGCGTCGCCATCACCGTGCGGGCGGGCGACGAGATGCTCGGCTCCGTCTGGGCGGCGGTGCCGGGCCGGTTCAGCGACGAGCGCAATGAGGCGCTGCGCGAGTCGGCCAAGCTGGTCGCGCTGCACATGCTCCGGGTCCGCGCCGGGGCCGATGTGCAGCGGCGGATGCGGGCCGACCTGCTGAGCGACGCACTGGAAGGCGGCCTCGGCGCCGGCGAAGCGCTCGAACGGCTCGGTCTGTCGAACCAGCCACTGCTGGTCCTCGGCGTGGCCCTCGACGAACGGGGCGTGCACGACTCCGACGGCGCCACCATGGTGCATGACCGGCAGCGGCTCAGCGACGCGTTCGCCCTGCACCTGTCCGCGACCCACCCCCGATCCGCGGCGGCTGCGATCGGCGCGGTCACCTACGGCCTACTGCCCATGGCCGGACCCGCGGACAAGGCCGCCACCCGCGCGGTGCGAATCCTCCAGGAATTCCTGGACCGAGTGGGAGACCGCCTGCCCGCCATCACCGCCGTGGGCCCGGTGGCGCTGGACCTGGCCGAGGTGGCCCACAGCCGATCCTGCGTCGACCGGGTCCTGCGCGTGCTCCGCAACGGACGCCTCCACCGCCGCATCGGCCGTTTCGACGAACTCCAGGGCGAAGAACTGATGCTGGACCTACGCGACCTGGCCATGGCCCGAAGCGAAAAACCCATGGGAGCACTGGCCCGCCTGATCGAATACGACCGCCGCCACCGCGGCAACCTGGTCCAGACCCTGGACGCCTGGCTGAACGCCTTCGGCGACGTCGCCGCGGCCTCCGAATCGGTCGACGTCCACCAGAACACCTTCCGCTACCGCCTCCGCCGGGTGACCGAGGTCGCCCAGTGCGACCTCGACAACCCCGACCAACGCTTCGCCTTGATGCTCCAACTACGCGCCCTCGACGTGGACACAAGCCCCACCCCTGAAACCCCGGCCTGATCCGGACGACCCCGTACCGCTCGAATACTCCGCGGGTCGACGCCGTCGCGGCGGCGGACGGCAAGGCCCGCTGGAGCGCCACGGTCTCCGACGGCAGCCACGTGCTGACCGGTTGGCCCGCCATCGGGGCGGACACGCTCACCTTCAAAGTCACCACCAAGAAGTCCACCGGGAAGGTCATCACCTTCGATCTGAGGTCCGGCGCGAAGCTCTGGGAGCGTGGCGACGACTTCCTGCTCTGGCCGCTGTCCGCCGAGCCGGGCAAGGTGCTGCTCTCATCCGTACGAGGCAGAACGCCCGTCGTGGACGCCAGGACGGGCCGTGACCTCAAGCGGTTCTCGGCGGGCAAGCTCCCATTGGTGGACGTTGCCGACGGCAGCGTGCTGGGCAATGCCAGTGGCCCACGCGATCCTCGCGATCCGGCGTTCGGTGCCTTCGACATAGCGAGCGGGAAGAAACTGTGGACGGCGGACCTTCCGACATCCCGTGAGGTGAGCAGTCCTCCGAAGGTTCTCGGAAAGACGCTGTACGCACCGGTCAAGGCCCAGGGCGAAAATCCTCGGTTGTTCGTCATGAGCTATCGGGCGTCCGACGGCTCTCCACGGGGGGCTGCAGAACTGCCCGTGACGACCCCTGAGGGAGAGAACGCCGATGTGTACGCGCACGAGGTGCGGGCGACGCTGGTCGGTTACACACCCGGTCTGATCGCCGTGTCGGCGGACGAAGGAAGTTTCGGCACGAGCGAGCCCTCGGTCTTCATCCTGCAAACAGGACAACCTGCCCTCAACCGGTGGAAGCAATTCCGCTGGTCAGTAGCTCGGCGAACACTTCCTTGGGCTTCTTGAATCCGAAGATAGCGCGGGGTCGGTTG
>NZ_JBEZFD010000045.1:0-30832 GCF_040649235.1 Spirillospora sp. NPDC049024
ACTCACAGGTCCAGGTGATAAAAGTGCTCACTCACCAGCGGCTACCAGGCACCGAGTCTGCCAGCGGCGGCCGACCCGGTAGCTCCCATTAGGTGATCTCTTTGGCCTCGTGCAGGTTCATGTCCATGACGATGGCCGTCATGACCGCCATCGTCCGCAGCGGCTCCCGGACGGGGTCGGTGATCTCCACCGCGTACTTGTCGGCCGTCGTCAGCAGGTGCGTGGCGAGCCCCGCCCACTTCTTGCGCACGTGCGCCACCTTGCCGCCGTCGGGGTCCTTCACCTCGAAGTTGTTGCGCGGCACGTCCACCTCGACCGTGCCGATGTGCGTCCCGCCGTCGTCGTAGATGACGTAGCGGCGGCCCACCCTTTCGGTGACGAACGAACCGACCCGCTCCCCGTCCGGCCGGAGGACCTCGGTGTACTCCCGGCCGGCCTGCTTGTCCACGACGTACAGCGGTTCGCCGTCGGGTGTCGTCAGCAGGACGGCCCGCGCGTCGAGGTTCGACTTGCCGGGGAACAGGCCGCGCATGACCGCCGAGTCGCCGTGGTCCTCGGTCGGCGCCGCGATGGCGAGGACGGTCCCGTCGCCGTCCAGCACCTTGTACCGCGACTTGGCGAACGGTCCCCTGCGAGGCTGTTCGACCCTGAGCACCGGGGAGCTGAACACTTCGCTCACGCGTTCTCCTGCCTCATCGGCCGCATCGGCGACCGCCCTCACTGTTCACCTTGCCGGCGTGCCCGCACCCTCCGCTGCACGCCTTCCAAGCGGCGATCCTGCCAACGGCAGGCCCCCAGGGGAAGCACTTTCCGCGCCCGGCCAGGCGCACCGCACCCGCCGCCCCGCGTTCTCGGCCCACTGACCTGCGGCGGTGCGGACAAGGTGACCGTCTGAGGAACATTCTTCTTTCGCTCCGGCGGCCCCCGGCCATCGCCGCGGACATCCACGCCGGGATCTAAGCCCTCCCGATGGCGTCCGCCCCGCCCGGCTTCGGCCCCATGACACGCCAAAAGGGGCGGTCCCCGAAGGAACCGCCCCTTTCACTCACACCCGCAGGGCGCGACGTGAGGACCCGATCAGAAGTCCATGCCGCCGGCGTCGGGCATGCCGCCCGCCGGGGCCGGGTTCTTCTCGGGCTTCTCGGCGATGACGGCCTCGGTGGTCAGGAACAGCGCGGCGATCGACGAGGCGTTCTGCAGCGCGGACCGGGTCACCTTGGCCGGGTCGAGGATGCCCGACTCGAACATGTTGACGTACTCGCCGGTGGCGGCGTTCAGGCCCTCGCCCGGGGTCAGGTTGCGGACCCGCTCCACCACGACGCCGCCCTCGAGGCCGGCGTTGACGGCGATCTGCTTCAGCGGCTCCTCGAGAGCGCGCTTGACGATGTTCGCACCGGTGGCCTCGTCGCCCGACAGCTCCAGCTTGTCGAACGCCTTGGTGCCGGCCTGCAGCAGCGCCACGCCACCGCCGGGGACGATGCCCTCCTCGACCGCGGCCTTGGCGTTGCGGACGGCGTCCTCGATGCGGTGCTTGCGCTCCTTGAGCTCGACCTCCGTCGCGGCGCCGGCCTTGATGACCGCGACACCGCCCGCGAGCTTGGCCAGGCGCTCCTGGAGCTTCTCGCGGTCGTAGTCGGAGTCGGTGTTGTCGATCTCGGTACGGATCTGGTTGACCCGGCCCGCGATCTCGTTGGCGTCACCGGCGCCGTCCACGATGGTGGTCTCGTCCTTGGTGATGACGACCTTGCGGGCGCGGCCCAGCATCTCGGTCGTGGTGTTCTCGAGCTTGAGACCCACGTCCTCGCTGATGACCTGGCCGCCGGTCAGCGTGGCGATGTCGCCCAGCATGGCCTTGCGGCGGTCGCCGAAGCCCGGCGCCTTCACCGCGACGGACTTGAAGATGCCGCGGATCTTGTTGACGACCAGGGTGGCCAGGGCCTCGCCCTCGACGTCCTCCGCGATGATCAGCAGCGGCTTGCCGGACTGCATGACGCCCTCGAGGACGGGCAGCAGGTCCTTGTTGGCCGACGCCTTGCCCTGAACGATCAGGATGTACGGGTCCTCGAGGACCGCCTCCATCCGCTCGGGGTCGGTCACGAAGTAGTGCGAGATGTAGCCCTTGTCGAAGCGCATGCCCTCGGTCAGCTCGAGCTCCAGACCGAAGGTCTGGCTCTCCTCGACCGTGATGACGCCTTCCTTGCCGACCTTGTCCATCGCCTCGGCGATCATCTCGCCGATCTGCGGGTCACCCGCGGAGATGGACGCCGTGGAGGCGATCTGCTCCTTGGTCTCCACGTCCTTGGCGAGCTTGGACAGCTCCTCGCTCACCCGCTCGACCGCGGCCTCGATGCCCCGCTTCAGCGACATCGGGTTCGCGCCGGCGGCCACGTTGCGCAGACCCTCGCGCACCAGCGCCTGGGCCAGCACGGTGGCGGTGGTGGTGCCGTCACCCGCGACGTCGTCGGTCTTCTTGGCTACTTCCTTGACGAGCTCCGCGCCGATCTTCTCCCACGCGTCCTCGAGCTCGATCTCCTTGGCGATCGACACGCCGTCGTTGGTGATGGTGGGGGCGCCCCACTTCTTCTCCAGCACGACGTTGCGGCCCTTGGGACCAAGGGTCACCTTCACGGCGTCGGCGAGCTGGTTCATGCCGCGCTCGAGACCGCGGCGGGCCTCCTCGTCGAACGCGATCATCTTTGCAGCCATAGGCTCCAGTCCTCCCGGAACAAGGTGGCTTAGACGGATCGAGCCGACGCCCGCGACGGACGGCCCCGCCGACGACTTCCATTCCGCCGCCGGCCTGAGGCCTCATCGCCCCGACCCATGACTGTGTGAAGTTGTCACTCTCCACAGCAGAGTGCCAATGTTTGTTTAGCACTCTACCCCGTCGAGTGCAAGCGCCACACATCCTCGCCCGAAGGTGTCACCCCGGCGTCCCGAACCCGCCCTGACCAGCGGTGGGACCGCGGGCGCGCGTCCGTCACCCGTGCAGGAACGCGGCACTCCCACGATGGCCGTCATGCCGAGGATCGCCGGCAACGCACCTGTCCAGGGCGACCGCCCGTCCCTGTCCGAGCGTCGCACCGGCCTCCTCCAGCGCAAGCCGGACGTCCTCGAAGGGATGAAGGTCTCTCGCAGGGAGCGCGACGCCCATCAGCGGCGAGTAGAGCGGAAGGCAGCGGCGCGGGCCGCCGCGAGCACGGCCGAGCCGGATGCCAGGAAATGACCGCTTCGGGTGCCATGGCCGAACGGTGGCGGCCCGCTGATCGACGGCGGCAGAGGGGGCCCATTTCATTGGAGAAAATGCGTGCGGATGTTTTTAGGAGGACCCTGTCCGTTGCGTCCGCTGATGCCGTTCCGGGGGGAATGCGGCGGCGTTTGCGGCGGCCCGATCGCCCGTGCTTGCCGCGGCCCAGCGGGCCGCTTTCGTGGAGTTCGGCGCGCGGCGAGGACTTTCTTCTCGGCCCAGGCGAAGGGCCGCCGCAAACGGTCCGGACATGGGTGGCCGCTCCGGCTTCGATGCGTGACCGGGCCGGAGCGGCCGTGGTGCTTCGGGTGCTCTCGCAGGAATCGCGGTCCGCTACTTGGTGGACTCCTGCTCGGGGCCCGCCACCGCGTTGATCACGGTGTTGCGCTTCCCGCCGTGGATGTGGCTGTTGATCTCGCCGGTCATCGTCGCGCTGTTCCCGGCGAAGACCAGCGAGTGGGGCGACTTGGTGAGGTTGGTGAACACCGCGTCGCCGGAGCCGTTCTCACCCACGAGGACGTGGCCGTTCTGGCCGACGGCCGCCTTCTCGGCCGCGTGGATGTCCACCGACCGGGGCTCCGGCCTGTCGGCCCGCCGCTGCGCCATCTGCGGAGCGGCGTCGGCCTGCTGCTGCTCCGGAGCGTTCTGCTGGGCCTCCTGCTCGGGCGCGGCCTGCTGCGCGTCCTGCTGCTGCGCGGCCTGCTCGATGCCCTGGTCGGGCGCGGCCTGCTGCGCGTCCTGCTCCGGAGCGGCCTGCTGGGCGTCCTGCTGCTGCGCGGCCATCTCCGCGTCCTGCTGCGGGGCGGCCTGCTGCGCGTCCTGCTGCTGCGCGGCCTGCTCGGCACCCTGCTCGGGCGCGGCCTGCTGCGCGTCCTGCTCCGGAGCGGCCTGCAGCGACTCCTGCTGCGGAGCCGCCTCCTGCTGCTGAGCCGCCTGCTGCTGAGGAGCGGCCTCCTCGTGCTCGGCGGCCTTGGCCAGGGCGACCTTGGTCGCCTCCTCCTCGGCGCCCTCGACGCCGGTGACGGCCGTGTTGTGCTTCCCGCCGTGGAGCTTCGTGGTGATGTCACCGGTCTTCACCGGCTTGTTCCCGATCGCCGTCGCGGCCTTGGGAGACCGGATGATGTCGGTGTACATCAGGTCGCCGGGACCCTGCTCGCTGACGTACGTGGGGCCGTTGTGCCCGAGGTACGCCTTCTCCACGGAGTAGAAGTTGATGTCGGCCATGGCCGAGGGAGCCGCGAGGACGGCCGCCCCCATCGTTATCCCGGTCACGGCCATCGTGCGCAAAATGCGCTTCATGCCTTTCCTCACTCTCGTATGCCGATCGGCGCCCCAGGGAGCGCCACTCCGGGAACAATCTTCCAGGGCGTGACCAGCGAGAAAACCAAGTGCCGGGGAGGCGATGATCAAGATCCGAGACGGGAATCCGACGCTCGCTAAAGCTTGATCCATGCGCGTTTAGCCGGACCGCGCGAACAGCCGCCCAATTCGGTATCCACCGGGGCATCCGCGTTCCGAAGAATCGCGAATTCGCTGCCCGTGCACGGAAAAGCCCCGGCACGATGGGACGTGCCGGGGCTTGGGCGGGCCTGCGTCAGCCGCCCGCCACCGCGGGGATGATGGAGATCTGGGCGCCTTCGGGCGTCGGGGTGTCGAGGCCCTCGGCGAAGCGGACGTCCTCGTCGCCGACGTAGACGTTCACGAACCGGCGGATCTTGCCCGCGTCGTCCAGGATGCGGGCGGAGATGCCGGAGTAACTGGCCTCCAGGTCGGCGACGACCGCGCGCAGGGTGGCCCCCTCGGCCTTCACCTCGGACTCGCCGCCGGTGTAGGTCCGCAGGATCGTCGGGATACGGACGGACACGCTGCTCATGCTGCTCCTTCGTTCTCAGGCGAGGCCCGCGGCGCGGAACGCCTCCAGCGACGGGGCGATGTTCGCCGACGGCGCGACGACCGGGGCGACGGCGTCCAGGGTCTTCAGACCGTCCCCGGAGTTGATGATCACGGTCTCGGCGCCCGGGTCGAGGGCGCCGGTCTCGACGAGCTTGCGGAGGGTCGCGACGGTGACGCCGCCGGCGGTCTCGCCGAACACGCCCTCGGTGCGGGCGAGGAGCCGGATGCCCTCGACGACCTGCTCGTCGGTGACGTCCTCGACGGCGCCGCCGGTGCGGCGGGTCACGTCCAGGACGTAGGGGCCGTCCGCCGGGTTGCCGATCGCGAGGGACTTGGCGATCGTGTCGGGCTTCACCGGGCGGATGACGTCGTGGCCCGCCTTGAACGCGGTGGCGACCGGGCCGCACCCGGCGGCCTGGGCGCCGAAGACGCGGTACGGCTTGTCCTCCACCAGCCCCAGCTTGATCAGTTCCTGGAACGCCTTGTCGATCTTGGTGAGCTGGGAGCCGGAGGCGACCGGCACGACGATCTGGTCCGGCAGCCGCCAGCCGAGCTGCTCGGCGATCTCGTAGCCGAGCGTCTTGGAGCCCTCGGCGTAGTAGGGGCGGACGTTGACGTTGACGAACGCCCAGTCGTCCTGCTCGCCGGCGATCTCGGACGCGAGCCGGTTGACGTCGTCGTAGTTGCCGTCGACCGTCACGAACGTCCCGCCGTACACGGCCGTCGTGATGATCTTCTGGGACTCGAGGTTCGAGGGGACGAACACCGCGCTGCGGATCCCGGCGCGGGCGGCCGCGGCGGCGACCGCGTTGGCGAGGTTCCCGGTGGACGGGCAGGCCAGCACCTTGAACCCGAGCTCGCGGGCGGCGGCGAGCGCGACGGCGACGACGCGGTCCTTGAACGAGTGGGTCGGGTTCCCGCTGTCGTCCTTCACCCACAGGCTCTGCAGGCCGAGGCTCTCCGCGAGGTTGTCGGCGCGGACGAGGCGGGTCAGGCCCGGCTCGGTGTTCGGGGTGTCGGCGACGTTGGCCGGGACGGGCAGCAGCCCGCGGTAGCGCCAGATGTTGCGCGGCCCGGACTCGATCGCGTCCCGGGTGACGCCCTGGAAGTCGTAGGCGATCTCCAGGGGCCCGAAACACTCCTCGCAGGCGTAGTAGGGCCCGAGGTCGCGGGACGAGCCGCATTCGCGGCAGACGAGAGCGGTAGCCGGTCCGAGGTCTGTGGCAGGCGTGAGTGCCATGAGGGCGAGGCCTTTCTCCCCATCTTCCCTGCGCCACCTTGGTCGCAGGCCGGAGTTGGCACCATCTCCCGGCCGGCCTTCGCAGGATCGCGACGCGCCTCAGCCGGGTGGTTGCCGGGGCTTCGCAGGGCCGGTCCCTCCACCCCTCTGGATGAGCGTTATGAAGTTGTGTGATCACGAGCGCTATGAACTCGTATGCGTGACTTTACATGAACTGACCGGATGCCAGACAGGCGGGTCCAGGGATTGAGACGTTACCCGGCGGGGCTCTTGATCACGCGTTGGGTCGGGTCGAGGAACACGTGCTTGACGATCGGGACGCACTCCCGCAGCCGCCGGTCGATCTCCCCGGCGACGTCCTCGGCCTCGTCGGCGCTGATGGCGTCGGAGAAGTGGACCTTGGCCGCGACGAGGATCTGCTCGGGGCCGAAGTGCATGGTGAGCAGCTCGTCCACGCCGGTCACGCCGCGCGCGCCGAGGATCTCGGCGCGGATCGTGCGCTGCGCCTCGGGGTCGGCGGCCTGGCCGATGAGCAGGCCCACGCTCTCACGGCCGATCCCGAAGGCGAGGACGACGAGGAGCAGTCCGATGAGGACGGACGCGAGCCCGTCCCAGAACTCCGAGCCGGTGATCTGGCGCATCACGAGCCCGCCGGCGGCGAAAGCCAGACCGACCATCGCCGCGGTGTCCTCGAACAGCGCGGTCTTGAACGTCACGTCGGGCGACTTGCGGACGTGCTCGACGAGGTCGCGGTCGTTCTCACGCGTCTCCTTCCTGGCCTGGTAGAAGGCGCGGATCCAGGACGTCCCCTCCAGCACCGCGCCGAGGGCGAGGACGGCGTAGGCGAGCCACACCGTCGTCCCCGTGCCGCCGTGGCCCGTCATGGTCAGGACGCCCTCGAAGATCGAGAACCCCGCGCCGGCCACGAAGATGCCGAACGCGGCGAGCAGCGACCACACGTACCGCTCGTTGCCGTAGCCGAAGGGGTGGCGCTTGTCGGGGGGCCGCTCGCTGCGCCGGAGCGAGGCGAAGAGGAAGCCCTGGTTGAGGGTGTCCGCCACCGAGTGCGCGCTCTCCGCGAGCATGGCGCTGGACCCGGCCAGCAGGCCGGCGACCAGCTTCGTGATCGCGAGGATGAGGTTCGCGGCACCGGCGACGAGCACCGTCTTCGTCGTCTCGGACTTGCTCATGGCGACCGGGTACCCCCTGGGAGAATGACTAACCGGGCGAAACGGGCGGCAGTGCGGGCGATGCGGGCTACCTCGCGGGTCACTTTGATGTGCCTCGGTCCCAACTGAGACCCTTCCCGTATGAGCCAAGTGCTGGTGGCCTCGAACCGGGGGCCGGTGTCGTTCTCGCTGTCGGACGACGGCGGGCTCACCATGCGGCGCGGGGGCGGCGGGCTGGTGTCGGGCCTGGCCGCCGTCACGGGCGCCCCGCGCGACCCCGGCCCGCCGCGTCCGGCCGGGACGTCGCCGGAGCCGTCCACCGGGGACGCGGACGTGCTGTGGGTGTGCGCGAGCCTCGGCGAGGCCGACCGCACGGCCGCGCGCCGCTCCCCGGACGGGCGCCTCGACCTCGCCGGATACGAGACCGGCGGGGCCGCGGTGCGGATGCTCGACATCCCGGCGGCCACGTTCGACCGCGCGTACAACGGCGTGGCCAACTCGACGCTGTGGTTCGTCCACCACCTGCTGTACGACACGCCGCGCAGCCCGCACTTCGACGCGCGCGCCCGGCGCGACTGGCAGTCCTACGAGGCGTACAACGCGGCCTTCGCGGACGCCCTCGCCCGCGACGCCGCCCCAGGCGCGAAAGCGGCGATCCAGGACTACCACCTCTCGCTCGCCCCGCGGATGCTGCGCGACCGGCGTCCCGACCTGAAGATCGTGCACTTCTCCCACACGCCGTGGGCGCCTCCGGAGTACTTCAGGCTGCTCCCCGACGACATCGGCGCGCAGGTCCTGCTCGGCATCCTCGGCGCGGACCACGCCGGCTTCCTCACCGAGCGGTGGGCGTCGGCGTTCCTCGACTGCTGCGAACTGCTGCCGGGCGCGCGCGTCGACCGCGTGGCCCGCACCGTCACCTGCTCGGGCCACACCACGCGCGTGGGCGTGCACGGTCTCGGCGTCGACGGCCCGGCGCTGCGCCGGCGCGCCGCCGAGCAGGACGTCGTCGAACGGGCGCGCGCGCTGCGGGAGCAGGTCGGCGACCGGCAGCTCATCGTGCGGATCGACCGGACGGAGCTCTCCAAGAACATCGTGCGCGGGCTCGCCGCCTACCGGGAGATGCTCGTCAACCATCCCGAGTGGCGCGGCCGCGTGGTGCACCTGGCGTTCGCCTACCCGTCCCGCTACGACCTGCCCGAGTACCGGGACTACACCGCGGCCGTCGAGCGCATGGCCGGGCAGATCTCCGAGGAGTTCGGCACGGCCGACTGGGACCCGCTGATCCTGCAGGTGAACGACGACTACCCGCGCTCCCTCGCCGCCTACGGCCTGGCCGACGTCCTGCTCGTCAACCCGATCCGCGACGGGATGAACCTGGTCGCGAAGGAGGGGCCGGTGCTGTCTCGGCACGGCTGCGCGCTGGTGCTGTCGCGGGAGGCGGGCGCGGCCGCGGAGCTGTCCGAGGACGCGCTGGTGGTCAATCCCTACGACGTCTCGCAGACGGCCGAGACCCTGCACCAGGCCCTGCTCATGCCGCGCGCCCGGCGAGCCGAGCGCTGCGCCCGCCTGGCCGAGGCCGCGACGGCCCTCCCCCCGCAACGCTGGTTCGCCGACCAACTAGCCGCCCTCGACTGACGACGGTCAGCTTGGGGGCGTGGGGCCCCACAATGACGCGACGGGCCTCAGGGGCTGCCACGTGGGGGTCAGGAGGCGGTGGTGGCGGTGTGTTCGGCGGGGAGGAGGCACTCGACCGGGTTCGGCTCGTGGTGCTGCCTCCAGCGTTCGCGCAGCGCGGCCTTGCTCTGGGCCATGCGGCGGTGGGCGGCGGTGCGGGTGAACCGGGCGAGGTGGGCCGCGGGCGGCTTCGGCAGGCCGCTGGGCTCGTAGCCGTACTCGGCGAGCCGCTCGCCGAAGGCGGCCTCGGCGAGGCTGATCTCCCAGGCGTCGAGGCGTTCGGCCCAGGAGCCGACGCGGTCGGTGGTGACGGCGTCGTGCGTCCGCCCGTGCCATCGCTTGCCGGCCGGGACGAGCCGCTTCGCGAGGCCCTCCGGGTGGACCATCGCGGGGTCGAAGTCCTCGCCGAGGAACCCGCAGAGCCGGGTCAGCTCGTCGGCGGGGTCGGTGACGAGCCGCTCGTACTGCAGCTCGTAGTAGGAGTCCGGGCCGAGTCGCTCGACGAGCCGGCGGCCGCGGTCGATCGTCTCCCGCCAGGCGGAGATGGCGTGGTGGATGTCGGCGTCGAACCAGGGCATCTCCATGAGGGACGCGACGCAGTCCCGGCCGTCCCTGACGAGGTGGACGAACTGGGCGTCGGGAAACATCCGCAACAGGGCGCCGACGTGCTGGGAGTAGCTCGGGCGCTTGTCGCCCCAGCGGGGCTTGCCGTGCAGGCGGGCATAGGCGCGGAAAACGGCGCCGACGGCGGAGCCGAGCGTCGGCGGACCGTTGACGATCTCGTCGATGAGCCCGTCCGCGTCGATGCCGAGCGTCCGGACCTTGGTGGACCGCTCCCCGACGATCCACTCCGCGAGCGCCCGCCTGTTCTTACTCTCCCGCAGGTCACCGAATTCGCACCGCGCCGTATAGACCGGCAGGACGAACCTGGTCTCCGCCGGGATCGCGATGCGGGCGTGCGAGTGCAGCATGAGCCGCAGCAGCGTCGTCCCCGAGCGCGGGCAGCCGAAGACGAAGATCGGACGGTCGTGGCGGAGCGCCAATCCTGGTGACATGCACGCATGCTGGTGCAGCGCCCTGCCGCGGGGCCCGGGCTATGCACGCACCGTTGCTGTCCGCTTACCCACCTTTGACGGGCGGGGTCACGTGTAGGACTCGCCGAGCGTCTGCCTGACCTGCTTGCGCGCCTCGTGGATGCGGGACTTGACCGTGCCGAGCGGCAGCTTGAGCTGCTCGGCGATCTCCGCGTACTCCAGCTGCGAGACGTCCCGCAGCACGAGGGCCTGGATGAGGTCGGGCTTGCGGGCCTCCAGGTCCTCCATGGCGTCGAGGATGTCGACGCGGGACCCGGCGATCACGCTGGTCCGGCGCGGGTCGGGGCGCTGCTGCGGAAGCTCGCCCGCCTGCTCGACCGAGCGCCGCTTCAGCGACCGGTAGGTGGAGCGCGCGGAGTTGGCGACGACGACGTGCAGCCAGGTGCTGAACCGCGACCGGCCCTCGAACCGGTGGATGTTCCGCGCGACCTGGAGCAGCGCGTCCTGGCATGCCTCCTCGGCGTCCTGCCGGCAGGGCAGGAACCGGGAACTGTGCCGCAGCACGTCCGGCTCGATCCTGCGGAGGAGCTCGTTCAGGGCGCCCTGGTCGCCCTGCGCGGCCTTCACCGCCAGCTCCTCGGTCCTCTCGTCGAATGCCATGCCGCCTCAATGCTCGTTCGCGCGCTCACCCCGTTGTTGGGATGATACGGGAGTGTCTTTCCCACCATCAGTAGGCCGTTACCGAATCGATCGCGTCCTGGGTTCGGGGGCGTTCGCCTCTGTGTGGCTGGGGCACGACGACGCCCTCGAGTCCCAGGTCGCCATAAAGGTCCTGAACGGCAGCCTGATCGACGATCTGGACGTGCGCAACAGGTTCCTGGAGGAGGCCCGGATCCTGCGCCGCGCCGACTCCGAGCGGCTCGTGCGCGTCCACGACATCGGCGAGCTGCCTGACGGGCGTCCCTACTTCGTGATGTCGTACGCGGACCGCGGAACGCTCGGCGACCGCATGCGCGAACGGCCACTTCCGGTCAGCGAGGCCGTGGCGCTCGCCGAGCAGATCGCCTACGGCGTCGAGGTGATCAACACGCTGGGCGTCATCCACCGCGACCTGAAGCCGTCCAACGTGCTCTTCCAGTCGACGCCGGACGGCGGCGAGAAGCTGCTCATCGCCGACCTCGGCCTCGCCAAGGCGCTCGCGCACGCGTCCGGGGCGTTCACCCTCCCGGTCGGCACCCCCGGGTACATGTCGCCCGAGCAGGCGCGGTTCGGCGGCGGGCTCGACGTCCGCGCGGACGTCTACGGCCTCGGCGCGCTGACGTACCACATGCTCACCGGGCGGGCCCCGGGCCCGGCGCCGGTGAAGAAGGCGCCGAGCGAGCTGCGCGAGGGGCTGTCCCCCGCGTTCGACCAGGTGATCCTGCGGGCGTTGGAGGTCGAGCGGGAGAAGCGGTGGCCGACCGCCGAGGCGTTCGCGGAGGCGCTGTCCACGCTGCGGCCGACGTCCGCGGGCACGCCGGCGCCCGTCCCCGCGGCGTCCTCGTCGCCGGCGCCGCAGATCGACGCCGACGCGACCGTCCAGGACTTCTACCACGACGGCGTCCAGCTCCAGCAGCAGCCGCGGCCGGTCCCGCAGCCCGGTCCCGCCCAGCCCACCTCGGCGGCCCAGGGCGTCCCGGCGGACATGCACACCCGGTTCGACCAGCCCGGCGAGGACGACCTCCACACGTCCGAGATGAACGTCCCGCCCGCTCCGTCCTCCGACGAGGTGACGGTCGTCGACCGGCCCGGCGGGCGCGCCGCCCCGTTCGGGCAGCCGGAGCGGCCCACCGCCCCGGACAACGACAACGACCGGACGATCGCCTACCAGGCCCAGCCGCAGGCGCAGGCGCAGCCGGCGGACGACGGCAAGACGGCCGTGTTCCCGACCCAGCCGCCGCAGAACGGCCCCCAGCAGGGCGCCCCGATGCAGCAGATGGGCCCGGGCGGCCAGCAGCCCTACGGACCGCCGCCCACCGGTTTCCAGCCTCCGCCCCCCGGGCCGGTCCAGGGCGGCGGCGGGCAGGGCGGGCCGCGCGGCGGAGGCGCGCCGAAGAAGTTCGCCACGCCGCTGATCATCACGGCGGTCGTGCTGGTGGTCGCGGTGATCGGCGGGCTGGCGCTCGGCATGATGTTCTCCGGGGGCGACGGCAAGGAAGGCAAGGACGGCAAGAAGAAGACGCCGTCGATCCCCAAGGACTTCGTCGCCGTCTCCGACGACGCGGGCAAGATCAAGGCCGCGGTGCCGAAGGCGTGGCCGAAGCAGCAGGAGCAGACGTGGACGCCGTCCGCCGTCGGCCTCACCGACGGCCAGCCGCGGCCGGTGCTGCGCGCGACGCCCGACAAGGCCGCCTTCCTCGGCAACGGCAAGGGCCCCGGCGTGTTCATCGGCGCGACCACCGACCTGCGTCCCGGGCAGCTTCCGCCGCCGAACGCGGCCGGCCACGCGCAGTGCACGAAGGCCGCGCCGGAGAACTACACCACGCCGGACGGCGCCCTCAGCGGGACGATCACCCGCTACACCGCCTGCAAGGCGGGCACGCCGTCGGTCACCGAGGTCGGCCTGAAGGACAAGGCGGGCAAGTTCGGCCTGTGGATCCGCGTCAAGGAGGCCGACGACCGCGACGCCACCAAGGACATCCTCGACAGCCTGAAGGTCACCGCCCCCTGATCCAGGGCCTGACCGGTACGGAAGCGCGCGACCAGGCGCGGAGCGGCGAACGCTCCGCGCCTGGTTCCGTTCAGGGCGGGCATGCCTCGAAGTGATTCACATCACATCTGTTGTATCGCGACACGTTACCGATATATCGTTGAGGCATCGCAACCGATCACTAGAAGAAGGAGACTGCGATGCACGAGCACACGATGAGAGGGCGCGGCGGCTTCCGGGGCCCCAGGGAGCGGGGGCGCCGCGGCGACCCGTTCGGCCCGTGGGGGCCCGGCGGCCCCGGGCCCGGCTTCGGTCCCGGCCACCGCGGACGCGGTGGGCGCGGCCGGCGCACCCGGCGCGGCAACGTCCGGGCGGCGCTGCTCGCCCTGCTGGCCGAGCGGCCGATGCACGGCTACGAGATGATCCAGGAGCTGGACGGCCGCACCGGCGGCGTCTGGCGGCCGAGCCCCGGCTCGGTCTACCCGACCCTCCAGATGCTGGAGGACGAGGGCCTGGTCAGCAGCGAGGAGCAGGGCGGCAAGCGGCTGTTCTCCCTCACCGACGCCGGCCGCGAGGAGGCGTCGGCGCAGACCACCGCCCCCTGGGACGAGGTCACCGAGGCCGCCGGCGAGAACGTCCTGCGCGGGCGCGAGGCCATCGGCCAGCTGATGGGCGCCCTGCAGCAGGTGATGGCCGTGGGCAGCGAGGCGCAGAAGGCGCGCGCGCTGGACGTGGTCAACGACGCCCGCCGCCGCCTCTACGGGATCCTCGCCGATGACCCCGAAGCCGAGTGACCCCAGAGAACGACGACCGGAACCGCCGTGGCCGACAGGGCCACGGCGGTTTCACCTTCCGTTCGGGAAGGGCGCCTGCTTGGCGAGCCGATCGGCCATGTAGAGCTGCTTCCACACGTACAGGCCCATGTCCGTGCGCCTGACGCGCCGGTCGACCGGGACGTCCACCGTCGCGCGGACCAGGTACGCCGCGCCCGGCGGAAGGTACTTGTCACCGCCGTCCCCCGCGAGCAGCGCGCCCCCCGCGAGCCGCCGCACGACCTGGCTGTTGGTCGGCGGCGTGCACATCGTCTCGGGGACGCCCGCCTGCGGCATGCAGCGTCCCCGTGCCTCCGGCGTGACGAGGTCGCGCCTGACGAACACGTCGCCGGGGAAGTCGAGCAGCACCTTCTGGCCGGTCGGGTTGCTGAGGATGTACTCGATGTAGGGGAACGACGTCCCGGACGGCGGCGAGGACTGGAACGTCGTCACCACGCCGTCGCTGATCCCGGACGTGACCGCGGCGATCCTGTACCGGGACCCGTCGGCGGTGCCGACCGTGATGGGCGAGCCCGCGGGCGGCAGCTTGGCGGCGCCCGGCGGCTGCTCCCCGGCCGCGGGGGTCGCCGTCGTCCCGCCGCCCTTGCCGCCGGAGTCGGGCGTCAGCACGAGCCCTGCCGTGACCAGTCCGGCCAGGACGAGCACGCCCGCCGCGACCAGACCACTGCGTCGCCCCTTGCGCCGCCGCTCACTGCGCTCCCGCTCCCGTTCCCGAGACCCGAGCCGCACCTGGATGCCGCTGGTCTCGCGGACGCCCATCGGCCCCGGCGCCGACCACTCCTCGCGTTCGGAGTAGGCGTCCTGCGCCTCGGGTACGGCGGCCCACTCCGACCCGCCGAGCCGCGGATCCGGCTGCGACCGCGGCGGCGTCCCCCACACCCGAGGCGGCCCCTGCCCACCGGAAGCGACCGGAGCCTCCGCCCCCTCCGCCCCCTCCGCCACGCCGGGCGCGGGCCGTCCGGGCGGCACGGATGGAACGGCCGGCCCGGCCGGAACGACCGGCGCGCCCGCCCTGGGCGGAGCCAGAGGCACATCCGAAACGACCGGCGCGCCCGGCGCGACCGGCACGGGCGACGCGGGCGACGCGGGCGGGACATTTGACGCGGGCGGGACATTTGACGCGCGTTGCGCGGGCGGAGCCAGCGGCAGGTCCGAGATGACCGGCGCGCCCGGCGCGACCGACGCGGGTGGAACAGTCGACCCGGGCGGAGCCAGAGGCACGTCCGCCACCCCCGAGGGAACCGGCGCGGGCGAGGCGGGTGGCGCAGTCGGCGCGACCGGTGCGCTCGGCACGACTGGCGCGGCTGGGGCGGTGTGGACTATCGGACGCGTTGGGGCGTCCGGGGGGATGGGGACGCCCGACGGGGGCTGGGCGCCCGGTGGCTGGACGGGCGTGCCTTCCCTGGGCGTGGCCCTCGGGATGCCCTGGGAGGGCGTGTGCCTGATGTCGCCCGGACGGCGCGGAAGTCCCGGCTCCGTGTCCACCGTCTAGCCTCCCGATGTCCGTCGTGCGGCTCCCCCGTGAACCCGCACTACCGCAATTCACCATATTTTGGCCTAATTAGACCCTGGTTCCACAACGGCCCCCAGAGTCTCGCGAGAAACGACAACTCGGGACGGGGTTCTTATCACGTCGCCAACAAGTCGTCCGCCCCCTGCGTCCCGGCCGGGGCGCAGGGGGCGGACGGACGGCTCAGGAGAGGGAGTCGGCGAGCGAGCCGATGAGGTCGACCACGCCGGCGGGCCCGTCGACCACCAGGTCCGCCCGGTCGGCGAGCGCGGTGACCTCGGTCGAGCCGCTGCACACCAGGACGCCGGGCACGCCCTCGGCGCGCAGCTCGTCGACGGCGTCGAACGCGGCCAGGTCGCCGAGGTCGTCCCCGGCGAAAAGCACGGCGGACGGGCGGGGCGCGCGGTCGCCCACGAACGAGCGCAGCGCCTTCCCCTTGTCCATGCCGGGCGGGCGCAGTTCGAGGACGTAGCGTCCCGGCTCCACGGACAGCCCCGTCCGCTCGGCGAGCGCGGCGAGGATGCTGCGCAGCCGGTCGAGCGCGACCTGCGGTTCGGCGCACCGCCGGGTGTGGACGGCGAGCGCCTGCCCCTTGTCCTCGACGAACGTCTCGGGCGGGGCGCCCGCGGCGGCCAGGACGCCGGGCAGCTTCGCGCGGGCCTCGGCGACGCCCGGCGGCGGCTCCGGCACCGTCAGCGTGCCGGACTCCCAGCGTTCGAGACCGTACTGGCCGAGGACGACGAGGCCGTCGATGCCCTCGAAGCCGCCGTACTCGACGGCCACGGCGGCGGGGCGTCCGGTCACGATCAGCAGCGAGCCGACCAGCGGCGCCAGCCGGGCCAGGGCCGGCGCGGCGTCCGGATGCGCCCGGGCCGAGGCCGGATCGGGGACGATCGGCGCCAGCGTGCCGTCGAAGTCGAAGCCGAGCACGGCCCCGGTCGGGTTCTCACGGATGGCGTCAAGGCCGTCGGCGCCGACGGCCGTCGCAGAGCGGGGAGAGTTCACCTGACCAGTGTTGGTCAGGTCAGGGCCGGATGCCGAGTCGCCGCGCGGCACGGCTGCGTTGCCGCTGTGTCCGCATCCGGCGCAGGCGCTTGACGAGCATCGGGTCGCACTCGAGCGCCTCGGGCCGGTCGATCAGGATGTTCAGGAGCTGGTAGTACCGCGTCGCCGACATGTCGAACGTCTCGCGGATGGCCTGCTCCTTGGCGCCGGCGTACTTCCACCACTGCCGCTCGAACGCGAGGATGCGGCGGTCGCGCTCGGACAGCCCGTCGGCGCGGAACGCGGCGTCGTCCGCCCCGTCCTCGCCCTCGGCGGCTGGTTCGGTCAGAGGTCGCGGGGGTTGACCATCGTCCATGGTTCTGTCCTGCGGGGGGACGTCACCGCGGGGGTCACCGGGGGCGTTCGCCGCTCGCATCAGGTCCCCTCTGTGGTTACTGATCCCGGGTCGTCCGGGTTCGGGCGGGAGCCATGCTACGCGTCCGAGCCGACAAGTTCCGGCGGATCCCGGGGAACGGACGCCGGTGGTTCAGTGCATCACATCCCCGTTCACCTGGGGCTCTTTCGCTCCGTGTGTCCCAGCGGCAACGCCGGTCCGGCGCGCCGCCAAAAATATGTACTCTACATCCGTTAGAGTGGGGGATCCGCAGCGTCCGGCGCCTGAGACGGCGACCACGGAACGGAGACCTTGCATGGCGACGGAGACCTCCGCCACGGGACGGACCGCCGAGCGGGCCGCGCCCCGGGACGGGAGCCTTCCCGAACCCCCCGCCGACGGCGTGCTCACCGATATCGCGACCGCGCTGTTCCATCTGCGCCGCGTCTGGGCCAAGCCCGACCTCGTGAAGCGCATCCGCGCCCAGACGTCCGCCGCGACGGACGGACGCCCGCTGCAACTGTCGAACCTGATGGTGGTGAACGCGGTCGCCGCGCTCACCGACTGCGGGCCCTCGGACGAGCCGTCCTGCGAACCCACGGTCGGCGCGGTCGCGGAACGCCTTGAGATCGACCCGTCCACGGCCAGCCGCCTCGTCGGGCACGCCATCGACGCCGGCCTGGTGTCGCGGCGCCCCTCCCCCGTGGACGCGCGCCGCGCCAACCTCGGGCTGACCGAGGCCGGCCGGCGCGTGAAGCAGGTCTCCGACCGGTTCCGCCGCGCCTACCTCGACGAGCTGATGTCCGGCTGGTCGGAGCGGGAGCGCACCGAGTTCGCCCGCCTCCTCACCCGCTTCGCCGACGCCGCCGTCCAGGCCCCGATGTACCCGGACGGAATCGGCCGCATCTTCGAAGAGGCCGCAGCCGACTGACCGACCCCTGGAACGAAGCGGAAGGCGGCGGTCAGGTCCCTTCCCTAGCCGGGGCCCCCAATGACGGGGCCAGTGTGGGGTGGGCCCACACTGGCGCCGTTCGCGGTCAGTCGCTGTTGCGGAGGGCTGACATGCGGGTGAGGTACTCGTCCTCGTCGATCTCGCCTCGGGCGAAGCGCTCGGCGAGCACCGACCGCGCCTTGGTCATCGGGTCGCCCGCCGCCTTGGCCGCCGCGGCGCCGTCGTGCACCCGCCGGCGGATGAAGTAGAAGGCGGTGCCCAGGACCGCCAGCCAGAACAGGCCGAACATCACCGGGAAGACCGGCCAGAAGGCGGGGGCGTCCCCGTCGTTCCAGCCGCCCGGGTGCATCGCGGCCGCCTGTGTCACCAACGTCGTCACCATCGTTCATCGACCCTTCCTGTGTTCGGATAAGTCGATGCTCGGCGACGGGTACGGGGGCCCGCATCGCCTGGCCGGAGGCACTCGCGCTACGCCCGCCGGAGTACCGCGCTCACCACCAGGGCGGCCGGTAGTCCTCGTCGTCGGCGGGGCGCGGCGGCTTCGAGTGCCGCCCGCGCGGCTCGTCGTCGGCCGTGCCCAGCGGCGGGACAGGCCCTTCCGGCGGTTCGGCATCGCCCGGACCGGGCAGCGGGACGTCGGGGAACCCGCCCAGGGGCCCCTCGTCCTCGGGAGGTACGTGCGGGGGCGGCGGCTCGTTCGGCGGTTCCGGGGATACCGCGGCGAGCGGAGCCGTCGTCCCGGTCTCGGGGAGGTCCGGCGTGTCGAGCGCGCCCCGCCGGAAGGCCTCCCACTCGTCGTCGTCGAGGACGGACGGCTCCTCGCGCGCCGAGCCGTTGAGCCCGCCGCCGTTGTGCCCGTTCCCGTTCAGGGGGTCATGCCCGTTCAGGGGGTCATGCCCGTTGCGCGTGCCGTGCCCGTTGCGCGTGCCGTGCCCGTCCGCGGCGAACTCGCCGGGGACGAACGGGCGCAGCTCGCCCGGCATGACCGGGGGCTGCTTCGGTTCGATCGGCGGCGGGAGCTTCCCGTCCCAGCCGGACGGCGGCGCGGGCTGGGCGAAACCGGCATCTGGCGAAACGAAACCGCCCTCCGGCGCAGCGAACCCCGCCTCCGGCGAAGCGATCCCTCCGTCCAGCGGAGCGAACCCTGCGTCCGGCGCAGCGAACCCTCCGTCCGACGGCGCGGGCTCGGCGAAACCGCCCTCCGGCGCAGCGAACCCTGCGTCCGGCGGAGCAAAACCCGCGGGACCGGGGTCCGGCGGCGGGGCGTCCCAGATCGGGGCGTCCAGCGGCACGGCCTCCTGCGGCAACGCCTCGTGCGGCGGGGCCTCCTCCGTGAAGGCGGGCCCCTGGTAGACCTCGTTGCTCTGGAAGAGCGGCGAGCTGACCGGCGCGACCGCGGGCGCCTCGTACGCACCGGCGGGCCCGGCCGGTGCGCCGGCGGGCACGGGTTCGCGCGGCGCGGACGGGGCGGACGGCAGGCCGTAGTCGGCGACGGCGTCGGCGTCCCCGTCGTCGCCCTCCGGGCGCCGCCGCTGCCGCCAGCCGAGCACGAGCCCGAGGACGACCAGCACCCCGCCGCCGCCGAGGACGAGCGGGAACAGGAAGCCGGAGTCGCGGCCGACCGGCTGCGCGGCGGGCTGCGGCGTCGGGGGCGGGGGCGGCGGCGTCTCCACCGGTCCGCTGGAGGTCTTGTTGATCTGGTTGGCGGCGACGAGGGTCCGCACCGCGTCGACCGTCCCGCGGCACTCGGGCGAGCCGGTGGGATGGCCGGGGCGGGCCGGCGAGCCCTGGAGGAGCGCCCGCCTGACCTCCTCGGGGCTGAGTCTCGGGTAGCGGGAGCGGACGAGCGCGGCGACCCCGGCGACCATCGCGGACGAGGCGCTGGTGCCCGTCCCGACGACGTAGCCGTTGCTGGCGTCCGCGCTGACGATCTCGACGCCGGGCGCGCAGACGGCGGCGCCCGAGCGCCGGTTGCTGTCCTTCCAGAGGCGCAGCCGGCGGTCGAGCGCGCCGACGGCGATCACACCCGGGTAGGCGGCGGGGAAGTTCTTGCGGTTCGCGCCGGAGCCGTCGTTGCCCGCCGAGGCGATGAGCACGACGCCCTTGGAGAGCGCGTACCGGATCGCCTTCTCCTGCGAGGGCGTGCCGTCGTAGGCCTGGCGGCCGCCGCCGAGCGACATGTTGATGATGCCGGCGCCGTGGTCGACGGCGTACCGGATGCCCTGGGCCACGGCGTCGCGGTCGCCGCCGGCGCCCGGCTGCTGCTGCCCGCTGTCGCGGCGCAGCGGGTCGTCGTTCTCCAGCGTGACGCGAATGGACAGGACGTTGCTGAGCGGCGCGACGCCCATCATGCCCTGCGACAGCCCGGGGCCGTGGCCGTGACCGGCGATGATGCTGGCCATGGACGTCCCGTGCAGCCCCCAGTAGCGGGTGCCGGGGCGGCGCACGCCGCCGGTGAGGTCGGGGCCGGTGACGACGCGCCCGGTGAGGTCGGGGTGGCGCCTGTCGACGCCGGTGTCGAGGACGGCGACCGTGACGCCGCGCCCCCTGGAGTACCGCCACGCCTTCTGGGCGCGCAGGACGTCGAGGTGCCACTCGCGGGAGCGGATCTGGTCGGTCGGCGCGTTCAGCAGCGGCCCGGCGACGGCGCCCGCGGAAGCCCCGCGCACCGTCTGCCCGCTGGCAGGGCTGCCAGAGACCATCGCCGCGGGCACGGCCACGGCCGCGCCGAGCGTGAGGACGGTGAGGACCGCGGTCGTCCGGGCACCGAACCGGAGCAGCGGCTCGGCCGGTCGGGCATGCGCCGGACGACGCCGACCGGCTTCGGACACGCCGCCCCTCCCTCCGGCAGACCGCCGCGCTCCACGGCGGGTGACATTCTGCCACGCGAACCGCCCCTGGCCCGGGCACTCGGCACATTAGGGCACGGTCCTGGACAGCGCGGATCTCCCGGATCAGTCTTCCGTACCCACGGGTAATCAAACCGGGCAGGGCATGCTAACCCGGACGCACCGCCCAGGTCACTGTGATCCCGCACCCGTCAGCGCCCGCACCGAGAGGGCGTCGTAGCGCTCCCGGTCGGCCTTCTCACGTCCCGCGAAGGTGCCGGCGACCGCGCAGGCGAAGCCGATCGGGATGGAGACGAGGCCGGGGTTCTCCAGCGGGAACAGGTGGAAGTCGACGCCCGCGGGGAACAGCGACAGGCTCTGCCCCGTCACGGGATCGACCTTGCCGGACACGACGGGCGAGAAGAAGACCAGCACCAGCGACGCCACCAGCCCGCCGTAGATGCCCGCGACGACCCCCGCGGAGTTGAACCGGCGCCAGAACAGCGACAGCACGATCACCGGGACGTTCGCCGAGGCGGCCATCGCGAACGCCAGCGCCACCAGGAACGCCACGTTGAGGTCGCGGGCGACCACCGCCAGGACGATCGCCAGCGAGCCGACGAGGAACGAGGCGAACCGCGCGACCGCCACCTCCTGCGACTCGCGCGGGCGGCCGAGCATCAGCACCTGGCCGAAGTAGTCGTGCGCCAGCGACGTCGACGACGCCAGCACGAGCCCGGACACCACCGCGAGGATCGTCGCGAACGCCACCGCCCCGATGAACGCCAGCAGGACGTCGCCGCCGGCCCGTCCGCCGACGTGCTCCCCGACGGCCCGCGCGAGCTGCGGCACCGCGGTGTTGCCGGACGGGTCCTGCGCGAGGATCGCGGACCGTCCCACCAGGGCCGCCGCGCCGAAGCCGAGCGCGAGCGTCATCAGGTAGAAGACGCCGACGAGGCCGATCGCCCACGACACCGACGTGCGCGCGGCGCGCCCGTCCGGGACGGCGAAGAACCGCGCGACGACATGGGGCAGCCCCACCGTGCCGAGCACGAGGGCGAGCGCGAGGCTGATGAAGTCGAGCTTGTTGACCACGGTGCGGTAGGCGTCGCCCGGGACGTCCCGCCCGTACTGGAGCCCGGGACGCAGGAACGCCTCGCCCTTCCCGCTCGCGTCGGCGGCCGACCCGAGCATGGCCCCCGGGTCGAACCCGAACCGGCCGAACACCAGCCCCGCCAGCACCGCCGCCCCGGCCATCAGCAGCCCGGTCTTGATGATCTGCACCCAGGTGGTGGCCTTCATCCCGCCGAACGCCACGTAGAGGATCATCAGCGCGCCCACCACCACGATCGTGACGGTCTTGGCGGTGCCCGCGTCCATCCCGAGGAACCGCTCGCCGCGGTGGATGCCGAGCAGCAGCGACACCAGGGCACCGGCCCCGACCATCTGCGCGAGCAGGTAGAACACCGACACGGTCACGGTGGAGACGGCCGCGGCCCGGCGCACCGGCGCCTGCCGCCGCACCCGGCGCACCAGCACGTCCCCCATCGTGAACCGGCCCGCGTTGCGGACCAGTTCGACCAGCAGCAGCGCGAGCAGCCACGCCACAAGGAACCCGATCGAGTACAGGAACCCGTCGTACCCGTTCAGCGCGATGATCCCGGCGATGCCGAGGAAGGACGCGGCCGACATGTAGTCGCCGGCGAGCGCGACCCCGTTCTGCGGGCCGGTGAACGTCCGGCCGCCGGCGTAGAAGTCGTCGGCGCCGCGCGTGGTCGCCCGCGCCCACACCGTGATCCCCAGCGTGATCAGGACGAACGCCAGGAACAGGCCGAACGTCAGGGTCCGCCCTGTCACCGCAGCTCACCGGCCAGCGGGTCGAGCCGGCGCCGCGCGTACGCCAGGTAGCCCCAGGTCAGCGCGAACGTCGAGACGAACTGCAGCAGCCCCAGCAGCAGCGCGACGTTGATGTGCCCGGCGACCGTCCGCGCCATGAAGCCGCGCGCGAACGCGGCCAGCCCGACGAAGACGAGATACCACCCGAGGAATCCGACCGTGACCACCACCGCCGCCCGCCGGAAACGCCTGCGCAGCAGCAGGAACCTGTCATACTCCGCGACGGACGCGACTCTCCCCGCCATCCGGTCTCCCCCTGACCCTTTGTTACTCTCCGCATCCTTTCAATCGCCCTATGAGATCAAAGTTTCGCCTGCCGCAAGCGGCGTTTGACGAGATCCGCATGGCCGCGGCCGGAGACGGCCAAACGGCCGCCGCGGGGAGGCGGCGGCCGCGACGGCCCAGGTCAGGCGGATGAGCCGGGGGCGGCGTCAGCGTTCGAAGCGCCGATGGCCGCGATCGTGCCTGCGCCGGAAGGCCGCGACGATGGCGACACCGATCACGGCCAGGCCGATCTGGAAGACCAGTTCGATCCAGTCGATCCCGTTGGTCGTGGCCACACCGACCTGCTGCGCGACGGCCGTCCCGATGAGGGCGGCGACGATACCGACGATCACGGTCATGAGGACGCCGATGGGCTGGCGGCCGGGCAGCAGCAGCCGGCCGAGCGCCCCGATGATCGCACCGATGACGATCGCGGTGATGATGCCTGTGATGTTCATGCCCCTGCCTGTGCCCATTCCGGGCGGAACGTCACCTGGCCGGGTCGTCCCCCATGGACCGCAGGTCCTCGAAGGTCAGCGCCGGGCCGCCGAGCGCCTCCGGGCGGCCGGGCTCTCCGGGGCGGCCGGCGCGCAGGCCGTCGATGATCAGGTCGAGGTGCCGGTGCGCCAGATCCTCGGCGGTCTCCCGCGGCATCGGGCCCGGCAGCGGGCGCGACAGCCGCACGAGCAGCATCCCGATATCGCCGTGGGTGACGTCCGGACGCAGGTCGCCGTCCTTCTGGGCCGTGGCGACGAGTTCCTGCATGACGGTGACGCCGTCGTCGCGGGTGGCGACGATCTCCTCGTCGTCGAAGGGGATGTGGTCCAGCAGGACGGGGAACACGGCGCCGATGCGGATGTCCAGGACGCGGTGCATGTAGCGGACGAGGGCGGCGAAGGCGGTCGGCTCGTCGTCCCGCGCGCGCTTGACCTCGTCCCTGGTGCGCTCTAGCGCGTCCAAGGCGACGGCCCTCGTCAGCGCCTGCCGGTCGGGGAAGCGCCGGTAGAGCGTGGCGATGCCCGTGCCCGCGCGCCGGGAGACCTCCTCCAGCGGCGCGCCCGAACCCTGTTCGACGAACACCTCACGGGCGGCGGCGAGGATCCGGTCGCGGTTGTCCCGCGCGTCGGCCCGCAGCGGCCGCTGCTTCGCACCCATGGCCCCCAGCGTAGTGGAGGTCCATCCTCCGATTCCATATTAGTCACGATTATTGACTATCAGGAAGTGTGACTATAGCTTCGACCGCGACGGCGCCGAGATGGCGTCGGACTAAGTGGAGACAAAACCTCCAGTCAGTGTTACCGTGCGAGTAAGTGGAGAAAAATCCTCCGAAAGGAAGACGCCATGGACACCGCCATCCGCACCCGCACCGCCGAGCCGCTGACCGTCGACGCCACCGGCGTGGCGGACGTCCGCGCCGCGATCCTCGCCTCCCGCGAGCGCGGGCTGCCGCTGACCGTCCAGGCCACGGGGCACGGCACGGTCGTCCCGCCGGGCGAGGGGCTGCTGCTGAGGACGTCCCGCATGTCCCGCGTGCTCGTCGACCCGTCCCGCCGCGTCGCCCGCGCCGAGGCCGGCGCCCGCTGGAGCGACGTGATCGCCGCGGCCGCGCCGCTCGGCCTGTCGCCGCTTTCGGGCTCGCACGCCTCCGTCGGCGTCGCCGGCTACACCCTCGGCGGCGGCGTCGGCTGGCTGTCGCGCCGGTTCGGATTCGCCGCCGACCACCTGCTGCGCGCCGAGCTCGTCACCGCCGACGGCCGGCGCCTCGCCGCCGACGCCGACCACCACCCCGACCTGTTCTGGGCGCTGCGCGGCGGCAGCGGCAACTTCGGGGTCGTCACGTCGCTGGAGTTCCGGCTCCACCCCGTCTCGACGGTCTACGCGGGAGTCGCGCTGTTCCCGGCCGAACGCGCCGCCGACGTTCTCACCCGTTTCCGGGACGAGGCGCCCACGCGTCCCGACTCGCTCACGGTCTCCGTGGCGCTGACGACTCACGCGGACCACGGGCGGGTCGTCGCCGTCCGCGGCGTCTACGCGGGACCCGCCGAAGACGGCGCGCGCGCGTTGCGTTCCCTACTGGAGGCCGCGGGCCCGCCGCTGCACGACGACTTCCGGACGATGCCCTACGCCGAGACCGAGTCGCTGGGCGGCACGGCGCCCCTGCACTTCCACCTCTACGACGACCTGCCCGACGCCCTCATCTCCGCGATCGCCCACAGCGGCGCGTCCGGGATCGAGGTCCGGCACTGGGGCGGCGCCATGGCCCGGCCCGCCCCGGACGCCGGCCCGGTCGGGCACCGGGACGTCCCGTTCTCCCTCACCATCGACGGCTCCCCGGCCGACGCCGCACCGCTCGCCGCCCATGCGACCGGCGGCTCGTTCCTGAACTTCCTGCACGACACGTCCAGGACGGCCACCGCCTACACCCCCGAGAACCTCCGGCGGCTGCGCGCGGTCAAGAGGGCCTACGACCCGCAGAACGTGTTCCACCGCAACCACAACATCCGGCCCGCCTGAGGAAAGGGGCTACCTCCGTATGACCCGCATCGGCACGGGCCCGGCAGGACGGAACGTGATCTCCGCCCGGCTGGGCACGGGCACGCCCGGCACCAGGTCGAGCCGGTGCGTGCGGGCGATGGTGGCGAGGACCAGGGTCGCCTCCAGCATCGCGAAACCGGCGCCCACGCAGATGCGGCGCCCGCCGCCGAACGGCAGGTACGCGTACCGGGGATGCTTCTGCTCGCCCATGAAGCGCTCCGGCTGGAAGCCCTCCGGATTGGGCCAGACGTCGGCGTTGCGATGGATCAGGTAGGGCGGCACGGCGATCGTCGAGCCGGCCGGCACCTCCACCCCGGCGACGTCGTCGTCTTGCAGGGCGTCGCGTTCGATGGTCCAGGCGGGCGGGCAGAGCCGCATCGCCTCCGACAGGACGGCCTTCGTCCACGGCAGCTGGTCCACGTCCTCGGCCTTCGGCTCCCTGCCGCCGAGGACCTCGTCCACCTCGTCCTCCAGGCGGTCCCGGGCCGCCGGGTACTTCGACAGGAGCATGAACGTCCAGGCGAGCGAGGCCGCCGTGGTCTCGTGCCCGGCGAGCAGCAGGGTCAGGACCTCGTCGCGCAGCTCCGCCTCGGTGAACCGGCCGCTCTCTTCTAGGAGATTCAACAATTCGCCGCCGGACGAGCCCCCGACGACCCGTTGCACCATCCCGTCCAGGTACCCCAGCGCGCTCCCAAGGCCCGGTACCCGCTGATACACCGCGCGCTTAGCGGTCACCCCTGGCATGAAGGTCCCGACCACGGCACCGCGTTGGAGCGCCTCAAGCGCACGCCCCGTCCTCTCGGCCTCCCCTTCGAGCTGGCTGCCGAACAGGGCCCGCCCCACGATGCCCAATGTGAGCCGACGCAGCTCCCCTGCCGCGTCCAGGGTCACGTCGTCGGGCCACCGTCCGACGACCTGAGCAGCCGTCTCGACCATCTGCGGGGCGAATCCGCTGACATGCCGGTGCGCGAAGACCGGCTGCACGACCCGGCGGTGCTGCCGCCAGACATCGCCTTCGCTCGTCAGGAGCCCGTCCCCGAGGACGGCCCGGAGCGGCCGATACGTGAACGCCTTGACGTAGTTGTCCTGGTTGGCGACCAGGATCCGTTCGGCGTGTTCGGGACGCGAGAGCAGGAAGAACGCCCGGTTCCGTCCGAACGGCACCCGGACGGCGTCCCCATAACGTCTGGCGAGGGCGTTGTAGGTGTCGAGCGGATTCCGGGCCATCCGCCCCCACCACCGGAAAGCCTCGACCGCCCCTGGCCCCCGCACACCCCGTTGGTCCATACCTCAACCGTAGGAACCGCCCGAATCCCCGACAACCCATGCGGGGCTCCCCATCACGGGTGAGGACACGGATGGCTCACGCGCCCGATGTGCGCTCGGCCCGCCGCTTCCTATCGTCCCGTCCATGATCAGAAGAAACGGAGTACGCGCGACGGCGATCGCCCTGGCCTTGGCGGTCACGGCCTCGGCCGCCCCGGCGGAGGCGACCGGCCCCGCCCGCCTGCGGCAGGTGGCGGAAAGCCTCAGCGGCCCGGACGGCGCTCCCGGCGCACTCGTGGAGTTCCACGACCGGCACGGCCGCGTGACGGCCACCGGCGGGGTCGCCGACATCCGGACGGGCGCGCCGGTGGACCCCCGCAGCCGCTTCCGGATCGGCAGCCTGACGAAGCCGTTCGTCGCGACAGTCGTCCTGCAGCTCGTCGGCGAGGGCCGCGTCGACCTGGACGCCCCGGTCGAGCGGTACCTGCCGGGCGTGGTGCGCGGCGCGGACAACGACGGGCGGGAGATCACCGTCCGCCAGCTGCTCCAGCACACCAGCGGCCTGCCGGACGTCCTGGACTACATGTCGCCACTGGAGATCCTCCAGGACCCGCTCCGGCACTGGGAGCCGCAGGAGCTGCTGGACATCGCCCTCCCGCACCAGCGGGAGTTCAAGCCGGGCGACGGCTGGTCCTACTCCAACACCAACTACCTCGTGGCCGGGATGATCATCGAGAGCGTGACCGGGCATCCGTACGGCAAGGAGATCCGCCGCCGCGTGATCGCTCCGCTGGGACTGCACGACACCTTCGTCCCGACCGACGCACCCGGCATCCCGGGCCCGCACCTTCGCGGCTACGTGCGGCCGGAGTCCGAACTGGTGGACATCACCCGCCTCAACCCGACCGTGGCCGGAGCCGGAGGCGGCATGATCTCCAGCGCCTCGGACCTCGACCGCTTCATGTCGGCCCTCCTCCGGGGACGCCTGCTGAAGCCGGCCCAGATGCGGGAAATGCTGGCGACCCGTCCCACCGGACGCACCTCACACTCCGAGTACGGCCTGGGGCTGGAGTGGATTCCCGGCAAGAACTCGTCCACCTGCAAGGACGGCTTCTGGGGACACGACGGCGACATGCTCGGCTTCAGCGTCCGCACGGGCGCCACGACGGACGGCAGGCAGGCCACCGTCATGGTCAACCTCAACCCGGGCGGCGGCCCCACCCTGGACAAGGCCATGGAGGAAGCCCTCCCGGCCGCCCTGTGCGGCCCCTGACCCTCCGACCATCAAGCTACGCACAGTGAAGCACCGCGTGACCTCTCCCCCGCTTACCAGGCAACGCATCACCGAGCAAAGAGCCACGGAACGTAATCAAGTGACCGCATAAGGCCACCACTGCAATCTGGTGCGCTTCTCACTCTCCGTGCAAATGTAGTCGCGCGGCGTCACTCCTGCCGCACAGCGATTCACACGAAACGGAGATCCCCCCAATGGCGAACTGGAAAGCGCGCCTACTGATATCCGCGACGGCCCTGGCCGCCTGCGCGACCGTGACCGGCTCCGCCGTCTCGACGGCCGCGCAGGCCGCCGCCCCGGCCCAGGCGGACCTGCCGCCCGGCGTCGTCCAGCTCGACGACGGCGAGGCCTGCCCCCCGGGCACCCTCTGCCTCTACCGCGACTACAACCGGCAGGGCCCGGCCTACGGCATCGGCGCCGGCTACAGGGTCGCCCTCATGGACCTGCCCATGGGCGACGACACGGCCGCCAACAACGTCTCCTCCTGGATCAACAACACCCACGACGTGGCCATACTGATCGACGCGGAAGAGGGCAAGGCCCGTCCGCTGCCCCCCGGCCACCCCCTGGAGGAGCCGGAGTCCGACAACGACACCGTCGACCTGGTCGCCTGGGGCTGACACACGACTCGGCCCCCGCTCCGAACCGCCGTCCGGCCGGCCTCCCCAACCGGCCGGACGGCCTTGGACGATCGGCGGCCGGTGCGAGCCTGACAGAGCCACAATGCTCGGATGACCCGACCCAGGATCCGTGTCGCCGCCTATGTGATCAGGCATGGGGCCGTCCCCGAACTCCTCGTCTTCGACCACGTAGGCATGCCGCAAGCCGGCACGCAGGTCCCCGCAGGCGGCGTCCGTCCCGGCGAGGACCTGGAACAAGCCGTCTTGCGCGAGGTCGTCGAAGAGACCGGCCTGCACACCGTCTCCGTGGTCGAGCAGATCGCCGTGGACACCAGGCCCGACCCCGCAACCCGCCGACCGCGCAGGACCACCTACTTCCACCTCCAGGCACCCGCGACCACGGAAGACGCGTGGAGCCACGCCGTAAGCGGCGAAGGGGACGATGCCGGGCTGACCTTCGCCTGCCGCTTCCTGCCGCTGCCCCTGGACCACCCCCTTGCGGATGCCCAAGACGCCTGGCTCAACCGCATCAACCCCCGCTGGACCACCAAGGCCGACGACCAGCAGTAACGGACCACCTAGGGCCTCGCCTACAAGGACCGACTCCCCATCGCCAACACCCACCCCGCCAGTCGACGACCGTGCAGATCAGGAGTGGCCGTTAACGGACAAGACCGAGAGGCAGAAACCGGCCCCAACGCGGAGCCTGCTCCCTCAGGTCACGGGCCGGCCCAGCCGGCGGCGTTCGAGTATGACTCGTAGGAGTAGCGGGTACTACGGTCCCACTCCTCGCCGGTGATGTGCCCGTATGCGCGGTCGGGAACATAAAGCAGGCTCTCTGCCCAGACGAGCCCGGTGACATAGGGGACGAACTCCAGCGGATCTCCGAGGACCCTTTCGTAGGCTTCCCGACCGGCAGCGACGACGGCAGCGCGCGTGTAAAGGAAGGGCGTCACCCGACAGGTCACGGCCGTACTCTCTGCGATCCAGACGGTACAGAGCCCACGACAGGTGCTCGGCGAACTCGACGGCCACAGACAGCGGACCGGCGGCAAGCCGTGTGGTCAGCGCGTCCGCAAGATGCTCGGCATCCGGGTCAGGCGCTCCTGGCTTGCAGTCTTCGATGAGCTGCCAAAAGCTGTCCTCGTCCATGCGACCGAGGATGCCGCATGCACCCGACAAGCGTGCGAGAGCAAGGCCCCTACTCCCCCTGTGAGGTGAGCGCGTGCGTGAGAACAGGATCCGGCCGTTCCGTCCAGGCGATGCGGCACGGGTCGCCGAGATAGGGCCTGACCCCATCAAGAGCAGCCCGAACTGGGTTCAGCGGGTTCGTGCCGGCGGAACGATCTCGCCCACGGCGCCCGAGGCCTCCAGGCGGACGACAGTGGGGCCGCGCTCGCACTCCCACGTGGTGACATTGGCGAAAGTCGTCTCCCCGTGCCGCCAGAGGCCCCCGTCCTGATGGATGTGACCGAACAGGTGCAGCTTGGGACGGATCTGCCGCACCCGGGCCAACAGGTCCTCGCACCCGTGGCGCCCGGGATAGGCGTTCGCGTCACCGATTCCGAGCGGAGGCCCGTGCGTCACCAGGACGTCGACGCTGTCCGGAATCATCGCCCATTTCTCGGCGAGCGGACGTCCCCGGGGAAGATTGAACGCCCACTCGTTGAACTCCGGCTGCCAGGGACTGCCCCAAAACGTGACGCCGTCGACCTCTGTTCCGCTGTCCTCCAGATAGCGGATGCCGCGGTCGGCCAGGACGGCCCGAGCCCGTCCGGGCTCGTCCAGGAACATCCAGTCGTGGTTGCCTGCGACGACCACCTTCGTCCGATGCGGAAGGTCCTGAATCCAGTCCGCGGCGTCCTCGAGCTCCCTGAGGTCCTTGCCGCGCCGGCACAGGTCACCGGCGTGCACAAAGACATCCCCCTCGGGAACAGCGAGCTCGCGATGATAGGTGTGCGTATCGGCAACCGCGACAATCCGCATAAGGCCAGCGTACTGAGCCCCCGTACCACCCTTGAAGACACGAGCGCCAGGCCCGGACCCGGACGCCCGTCCGACCGCACTGGCGTGGTTACTCGGCGGCCCGCTGCTCGCCGTACGACTCGTACGCAAGGAACTCACCGAACTCGTCCGCGAGCCATCTGGGAGTCCCCCACCGTCCGCCATGTTCCAGCGAACCCTCGTAGTCGATTTCCAAGCAGCTGCCCTCCCTGTCTTCCATCATCCCGAGTCGCCGGTTCCTGCTGTACAGGAAAGGCGTGGCGCTGGCGTGAGGGTTCCCGTTCTGAAGGAGTTGGCTCCCCAACACTCCTTCCCAGCACAATTGGAAGCCGTTGCCTCGTGGAGGCGAACTACGGATACTTACGCAAAACTCCAGCCCCTCGTCGCCTTGGAAACAGTCACCCAAGGGCTCCCTGCCCTCAACCGGTCGTAGCAATTGATCTAGCGGTGGTGTAGTCCTGCTCGGCGAGTTGATCGTCGGGGGGAGCTGCCGTGGGGCTGGTTCG
>NZ_JBEZFD010000046.1:0-28728 GCF_040649235.1 Spirillospora sp. NPDC049024
CCCCGATCGCCCATCGCCAGCGGATCACCACCGGCCGCCAGGGCGCCACGCGCCGGATGATCGGCGGCCAGCAGCATCAACCGCCCCGACTCCCCCAGCAGCGACCCCCGCCTGGCCCGCCGCCCGGCCGCCTCGGCGACCGCCTCCGGACGCACCGCCCGCACCTCGGCCAGCGCCGCGATCCGCGCGGCGCGTTCTCCCGGCACGGAACCCGTGCCGGGCGTCATCCCGCCACCCGCCGCACAAGCGCATCGATCATCGTTCACCGTCCCTGTCCGCGAAACGCGCGGCGCCGGGTCCGCGCCACCGGCCAGGCCGAGTCTCCTCAAGATCACGAACGGCTGTCAACGCGGCGCGGGGCGCCCCGCCGGCGCGCCCCGCCGCCATGCTCAGGACCCGGCGGGCTTGTAGTCCGCGACCTCGGCGATGACGGAGCCGGCCAGGTCGAAGCCGCCCACGCACGCCAGGTACCCGGGGGCCTCCCAGTCGTGCCCGCCGGGCTCGCCGCGGAGCGGCACGTACGTCCCGCCCGCCTGCCTGACCAGCAGCAGCCCGGCGGCGATGTCCCAGGCGTTGATGGACGAGTCGTAGGCCGCGTCGACCCATCCGGCGGCGACGTGCGCGAGGGTGAGGGCGGCGCTGCCCGGGCGGCGGACGGTGGCGAACGCGTCCACCATCCGGCCGTAGCGACGCAGCGCCTCCTCGCGCCCGAGGCTCAGGTCGTAGGCGCTCGGGTAGGAAGTGGCGACGACGGCGGTCTCGTCGCGGGTCGCGCCGCGGCTGCGGATCGGCTCGCCGTTGCAGGTGGCGCCGTCGAGCGAGGCTGTGAACATGTCCTCGCGGACCGGGTCGTACACCACGCCCGCCACCAGCTCGTCGCCGATGGCGGCGCCGATGGACACGCAGAAGAACGGCAGGCCGACGGCGAAGTTGGCCGTCCCGTCGATCGGGTCGACGAACCAGCGCAGGTCGCCGTCCCCGCCGCCCACGCCGCCCTCCTCGCCGACGACGACGCTGCCGGGGGTGTGCTCGGCCAGCACCTCGCGGATCGTCTCCTCCGCCGCCCGGTCGTGGACGGTGACCGGGTCGTGGATGTCGCGCTTGAGGTCGACCTCGGGGCGCGAGCGGAACGCCGTCCGCAGGCGGTCCCCGGTGGCGCGGGCGGCGAGTTCGGCGATCCCGGCGAGCTCCCGCGAGGCGGGGACATCGGCGCTCATTCTTCTCCTTCGGCGACGGCGGGGGCGCGAGTGCGCACATCACGACCGTATCCGAGGGCCGGCGGGCCCCGGCGGGGCCGTTGTTACAGAGCCCTCGACTCGGGCAGTGGGTCACTGTGCCGGATCCAGCGCCGCCGTCATGGGGATGAACATGAAGCAAAAGATCGGTAAGGGAACGGTCGTCGTGGTGACGGGAGCCTCCGGCGGCATCGGACGCGCCACCGCGGTGGCGTTCGCGCGCCGCGGGGCGCGGGTGGCCCTCCTGGCCCGCGGGGAGGAGGGGCTGCGCGGGGCCGCGGCGGACGTCGAGTCCGCCGGCGGGCGCGCGATGCCGATCAGCGTGGACGTGGCCGACGCCGGCGCGGTGGACGCGGCGGCGGAGGCGGCCGAGAGGGAGCTCGGGCCGATCGACGTGTGGGTCAACGTGGCGTTCTCCTCGGTGTTCGCGCCGTTCTGGGAGATCGAGCCCGAGGAGTTCAAGCGGACCACCGAGGTCACCTACCTCGGCTACGTCAACGGCACGAGGGCCGCGCTCAGGCGGATGATGCCGCGCGACCGCGGCGTGATCGTCCAGTGCGGGTCGGCGCTGGCCTACCGCGGCATCCCCCTGCAGAGCGCGTACTGCGGCTCCAAGCACGCCGTGCAGGGGCTGCACGACTCGCTGCGGGCGGAGCTGATGCACGAGCGCAGCGGCGTGAAGGTGACGATGGTGCAGATGCCGGCGGTCAACACCCCGCAGTTCGACTGGGTGCTGAACCGGCTGCCGCGCCGCCCGCAGCCCGTCCCGCCCATCTACCAGCCGGAGATCGCGGCGGACGCGCTCGTGCACGCCGCCGAGCACCCGCGCCGCCGGGAGTACTGGGTCGGGGGCAGCACGGTCGGCACGATCCTCGCCGACAAGTTCGCGACGGGGCTGCTGGACCGCTACCTGGCCCGGACGGGCTTCAAGTCCCAGCAGACCGAGAAGCGGACGAGGCCGGACCAGCCGGCGAACCTGTGGGAGCCCGCGGACGCCGCGGGCGACCGCGACCACGGCAGCCACGGGCGGTTCGACGAGCAGGCGCACGCCAGGAGCCCGCAGGTGTGGGCGGGGCGGCACAAGTACCTGGTCGGGGCCGCGACGGCCGGGGCCGCGGCGGGGGCCGCAGCGGGCGCGGCCAGGCTGCTGCGGCGATGACGGACCGATGACGACGAAGGAGACAGCGATGGCGCAGCAAGTGGCCGACTACGTGCTCCAGCGGCTGACCGACTGGGGTGTGGAGCGCGTCTACGGATACCCGGGCGACGGCATCAACGGGATGCTCGGCGCGTTCGACCGCGCGGAGGGGAAGCCGGAGTTCATCCAGACGCGGCACGAGGAGATGGCCGCGTTCATGGCCTGCGGCCACGCGAAGTTCACCGGCGAGGTCGGCGTGTGCGCGGCGACGTCCGGGCCGGGCGCGATCCACCTGCTGAACGGCCTGTACGACGCGAAGCTGGACCACCAGCCGGTCGTCGCGATCGTCGGGCAGCAGAAGCGCCTGGCGCAGGGCACGCACTACCAGCAGGAGGTCAACCTCGAGAACCTTTTCTCCGACGTCTCGGAGTACTGCCAGATCGTCATGCACCCCGGCCAGATGCGGCACGTCATCGACCGGGCGTTCAAGACGGCCCTGACCACCCGCGGCGTCGCGACGATCATCATTCCGGAGGACGTCCAGGAGTCCGACGCGGTGCCGTCGCCCCCCAAGGAGCACGGCTCGGTCTACTCCAGCGTGGGGTGGAGCCGGCCGCGGGTGCTGCCGGACCCGGAGGAGCTGCGCAAGGCCGCCGACATCCTCAACGAGGGGCAGAAGGTCGCGATGCTCATCGGCCAGGGCGCCGCGAACGCCGAGGCCGAGGTGATCGAGACGGCCGAGCTGCTCGGCGCCGGCATCGCCAAGGCGCTGCTCGGCCGCGAGGTCGTCCCGGACGACCTGCCGTTCGTCACCGGCCCGATCGGCCTGCTCGGCTCCAAGGCCAGCGACGAGATGATGATGAACTGCGACACGCTGTTCATGATCGGCACGAGCTTCCCGTACGCCGAGTGGCTGCCGGACGAGGGCAGCTGCAAGGGCGTGGAGATCGACATCGACGGCCGCATGATCGGCATCCGCTACCCGATGGACGCGCACGTCGTCGGGGACGCCAAGGAGACGCTCCGGGAGCTGATCCCGCTGCTGCGGCGCAAGGAGGACCGCTCCTGGCGGGAGGAGATCGAGGAGAACGTCCGCGCCTGGAACACGGTCATGGAGAAGCGGGCGGGCCAGAGCTTCGACGGCAAGATCAACCCGCAGGCCGTCGCGCACGAGCTGTCCCCGCTCCTGCCCGACGACGTCATCCTCACCGCCGACTCCGGCTCGGGCACCAACTGGTGGGCCCGGCACATCAAGCTCCGGGACGGCATGAAGGCCTCCCTGTCGGGGACCCTGGCCACGATGGGGCCCGGCGTCCCGTACGCGATCGCGGCGCGGTTCGCCTACCCCGACCGCCCGGTGATCGCGTTCGTCGGGGACGGGGCGTTCCAGATGAACGGCATGAACGAGATGATCACCGTGAAGCGGTACGCCGACCGGATGGCCGGCGCGGCGCCGCTGATCTTCGCGATCTTCAACAACCAGGACCTCAACCAGGTGACCTGGGAGCAGCGCGCGATGGGCGGCGACCCGAAGTACGAGGGCTCGCAGAGCATCCCCGACTTCCCCTACGCCAAGTTCGCCGAGCTGGCGGGGCTCAAGGGCATCTACTGCGACGATCCGAAGAAGGTCACCGAGGCCTGGCAGGAGGCTCTTGCAAGCGACGGCCCGGTGGTCCTGGAGTTCGTGGTGGACAACGAGATCGCCCCGATCCCGCCGCACATCATGAAGGACCAGGCGAAGAAGGCCGTCAAGGCCGGCATCAAGGACCCGCAGAAGGTCGGCATCGCGGCCCGCGGCTTCCGTCAGAAGCTCACCGAGATGTACGAGAACATGCCGGGCCGCAAGCACGACTGACGGTGCCGCGGGCCGCCGGAGCCGGTCGGCCGCGGGTCAGAGTTCGGCCTCCGCGTAGTCCTCGGGGGAGAACTCGATGCGGGGCTGCGCCCGCTCCAGGAGGTCGAACGCCTCGGGGACGGTGCTCGTCCAGCCGATGGCGTCCCAGATCTTGGGGCGGGCGAAGCCCTGGTCGGTGAGGCCCACCATCAGCTCGCGCAGCGGCTCGTAGACGCCGGTCGGGTCGAGGATGACCACGGGCTTGTCGTGCATGGCGAGGACGCGGGCCGTCCACACCTCGAACAGCTCCTCCAGCGTGCCGATGCCGCCGGGCAGGATGAGGAACGCGTCGCTGCGCCTGTCCATCTCGCCCTTGCGGGTCCGCATGTCGGCGGTGACGACCAGTTCGTCGTTGTCCTCGTCGGAGATCTCGACGCTGACCAGCCCCTCGGGGATCACGCCGACCGTGCGGGCGCCGCCGGCCCGCGCGGCGCGGGCGACGGCGCCCATGCACGACACCTGGGCGCCGCCGCTGACGAGGCTGTGGCCGCGCCGGGCCAGCTCGGCGCCGACCTCGGCGGCGAGGTCGACGTAACGGCGGTCGATCTTGCCGCTGGACGAGCAGAACACGCATACGGCGAGGGGCTTTCGGGATTTCACCGGGCCAATCTAACGGCTGGCTCCGAAAGAGGCCCGTCGATTTTCCGCCGCAGGTGGCCTCTCCCCCGGTGACAGGGGTCTCACCCGAGGGGTCACCCGGTGGAGAGGTCCCTGCGCCGGAATCCGATCAGGCCGAGCGCCGACAGCACGGCCGCGACCGCGAGGAGCCAGAGCAGCGGCGCGGGCGTGAACTCGTGCCCCGGCAGCTTCGGGACGTGGCTGAACGGCGAGACGTCCAGGGCCCACTGGTCGAGGCCGAGCCCGGCTCCGAAGAGCGTCACGACCGCGAAGACCCCGACCGCGGCCCAGGCGGCGCCGGCGGTGATCCTCGGGGCGAGGCCGAAGAGCGCGAGCGCGATCGCCGCGACCAGCCAGACGGCGGGCAGCTGCGCGAGCGCGGCGCCGAGGACGCGCGGCACCACGCGGCCCGGGTCGCCGGTGTCCACGCCGTGCGCCAGCCCGGCGGCCAGGCCCGCGACGGCGAGCAGCGCGACCGGCCCGAGCAGCGCGAAGACCAGGTGGCCGGCCGCCCACCGCAGCCGCCCGACGGGGGTGGCGAGCAGCGGCTCGGCGCGCTGCCCGGTCTCCTCGGTGCGCAGCCGCAGCGTGGCCGAGACGGCGTAGGCGGAGGCGATCAGGCCGAGCATGCCCACGATCGAGGCGAAGTAGGCGTCGGTGATCCCGCCCTGCCCGCCGAGCCGGGTGAAGATCTTCTCCAGGTCGGGGTTGTCCTTCACCATGTCGCCGACGCCGCCCGCGACCGCGCCGTACACGACGCCGAGCGCGGCGAACCCGGCGAGCCACCCGTACAGGGCGCGGCTCTGCAGCCGCCAGCCGAGCCCGAGCGGCCCGGACAGCAGGCGCGGCGCGTCGGCGGGGCCGAGCTTCGGCGGCAGCACTCCCGCGCCCACGTCCCGGCGGGCCGACAGCACGCCCGCGGCGGCGACGAGGGCGGCGGTGAGCGCGGCGACGAGCGCGAGCGTCCACCAGCGCTCCCCGCCGTAGGCGCGCAGGCGGTTCTCCCAGCCGAGCGGGGACAGCCAGCCCAGCCACGACAGCCCGTTGCCCGCGCCGCCGACGTCGGCGGCCATCCGGACCACGAACGCGGCGCCGAGCGCGGCGATCGCCGTTCCCCTGGCGGCGCCGGCGCCCTCGCTGAGCTGGGCGGTGACGCCCGCGACGGCGGCGAAGACGCATCCGGCGGCGGCCAGTTGCAGGCCGAACGCCAGCGAGCCCGCGACCGGCAGGCCCTGGGCCACCAGGCCCGCGGTGAGCAGGGCGCCGAGCGCGAGGTCGGCCGCCATGGTCACGATGAGCGCGGCGGCCAGGCCGGCGCCGCGCCCGGTGACGGTGGCGCCGAGCAGCTCGCGGCGGCCCGCCTCCTCCTCGGTCCGGGTGTGCCGGACGACGGTCAGCGCGCTGATCAGCGCGACGACCACCGGGAGGAAGCCGGAGCGCTGGGCGATGATGCCGCCCAGGCCGGAGTCGTACAGCGGCCCGTACAGGGCGAGGAACGTCGGGTTCGTCCCTGTCGTCTGCGCGTACTTGAGGCGCTCGGCGGCCGTCGGGTAGAGGCTCTCGGTGGCCGCCACGAAGTTGATCGGGATCAGCGCGAGCACGATCACCCAGGACGGCAGCAGGAACCGGTCGCGCCGCAGGATCAGCCGGACCAGCCCGCCGGTCCCGGTGAGCCCGCGCATCGGGGTCGCGCGGGAGGGCGCGGCCGGCCGCGCCTCCTGGACCGTGGCGCTCATCGCGTCGCCTCCGGGGCGAGTTCGTCCTTGTAGTGGCGCAGGAAGAGCTCCTCCAGCGTCGGCGGGCGGCTGCTGAGGCTCCGCACGCCGAGCTCGGTCAGCTGCCGCAGCGCCGAGTCGAGCTCGGCGGTGTCCACCTCGAAGCGGATCTTGTTGCCGTCGACGTGGACGTCGTGGGCGCCGGGCAGCGGCAGCCCGTCCGGCGGTGACGCCAGCTCGGCGTCGATGGACGTGCGGGTCAGGTGCCGCAGCTCGGCCAGCGTCCCGGACTCGACCGCGACGCCCTTGCGGATGATCGTCACCCGGTCGCACAGCGCCTCGACCTCGGAGAGGATGTGGCTGGACAGCAGCACCGTCCGGCCGTCCCGCCGTTCCTCTCTTACGCACTCCTGGAACACCTCCTCCATGAGGGGGTCCAGGCCAGAGGTGGGCTCGTCGAACAGCAGCAGCTCGGCGTCGGACGCCAGCGCGGCGACGAGCCCGACCTTCTGCCGGTTGCCCTTCGAGTAGGCGCGGCCCTTCTTGCGCGGGTCGAGCTCGAACCGGTCGAGCAGCTCGGCCTTGCGGCGCGCGTTCACGCCGCCCCGCATCCGGCCGAGCAGGTCGATCACCTCGCCGCCGGAGAGGTTCGGCCACAGCGTGACGTCGCCGGGGACGTAGGCGAGCCGGCGGTGCAGCTCGGTCGCGTCCCGCCACGGGTCGCCGCCGAGCAGCCGGACGGTGCCGCCGTCGGCGCGCAGCAGGCCGAGCAGGACGCGGATGGTGGTCGACTTCCCGGCGCCGTTCGGGCCGAGGAAGCCGTGCACCTCACCAGGGTTGACGGTCAGGTCGAGGCCGTCGAGCGCGCGGGTCCGGCCGAAGGTCTTGACCAGTCCGGAGACGGATATGGGGGGCGTGTTCGGGGTCACCGGTCCTCCTCGTCGAGGGGCCGCCCGCCGGCGGCGGGCAGGTTCTTCAGTGCGGCGCGCGTCTGCGCGACCAGTTCGGGCGACAGGAGCCGGTCGTCGAGGACGTCCAGCATCGCCAGCGCCATCCGGGGGTAGCCGTCGCCCATCAGGACGTCGGCGCCGAGCGACCGGGACATGTGCTCGTGCAGGACGATCAGGCCGAAGCTCATGCCGGTCATGACCGTCGCGTAGCCGTGCAGGTCGTCGGTGGCCGGCTTGGCCATGCCGGGCGCGCCGCGCGCGAGCATCTCCTCGCTGAACGCGACGGCCTCGTCGAAGAGCGCCGCCGCGGCCGCCGAGCCGTCGGCCAGGGCGCGGGCCATGTAGCGCTGGATCGGCCGGGCCGTCCGCATGGCGATCGAGAGGAAGCTCGGGTTGGCCATCCCGCCCTGCAGCGCCTCCTGCTTGGTCTCGCGGATGACCTCGATCACGTGCTCGTCGCAGGCCGCGCGCAGCGCCTCCTTCGTCCCGTAGTGGTGCTGGACGAGGGCGGGCGACACCCCGGCGGCCTTCGCGATGCCCCGGATCGTCGCGCCCTTCACTCCGTGCTCGGCGAACTCCAGCAGGGCCGCGTCCCTGATCCGGGCGCGCCCAGTCAGGTCCTCGGCCCGCTCGTGCGGTGCCATTCCCACCCCTGTACCGATGTTCAGCAACCTATACGCTTGTACACTGTACTCGCGTACAGGTCGCCGTCAACCCGGTACGGGGACCCGCGGCCCGGGAGGTCAGCCGCCCCCGGGCAGCTGGCCGAGCGTCACCTGGACCTGCCTCTTCGAGCCGTCCGACTTCTGGATCTCGACCTTCACCTTGTCGCCGGGCTTGAGGTTCGCCAGGACGGTGGTCAACGCGCTCTGGTCGGGCGTCGCGGTGCCGTTCACCGAGAGGATCAGGTCGCCCGGCCGGATCCCCGCCGCGGCCGCCCCGCCGCCCTTCTGCACCTCCACGACGGCGACCGACCGGCGGCCGGTCTGCGGGTCGACGATCGTCCGCACCACGACGCCGAGCGCGGCGCGGCCGGAGTTCGAGACCTTCCCCGACTCGATGAGCTGCGGGACGATCCGCTTGACGGTGTCGCTCGGCGTCGCGAACCCGATGCCGGGCGCCGCGGCGCCGATCTGCGGGTCGGACGCCGCCGCGGTGGGGATGCCGATCACCTGGCCGTCGAGCGTGACCAGGGCGCCGCCGCTGTTGCCCGGGTTGATGTCCGCGCTCGTCTGGATGGCGTCGGCGATCGTGGACCCCTGGAAGGAGCCCTCCCCCTTGGTCGACACCGTGCGGTGCAGCGCGGAGACGATCCCGTTCGTCACGCTCCCGGAGAGGCCGAGCGGGTTGCCCATCGCGAGGACGATCTGCCCGACCCGCGCCTTGCCCGACTCGCCCCACGAGGCCGGTTTCAGCGACCCGCCCTTCACCCGGACGACGGCCAGGTCGTCGGCGGCGAACGCGCCGACCAGGGAGGCGTTCGCCGGGGACCCGCCGCCGGAGGAGGTGACCTCGATCTTCCTCGCCCCGGCGACCACGTGGGCGTTGGTGACGATGTCCCCCTGGGCGTCGAAGACGACGCCCGACCCCTCCCCCTGATCGGTCTGGATCTTCACGACCGACGGGAGGACGGCGTCCACGACCCTCTCGTACTGCCGCTCCAGGTCCGTTCCCGCCCCCGAGACCGGCGGCGACGTCTGGCCCGACGCGGTGTTCCCGGCGTTCTCGGCGTTCTCGGTGCCGCCGCTGCATCCGGCGAGCACCAGAGCCCCCGCCGCGGCCGCCGCGCACGCCTTCGTCCTCGCGTTCCTGTCCACAGTCCACCTCCAGAGGGGACACTTCCCGTCCGCGGAGGGCGAGGCGCCGCGCGGGTCATGATTTTGCGTCACCATGCCGCTCGCCCGGGGCCCAGATGATCTTCGAGCGGGAACGGCGCGCCCGGCGCCGTTTCGCCTGGCCGCGGCCGGGTAGCCGTCCGGTCATGTCGCATCCCGGGAGCGGGCATCGCGGCGTCCCGCACACCGCGGACCTGCGGATCGAGGCGTGGGGGCCGACGCGGGAGCGCTGCGTCACCGAGGCGGTGGCCGGGCTGGTGGAGTCGTTCGCCGACGTCTCAGGGGTCCGCCCGGCGGGCGAGATCCGGATGGACGTGCCGCCGGGACCCGACGCGGACCTGCTCGTGGCCGTGCTGGACGAGGTGATCTACCGCCTGGACGTGGACGGCGTCCTCGCCCTGGCCGCCGAGATCGCCGAGGCGCCGGGCGGCGGGCTCACCGCCCGGCTGCCGACCGGGGACGCGGCGGAGGCGGCCGGGACGGGAGCGGTGCCCAAGGCGGTGTCGCTGCACGACCTGCGCTTCGGCCGGGACGCCCGCGGCTGGTCCTGCGCCGTGACCATCGATGTGTGACCGGCGCGCGTGACCGGCGGGTCAGCCCTTGACGACGCCCAGCGGGACGAGGCGGGCGACCTTGCGGCAGAGCCCAGCGCCCTCGCCCGCCTCGACCACGGCGGACACGTCCTTGTAGGCGTCCGGCGCCTCCTCGGCCAGGCCGCGCCACGACGACGGCCGCACCGCGATGCCCTGCTCCTCCAGCGTCGACCGCAACTGCTTGCCGCTGACGCCGCGAGCGGCCTGATGGCGGCTCTGCGTGCGTCCGGCGCCGTGGCACGTGGAGGAGAACGCGGGCCCGCCCGGCACGCCCGTCAGGACGTAGGACGAGGTGCCCATCGTCCCCGGGATCAGCACCGGCTGACCGGCCTCGCGCAGGTCGGGCGGCAGATCGTGATGGCCGGGCGGAAGCGCGCGGGTGGCCCCCTTGCGGTGCACGCACAGCCGGCGCCGCCGTCCGTCCACGGCGTGCTCTTCGAGCTTGGCCAGGTTGTGCGAGACGTCGTAGACCAGGTCGAGCCGGGCGCCCGCGACCCGCTGGAACACCCGGCGCGCCGCCTCGGTGAGCAGCTGCCGGTTGGCGCGGCCGTAGTTGGCCGCCGCCGCCATCGCGCCGAGATAGGCGCGGCCCTCGGCGGAGTCGACCGGGGCGCAGGCGAGCTGCCGGTCGGGCACCTCGATGCCGTACCGCGGCATCGCCCGCTCCATCGCCCGGACGTGGTCGGTGCAGATCTGGTGGCCGAGCCCCCGCGAGCCGCAGTGGATCATGACGCAGACCTGCCCGGTCCGCAGCCCGAACACCTCGGCCACGTCCGCGTCGTACACCTCGTCGACCCGCTGCACCTCCAGGAAGTGGTTGCCGGAGCCGAGGCTGCCGACCTGGCGGGCGCCGCGCTCGACGGCCCGCTCGCTCACCGGGCCGGGGTCGGCGTCGGCGACGGCCCCGCCGTCCTCGCACCGGCGCAGGTCGCGCTCGTCCCCGTGGCCCTGCTCGACCGCGTACCGCGATCCACCGGTGAGGATGCCGGTCAGCTCCCGCCGTCCGGGCAGATGCCAGACCGCGCCCTTGCCCATGCCGCGCGGAATGACGGGGTCCAGGCCGTCCATCAGGTCTTGCAGGACGGGTCCGAGCCCGGCGGCGTCGATGTCCGCCGCGAGCAGCCTGACGCCGCACGAGATGTCGAACCCGACGCCCCCGGGCGAGACCACGCCGCCCTCGCGCGGGTCGGTCGCCGCCACGCCGCCGATCGGGAACCCGTACCCCAGGTGGATGTCGGGCATCGCGTAGGACGCCTCGACCACTCCCGGGAGCGTGGCGACGGCGGCGACCTGCCCGACCGCGTTGTCCGCGGGCGCCAGCAGCTCCCGCGACGCGAACACCACGCCGGGCACGCGCATGGCGCCCACCGGCTCGATCCGGAACCGGTACGGGCCGTCCTCGACCAGGTCGACGTCCACAAGGCGGGGCTACCCTCGGCCCCGCCCCTCATGCTCCCGGCGCGGCGGCGGCCGACCGAGGATCTCCGGAGACCGTGCCGGTAGCGTGCGGAACATGCTCGCCGAACCCGCGCCCGCACTGAGCGACCTCGCCCTCGGCCTGGTCGTGGTGGCGCTCGCGGTCCGGCTGGGACGGGCCCAGGCGGCGCATCCGCACTGGCGCAGGTCCTTCTGGTGGGCCGGGATCGCGGCGCTCGCGGGGTTCGTCCACCACGGCGTGGTCAAGTACTCCGAGCGGTGGTCGGGGGCGAGCTGGGCCCTGATCAGCGCCATGGTCGTCGTCGCGGTGTCCTACCTGCTGGCGGCCACCGTCGCCGAGGTGCTCGGCCCGCGCCACGGCAGGACGTTCTGGCTGCTGCGCTCGGTCGGGATCGGCGCCTACGCCGTCCTCGCGGTCACCGGCCACGCCGGGGTCGGCGCCCTGCTGGCCTGCGAGAGCCTGACGATGGTGTGCATCCTCGCGCTGTGGGGCTGGGCTGCCCTGCACCGCCACCCGATGGCCGGGCCGGTGATCGCCGCGCTGGGCGCCAGCGCCGCGGCGGCCGCGGCCAAGGCGATCGACCCGGGCCTCACCCGCCTCGTCGCCCTGGACCCGACGTCGGTCTACCACCTCGCCCAGATCGTCGGCATGGTGCTGCTCTACCTGGCAGTCAGCAACCCGCACCGCCAGGGCCGCGAGCCACGCCGCCTGCTCGGATAGCACGCCCCTGACCAGGCAGCACGCCTTTTCCGGACGGACCGCGCATCCCGGACGGCACGGGCGGCACGGGAGTGTCCGGGGTGGAACATTCCCCTTACGGGGGTGCCTTCCTTCTGTGCTGAACACCGCCCTTTCGGACACGGACGGTCACCGTTAGCTTTCAACCCGTGATCCGAACCCCCCGACCGCGTAAAGGAAAGCGTTCATGACGGCCATCGCCAGCGTCTACCAGCACGACGTCGCCACCTACTGGAACACCGAGCGCAACCCCGTCAACCTGCGCCTCGGCGACGTGTCCGGGATCTACCACCACCACTACGGGATCGGCGAGGTGGACTGGTCGGTCCTGGAGACCCCGGAGGACGCCCGCGAGCAGGCGATCATCACCGAGCTGCACCGGCTGGAGAACGCCCAGGCCCGGTTCCTGCTCGACCACCTCGGCGACATCCGGCCCGACCACCGGCTGCTGGACGCCGGCTCGGGGCGCGGCGGCTCCAGCATCATGGCCAACGCCGCCTTCGGCTGCCGGGTCGACGGCGTGTCGATCTCCCAGTCCCAGGTCGACTTCGCCAACGAGCAGGCCGCCGAGCGCGGCGTGTCGGACCGGGTCCGGTTCCACTTCAAGAACATGCTCGACACGGGCTTCGAGGCGGGCGCGTTCCAGGCGGTCTGGAACAACGAGTCGACGATGTACACCGTCCTCGACGACCTGTTCGCGGAGCACTCCCGGCTGCTCGCCCGCGGCGGCAGGTACGTCACCATCACCGGCTGCTACAACGACGTGTACGGGCTGCCGTCCAGGGCGGTGTCCACGATCAACGCCCACTACGTGTGCGACATCCACCCGCGCAGCGCCTACTTCCGCGCGATGGCCGCCAACCGGCTCGTGCCCGTCACCGTGGTCGACCTGACCGCCGACACGATCCCGTACTGGGAGCTGCGCGAGAAGTCGTCGGTCGCGACCGGCATCGAGGGCGCCTTCCTGGAGGCCTACCGCGACGGCAGCTTCCAGTACCTGCTCATCGCCGCCGATCGGATCTGACCCCCGTCAACGCCGGACCGGGCGCCTTCGGGCAGAGGTAGGTGAGCACTACATGGAAGCGACGCACCACGGGTGCAGCGGCCGCCACGCGCCGTACGGCCCGTCCGCGGAACCCCGCCCGGCGGGACCGTCCGGCCCCGGGACCGGCGCGGTGTCCCTGCCGTCGCTGATCGCCGCGGCGTGGCCCAGCCGGGAGGTGCCGTACGGCGACCTCCTGGCCGGGACGCATCCGCGTCCGGTCGGCGGCGGCGGGCCCGGCTACGTCGAGCGCGACTGGGGCGACGGGTCGCACTCGCCGCTGTACTGCCCGGTCGTCGAGCGCGTCGACGACGCCCTCGCCGCCGAGGTGGACGCCCGGCTGCTCGCCTGGGCGCGCGACCGCGGGTTCGACGACCACGAGCTCGACGCGCTGGGCAAGGCCGCCTTCGGGCGGCTGGTCACCCTCGCCCACCCCGACACCGACGACCCCGACGCCCTGCTCGTCGCCGCACAGCTGAACGCGGCCTGGTGGGCGGCCGACGACTACTACGCCGACGACACCGCGCTCGGCGCCGTGCCCGCGCGGCTGCCGCAGCGCCTCACGCTGGTGATGTCGGCCATGGACCCGGTCCCGCCGGCGGGCGAGTTCACCCCGCCGCTGCGCGAGGCCCTGCACGACGACCTCGTCCTGCGGATGCTCGGCTCGGCCGTCGGCCATCTGAGACGCCACGCGTCCCACGCCCAGGTCCAGCGCGTCTGCTACTCGACCTTCGCCATGTTCGTGAGCTGGACCGCCTACGCGGCCTGGCGCGAGACCGGCGAGCACCCGCCCGCCTGGGAGTACCTCGCGGCGCGCCAGCACGACAGCTTCTACACCTCGATGACGCTGATCGACGTCGTCGGCGGCTACGAGGTGCCGGGCCGGCTGTTCTACGATCCGCGCGTCCGCCGGGCCGCCTTCCGGGCCGGGACGGCGAGCGTGATCGTCAACGACCTGCACTCGGTGGCCAAGGACGCGGCCGACGAGAACCCGGTCTGCAACCTGGTCCTGCTGATCGCCGCCGACCGGGGCTGCTCGGTGGAGGAGGCGACCGAGGCCGCCGTGGGCCTCCACAACGACCTCGTCCGCGACTTCGAGGCCGGCCACCGGGACCTGGCGGCCGTCCCCTCCCCCGAGCTCCAGCGGTTCCTCCGCGGCCTGCGCGCCTGGATGGGCGGCGGCTTCGAATGGCACGCGACCAACCCGCGCTACCGCGAGCACGCCTGAGGGCCGGCCGGCCGGGGGCAGGTCAGACGACGCAGCGTGTCACCAGAGGTGGAAGGCGACGCCGTAGGCCCACACGGTGGTGCCCTGGATGCCCGCCCAAAGGCACGTGAAGAGATAGCCGAGGACCAGGCCCGCGGTCGCCCGGCCCCGGCCACCCTCGCCGGTCCGCCTGATCCGCCTGCGCGCGACGTGCCCCATGACGATCGCCACGACGGCGAACTGCCCGAAAGGAAGGAACCCGAGAACGCCCAGCACCATGCTCGCCGTCGCCAGACGGTACGCCGGGGCGTCGCCCGGGTTCGATGCGTTGTTCGGGTCCGACACGACCAGCTCGCCTTCAGGCCCCATGACAGTTCGACGCCCTGAGCCCGTGCGGGGTTGACGTGATCGCCGCCGTGCGGCCGGCGCCCCTCCGGATGGGCGGCGTCACGATCCGGCTCGAACGCGGACCGACGGGCCGCCTGGGTGAGGCTAGCGGTCCGACCTGCGGACGGCGGTGGTCGGCAGCTCGGCGAAGCCGCGCACGTATGGCGAGGCGAGGCGCCGGGCGCGGGCCTCGTCGATGTCGTAGTCGCCGACGCGGGCCGCCAGTTCCTCCAGTGCGATCCGGGCCTCCAGCCGGGCCAGGTCCGCGCCGATGCAGTAGTGCCGGCCCGACCCGAAGCTGATCTTGGCCGTGGTGTCGCGGGCCAGGTCGAACCGGTCGGGGTCGCGGAACGCGCGCGGGTCGCGGTTCGCCGCGCCGAGCACCAGGAGGACGCGGGCCCCGGCCGGGACGGTCACGCCGTGCAGGGTGAACTCCCCGGTCACCGTCCGCCCGTCGGCCTGCGCCGGGGTCTCCAGCCGCAGCGTCTCCTCGATCCAGTCGCCGACCCGCCCGAACGCCGCGGACGGGCGGTCCAGATGCCGCCAGGCGCAGTGCCAGGCGTTGGAGATCAGGTTCGTGGCGGTCCCGGTGCCGGCCGCGACCAGGACGAACAGCACGCCGATGATCTCGGCCTCGGTCAGGTGGTCGCCGCCCTCGGCGGCGTCCAGCAGGGCCGACACCAGGTCGTCGCGGCGCCGCGCGCGGCGCTCGGCGATCAGGTCGTGGAAGTGGCCCGCCAGGGCGGGGATCGCCTCGCGGCAGGCCCGGGTCCCGTCCTGGAGGCCCTGCTGCCGGTGCACGATCGCGTCGGCCAGCCGCCGCAGCTCGCCGCGGTCGGCCTCCGGGACGCCGAGCAGCTCGGAGATGACGTCCATCGGGAACGGCGCCGCGTAGTCGGCCACGAGGTCGAACTCCGCGCCGTCCAGCGCCCGGTCCAGGTGGCCGCGCGCGATGTCGCGGATCCGCGGCTCCAGGTCGGCGACGCGGCGCGGGGTGAGCGCCTTCGCCACGAGCCCGCGCATCCGGGTGTGCTCGGGCGGGTCCATCGCGAGGAACGACGCGTGCCTGCGCGCCTGCGGCCCCCACACCGACGGTTCCAGCAGGATCCCGTTGGCGCTGGAGAACCTCCGGAAGTCCCGGAACGCCGCGGTCACGTCCTCGTGCCGCGACAGGACCCAGAAATCCTCCTCGTCATTGCGGTGGACCGGCGCCTCCTCCCGTAACTGCGCGTAAACGGGATACGGATCCTGCTGGATTCCGTAGTCGTACAGGCTGTACCGCACACCCATTGCAGCCTCCTACCGCCATCGAAAGCCGCGCGCCGGGAAGTGTCAGCCCCGGCGCCTCCTTCCAACCCCAGCACATCAGGCGCCGGGGCATGGTGACCGCTTACGGCCACCCGGCGGGGGGCCGGGCCGCGGGCCCCGCCTCCAGCGGGCCCGCGTAATGGGTGAAGAACAGCCGGGCCACCAGGTCGCCGCGGGACGCGGCGCCCGACTTGGCGAAGATCGATTTCAGGTGGTCCTGGACGGTGTAGGGCGTCACCCGCAGCCGTCCGGCGATCTGCCTGGTCGACAGGCCCTGCGCGACCAGCTCGGTGACCCGCCGCTCCCGCGCGGTGAAGCCGTACGCGTCCACGATCAGCCGCGCCAGCTCGGCGGGCCGGGCCGCTTCGAGCATCACCGCGACCGGCGCGTCCGGGCCGTCCCCCATCAGCGAGGCCCGGACGACCAGCCATCGGCCGGTCCGGGTGCGCACCCGGGCCCCGGCCGCCCGGACGGCGCCCGGATCGGGCCGCTCACCCGCGTCCGTCCCGAAGAGGGCCCGCGCCTGGCGGGCCACGGCGTGGACGACCAGCGGCAGCCGGGCGCCGGGTCGGTCGCCCGCACCCAGTTCGTCCAGGCGGTGGTCCGCGGCCTCGTTGGCCATGGTCACGCCGTCGTCGGCGTCGAGGACCAGCAGGCCGGCGTCGGTGTCACCGGCCCACGCGCCCTCCAGCAGCAGGCCGCGCCGCAGCCCGTCGGCGATCGGCGCCGCCAGGGACGCCGCGAGCCGCACTTCGGCCGGGGCGAAGTGCGGGCGCCCGGCCTCGCGGAACACGGTCAGCACGCCCCAGGTCCCGGTGCCGCCCGCGAGGACGACGCGCAGCTCGTCGGCGAAGCCGCCGGGCCTGCGGATCTCCCGCTGGCGCAGGCTGCGCTCCAGATCGCCTGCGGTGGCCTCGCTCAGGCTGGCCGCCGGGCGCTCCGCGCGGGCGATCTGGACCCACTTGTTGAAGTCGGGCTCGCGTGCCTCGATCTCCAGGAGGCGCCGCATCTCGGGCGCGGGCAGGCCGTTCTCCACGTACTCGGCGGTCGGGAGGAGGGTCGCCGGGTCGGTCGTCATCAGGCAGGTGCCCTCGGCGGGCACGACGCGGCCCAGCACGTCGCCGACGGCCCGCGAGAACTCCGCCACCGCCAGGCCGCGATGGGCCAGCCTCACGAGGTCGTCGCGGACGCGTCCCGGCGCCGCCGCGTTGGCCACGCGCCGAGCCTACAGCGGCCCCGTCGAGCCATCCCAGGAACCTGGGATTCAGCCGCGCCTCCGGCATCTCGCATGCTGGACGGGATGCCGACACCCGTCAGGCCCCCGCGCGGCCGTTACGAAAGGAACGCGACCATGACGCCCTTCACCTATGCCGTCCAGGCCGGCTGAGCCGATGGCGACCATCAGGCTCTACATGACGATCTCCCTGGACGGCTACGTCGCCGGACCGGACGACGGCCCCGACGCTCCCCTGGGCACCGGCGGTTTCCGCCTCTTCAACTGGCTCGACCGGCGAAACGAGCCGGGGCCCAGCGGGCAGGTGTACCAGGAGGCGATGGCCACCCGGGCGGTCGTCGCGGGCCGCCGCACCTACGAACTCGCCGGCCGCTGGCAGGGCGACCACCACGACGGCGTGCCGATCTTCGTCCTGACCCACTCGGTCCCGGACGACCCGCCGCCGGGCAGCGTCCGCTATGTCACCGACGTTCGTGAATGCGCCGAGCGGGCGCGCGCGGCGGCCGGGGACGGCGACGTGATGGTCCACGGCGCGGGCGCCGCGCAGGCGCTGCTGCGGGCCGGGGAGCTGGACGAGCTCGAACTCCACGTCGTCCCCGTCCTGCTCGGGCAGGGCCGTCGCCTGTTCGACCACCTGCCGCCCGAACACACCGAACTCCGCCTGGTCCGCACTCTGACGACGCCGGAGGACGAGGACCCCGCGCGCGCCGTCATGCACCTGCGCTACCGCGTCCTCCACCCCTGAGCCGGGCGCCGACCGGCCCCGGACGCGGTCCGGCGGAGCGGGTGAGCGCCCTCGGCCGGGTCAGCTGGCGGGCTGGTCGCGGAGGTGCTGGACCGGGTGGGGGCCGTCGGTCTCCAGACGGTACTCGTCGCCGAACTTGGCGCGGTGCTCCTCGATGACGCGCTCCTGCGGCGACCGCTCGGCGTGGATCTTGTCCTGGTACTCCTCGAAGCGGCGGTGGGCCTCCTGGACGTACCCGGTGCCGAGCGTCGTGTAGTCGATCTGCGTGGCCAGCAGTTCGCGCACGTACTGCTTGTTCGGCTCGAAGGTGACCGGCTCGGGCAGTGCGGGCGCCAGGATGCTCTCCGGGTCGCGGCCATCGTGGCGGCGCATCAGGTCGCAGGCGATCCGCAGGTGCTCCAGCTCCATGTTCAGGTGCAGCTCCCAGATGCCCTTGACCCGCGGGTCGGACTCGGTCTGCATGAACGAGTAGTACAGGTAGCACTCGTTGTACTCGTGGTTGACGAGCCGCTCCCACCAGGTCTCCCCCGGGTCGACGAGCGACTCGTAGTGGGTGACGTGCTCCTCCTCGATGAGGCCGATGTCCTGGTAGAGCTGGCGGGCGATCGGCTCCATGTACATCGGGCCGACGTTCATGTAGAAGTTCATCGTCTGCTGCTCGGCCGCCATGATCGTCAGCGCGTGCAGCTTGGAGATCGGCGCCGCCGCCTCGCGGTCGTAGTGCTCGCGGACGTTGTCGACCGGGTGGCGGTGCTGGAGGTGGCCGGGACGTCCCGGCATCACCTCGGTGAGCTGGTCGACGATCTTCTCGGCCCGGCGGTGCTCGATCATCTCGTACAGGTTGGAGTACCGGTAGAGGTGGTCGAAGTCCTCCAGCAGCCCGAACTGGTAGGCCTGCTGGAGGTACGGGTCGGGCTCCTGGCGGGCGACCCAGCCGGTCAGGTCGACCGCGACCTGCTCGTAGGCGATGGTCGTCTCCAGCACGGACGCCTGGCCGGGCAGCAGCCAGTTGACCACCTTCTGCTGCTGCTGCTCGATGTTGCGGACCTCCGCCAGCTTCTGCTTGACCTCCAGGTCGGGGCAGATGCGGTTGAAGTGGTGGCTGAACATGATCGCCTCCACCTCGATGCCGTTCATCGTGATGATGCGGCAGCGGGTGTAGGGATCGGACTTGTCGGGGTCGACGGGCGCCACGTCCAGCTGGGACCAGTTGCGCAGCTGGTCGTCGAGCGGGATGCCGCGGTGTTCGAGCGGGTTGAAGGCCACCAGGCTCGTCCCTTCCTGCGGGTGCTGTTCGGGCTGACGACCGGTGCGCGTACCCGGGGCGTCCTGTTCTGCACCTCTCCGAGCACGTGTTTCTCAAGATTGGTCCCGAGTTGACCGACTCCCTGCCCGAACGGGCGAGAGCCATTCGCATAGGCCGAGGGGCGCTGGGTACGGGCCGCGCATCGCCCACCCTTCAGCACCGTCTCACCAGCACGCCCATCTGCACGTACAGCGCCCGGCAGGAGCAGCGGCCGGGCGAGGAAGCGAGGAAGGCCCATGCGGACCACACCCGCGAACGCCGAGACCACCGAGGACGTCGTCGACCTGCTGCGCGCGCAGCACGGCCGGATCAGGGACCTGTTCGACGAGGTCATGGACTCCGAGGGCAAGGAGCGCCGGAAGGCCTTCCAGCAGCTGGTGAAGCTGCTGGCCGTCCACGAGACGGCCGAGGAGGAGATCATCCACCCCATGGCGCGGCGCCTGCCCGGCGGCGACGGCATCGTGGACGACCGCCTCGCCGAGGAGCGCGAGGCCAAGGAGCTGCTCTCCGAGCTGGACGGCATGGACATCGAGGACCCGCGCTTCCTCAAGTCGCTCGACAAGCTGCGCATCGACGTGCTCACCCACGCCCGCGCCGAGGAGCGCTACGAGTTCGACCGGCTCAAGGACCAGTTCAGCCCGGCCCAGCTCAAGGGCTTCGCCGCCGCGGTCCGCGCCGCCGAGGCCACCGCGCCCACGCACCCGCACCCCGGAGTGGAGTCCGCCACCAAGAACATGCTCGCCGGGCCGATGGCCTCGGTGGCCGACCGCGTCCGCGACCTGATCCGGGACGCCCGCGGCAAGGGCTGATCTTCAGCGCCGCATGGGCCGAGCGGCTCGGCCCACGGCCCGTCGCCGCCGAGCCGCCCCGACCGGCCGGTACGGCCGATGGCCGGTACCGCCGCGATCGGGGCGTTCGTGCGGGGCCTGCCGGCGGCTAGCTCAGATGCCGGGTGAAGAACGCCGCCGCGGCGTCCCCGGCGAACCGCGGGACGCCGGTGTGCCCGCCCATGTTGGCGTGCAGGGTCTTCTCCTTGGAGCCGAAGGCGTCGAACAGGTCCAGGGCCGCCTGCCGGTCGTTGCCTTCGTCGTCCCACTGCAGCAGGACGTGCAGCGGAATGGTGACCTGCCGGGCCTCCTCGAAGATGACGCGGGGCACGAAGCTCCCGGCGAACAGAACGGCGGCCGAGACGCGCGGCTCGACCACCGCCAGCCGGACGCCGATGGCGATCACTCCCCCCGAGAACCCGACCGGGCCGCCGATCTCGGGCAGCGCGAGGAGGGCGTCCAGAGCGGCCCGCCATTCCGGGACCCCCTTGTCGACCAGCGGGAGGACGAGCCGGTCGACGATCTCGTCGCCGACCGGTTCACCGGCCTCGACCGCCCGGCGCAGGTCGGCGCGGGCCTGCTCGGCGGCGGCCGAACGGGGCCGGTCACCGCTGCCGGGAAGCTCGATGGTGGCCGAGGCGAAGCCGCCCTCCGCCGCGGAGTGCCGGGCCCGCCCCGCCAGCCGGGGGCGCATCTTGTCCAGCCCGCCGGGGTGGCCGAGCAGGATCAGCGGCACCGGCGCCGAGGCGGACGCGGACCCGGGCGTCCAGAGGATGCCGGGGATGTCGCCAAGGGTGAAGTCGCGTTCGAGGACGCCGTCGTCGAGGCGCTGCTCAGAAGTGAACTGCATGGTCGTGCCTTTCGGGAGTGCTCATGAACGGCGCTCCCGGACGACCTATCGCCCGACCGTGACCCCGGAGGGGAGCACCCATGTCGATGTGTTCACGGGTACCACCTCCTCGGTCTGCCGCACGGCCTCCCGAAAAGTAGCAGTGGCCGCCGCGGCCCGCCAACGGGTTTTCGCGAAGGCTCGCCCTTGCGGGTGACGCCGGATGATCGGGCTGCGTACCGTTTGCCCAGACGCACGGCTGAGGTGGACACTCGGTTCGCACGGGGAGGACCGGCGGGATGCCCGAGCGAGAACGCGTGTCGAGCGGAATGACGGTCTTCCTAATCGTCGCGTCCCTCTTGGTGATTCTGTGGGTCCCTGTGGTCTGGGGCCCCAAGACCGACGATCCCTACTTCCAGCAGGAGATCTGCGGAGGCTTGATGACGCCAGGGGGGCGCGCGACGATAACCGCGTCCGGGTGGTCCACCGACTGCATCGAGGCGGACCCCGACCGGGTTCTTGTGGTCAACCGGCTCGCCGTTCCGGTGACGTTGTGCATGGGGCAGTCCGGGGTCTGCGACACCGAGCACGAGTCTCCCATTCCGGGTGGACGGGCGACGCTCAGGCCCGGCGAATCCAGAAAACTGAAGTTCCCTGCGGGAAGGGTCTGGTTCTTCGGCCATCAACGGACCTACCCGGTCACGTTGCTGCCGGTATCCGGGAATAGGTTCATGACTCAGGACATGGGCGTGGTCGCTGAAACGCACACGAACAACGACTGAAGCGGCCGTCGTCCTCGAGTTGAGTACCGCACCGCGCGAACCTGAGTACGGGAGCGGATCGGTCGAGCGGCCGGAAGCCGGTTCACTGAGGTTGTGATCATGAATGACACCGCCACCGCCCCTCGGACGCGCTCGGGCTGGCGGGTGGCCGCGGCCGTCTCGCTCGCCCTGCTCCTGCCCCTCACCGTGCTCGCCTGGCTGTGCGTGCTCTCCACCCCGGAGTACGGCCGCTGCCTCACCTATGGGGAGCAGTGCGACCCGGCCGCGGAGACCCTCCTGCCCATCGCCTGGTGGAGCTTCTGGGGCAGCGGCGCCGCCGGCGTCGGCGCGCTGCTGCTCCGGTCCGCCTGGACGGTGACCGCCCGGATCCGCCCGGTCCTCGTCGTGGCCCAGGCGGTGCTTCTCCTCGCGACCCAGACGGCCGTCATCGTCAGCGGCTGAGACCGCGACGCCTTCCCGGGAGCCGGGGCAGCACCATGGCCCGCGGGCGGGGCCAGGCGGCCCGGTGCGCGCGGGGTCGCCTGGACCTGCATGGCCGGGGCGCTCATGCAGGTCCACGGCGCGGAGCTACTCCCCGCCGGTCTCGGCCGCCTCGGCCGCGGCGCGGGACTCGATGATCTCCTGCTCGGCGCGGGTGTGGCCCTCGATGATGATCTTGACGACCTCCTCCGGGTCGTCGGTGAGGTGGAACAGGTCGATGTCCTGCGGCGAGATCTTGCCGGAGGTCAGCATCGACTCCTTGATCCAGTCGAGCAGGCCGCCCCAGAACCGGGTGCCGACCAGGACGATCGGGAAGCGGGTGATCTTCTTGGTCTGGACGAGGGTGATCGCCTCGAACAGCTCGTCCAGCGTCCCGAAGCCGCCCGGCAGGACGACGAACGCCTGCGAGTACTTCACGAACATCGTCTTGCGGACGAAGAAGTACCGGAACTCCAGGCCGATGTCGAGGTGGTCGTTGAGCTTCTGCTCGAACGGCAGCTCGATGCCGAGGCCGACCGACAGGCCGCCGTTCTCGTCGCAGCCCTTGTTGGCCGCCTCCATGATCCCCGGACCGCCGCCGGTGATGACGGCGTAGCCGGCCTCGTGCAGGCGGGCGCCGATGTCGACGGCGAGCCCGTACTCCGGGGAGTCCGGCTTGGTGCGGGCGCTGCCGAAGACGCTGACGGCCTTCGGCAGCTCGGCGAGGAGGCCGAAGCCCTCGACGAACTCCGCCTGGATCCGCAGCACCCGCCAGGGGTCGGCGTGGACCCAGTCGACCGGGCCCCGGCTGTCGAGGAGCCGCTGGTCGGTCGTCGTCGGAGGGACGGCGCGTCCCCGGAGCATGGCCGGGCCCTGGCGCCGCGAGCGGGAATTCACATCCAGTGTCATGGAGCCACGGTAATGGGACCCTCCAGCCACATGCGCATACGTTGCTCGCACTCGCCGATGAGAGGGATCTCGACGTACTCGTCCCGGGTGTGCGCGAGGGTGGGCTCGCCGGGGCCGTAGTTGACCGCCGGGACGCCGAGTTCGGCGAAGCGGGCGACGTCGGTCCAGCCGAGCTTGGCGCGGACCTCGGCGCCGCTCGCCGCGGCGAACGCGGCGGCGGCCGGGTGGGTCAGCCCTGGCCGGGCGGCGGGTGCGGCGTCGGTCACCGTCACCTGGAAGCCCGCGAAGGTTTCCCGAAGGTACGCCTCCGCGTCGGCGAGGGACTTGTCGGGCGCGAACCGGTAGTTCACGGTGACGACGCACTCGTCCGGGATGACGTTCCCGGCGACGCCGCCCGAGATGAACACCGCGTTCAGGCCCTCGTGGTACTCCAGGCCGTCCACAATCGGCCGGGACGGCTCGTAGGCGCGCAGGACGTCCAGGATCGCCCCGGCCGAGTGGATCGCGTTGGACCCCATCCAGGCGCGCGCGCTGTGCGCCCGCTCCCCCGTCGCGGTGACCTCGACGCGCATCGTGCCCTGGCAGCCGCCCTCGATCAGCCCGCCGGTGGGCTCCATCAGCACGGCGAAGTCGCCCGCGAGCAGGTCGGGCCGGGACGCCGCGAGGTGCCGCAGCCCGTTGCGCTCGGCCTCGACCTCCTCGCAGTCGTAGAAGACGTAGGTGATGTCGCGGGTGGGTTCGGCGACGGTCGCGGCGAGCCGCAGCGCGACCGCGACGCCGCTCTTCATGTCGGTGGTGCCGCAGCCGTAGAGGCGGTCCCCCTCCACGCGGGACGGGAGGTTGCCGTTCAGCGGGACGGTGTCGAGATGCCCCGCCAGGACGACCCGCTCGGCGCGTCCGAGGTCCGTGCGCGCGACGACGTTGTTGCCGACGCGCTCCACCACCAGGTGCGGCAGCGCCCGCAGCGCCTCCTCGACGGCGCCGGCCAGGGATTCCTCCCCGCCGCTCACCGACTCGATGTCGACGACGGCCGCCGTCAGGTCCGCGACGTCAGAGAAGAGATCAAGCCCCATGCTCGAAGGTTATCTATCATCGCGTTCGTGGAGATGCCCGTACTGGAGTGCGCCGTCCACTGGGCGCGTCCCGACGACGACCCCCGGATGCGCGACCTCCTGGACGAGGGGGAGCGCGCCCGCTATGAGCGCTTCATGCGCGCCGAGGACAAGGCCCGGTTCGTCACCGGCCGGTGGCTCGCGCGCACGGTCCTCGCCGAGGCCACCGGCAGGCCTCCGCGCGACCTCCGCTTCACCACCGTCTGCTCCCACTGCGGCGGCTCGCACGGCAAGCCCCGCCTGCCCGGCAGCGATCTGGACTTCTCGCTCTCCCACTCCGGGGACCGCGTCCTGCTCGTCCTGGTGGAGGGCGCCGAGGTCGGGGCGGACGTGGAGCAGGAGAGCGACCGCGACATCAACAGCCTCGCCAGGATGGTCCTCACCGACGCCGAGGGCGAGGTGCTGCGGGCCATGGACGACCGGAAACGCGGCTTCCACGCCTACTGGAGCCGGAAAGAGGCCCTTCTGAAGGCGACGGGCCACGGGCTGGCCGCCTCGATGACCGCGATCCACGTCTCCGGCCCGGACGAGCCGCCCGAGGTCGTCGCGTGGGAGGGCGAGGCGGCGGTCTCTCCCGTCCGCCTCGCCGACCTGGACGCGGGCCCCGGCTACGCGGCCGCGGCCGCCGTCCTCACCGACCGTCCCCTCAAGGTCAACCAGGTGCCGCTCAGGTATTGATGCCGTGGTCGCGGAGGATGTCGTTGAGGGACGCCTTGTCGTGGCGCTGCCCCTCCTCCAGCCGCTTGAGGATGAGCACCGCCGGCAGGCCGAACGTGCCGCCCTTGAACTCCTTGTAGCGGGTGCCGCCGACGGCGACGCACCAGTCGGGGATGCGCCCGCGGCTGATCTCCTCGCCGGTCTCGACGTCGATGACCGGCATGGACGCCGACAGGTTCGTCCCGGACCCGACGACGGCGCCGCGCCCCACCCGCGCCCCCTCGACGATCATGGACCGGCTGCCGATCATCGCCTCGTCCTCGATGATCACCGGCTTGGCGTTCGGGGGCTCCAGCACGCCGCCGATGCCCACGCCGCCCGACAGGTGGACGTTCTTGCCGACCTGCGCGCACGACCCGACGGTGGCCCAGGTGTCGACCATCGTCCCGGAGTCGACATAGGCGCCGATGTTGGTGAAAGACGGCATGAGGACGACACCCGGCGCGAGGTAGGCGCCCCAGCGCGCGATGGCGCCCGGGACGACGCGCACGCCGTCCAGGCGCGTCTTCAGCGGGATGCGGTCGTGGTAACGGAAGTCGCCCACCTGGGAGCGCGCCATGCCGAGGACCTTGAAGCTCAGCAGGATGGCCCGCTTGGCCCGCTCGTCGACGACCACCTCGTCGGTCGCGGGGTCGATCTGCGCGACGCGGGCCTCGCCGGTGTCGATCTGGTCGACGGCGGCCACGATGGCCTCACGCGCGTCGGCGTCGTCCGGGCTCAGCTCGGCGCGCCGCTCCCACAGCTCGTCGATGCCGCCGGAGATCGGGCTGGTGAACGTTTCGGTCATGCCTCCTGAGCTTACTGGTGGCCATCTGCCAGTACTGTCTTCGCGTGGCTGTTTGGGCGAGGTTGAAGGCGCGCCCCGAGGAGGGGGCGGGCGGCGGGCGCGGCCGGCGCGGTGCCCGCTGGGCTGCGGCCCTGTCCGCCGTCGTGCTGCTGGTGGGCGTGGGCGCCTATGTGGCCTTCCAGCGGGCGCGGCCCTACCTGCACGGCTCGGGCTGCGAGGTGCAGACGTCCCTGGGCAAGATGCCGCTCGACCTGGAGCAGGGCGCGAACGCCGCCACCATCGCCGCCGTCGCGTTCCGCAAGCAGCTCCCCGAGCGCGCCGTCGTCATCGCCTACGCGACCGCGATCCAGGAGTCGCACATCCACAACCTGCCGGGCGGCGACCGCGACTCGGTCGGCATGTTCCAGCAGCGGCCGTCACAGGGCTGGGGCACGCCCGACAAGCTCCGCGACCCCGTCCAGTCCACCAGCAAGTTCTTCGACGCGCTCGTCAAGGTCAAGGACTACCTCGACCGCGACCTGCACGACGCGGCGCAGAAGGTCCAGCGCAGCGCCGACGGCCGCGCCTACGCCCAGCACGAGCCCGACGGCAAGCTCCTCGCGACGGCCTTCACCGGCCGTGAGCCCGCCACCGCCCGCTGCTGGTACCCGCCCGACAAGAAGACCACGTCCCGCCGCCCGGAGGCCCTCCGCGAGATGCGCCGCGCCTTCGGCAGCCGCCTGAAGGTCGGCGGCCCCGGCCCCCTCAAGGCGGGCTCCCCGTCCGACCCGAAATCGTGGAACGCGGTGCAGGTGACGAACCCCCGCTCAGGCTGGGCGGTGGCGAGCTGGGCCGTGACCCACGCCCAGGCCTACGGCCTCACCGAGATCCGCTACGCCGGCAAGCACTGGAAGTCCGACGCCGGCCACGACGGCTGGACCGAGGACAAGCAGGCCTCCCAGAACACGGTGATCGTCCAATAGCGGCCCCCGTCTGGCGTCCGGCACGGCAGGATGCGGGGGGGAAGGCACCCCGCCCGAAGGGATCGGATGAGCCTGGCCAGCACACACGACGTTCAGATGCACCCCCGAGTCGTGGTCAAGACGTACCGGCCCGGGAGTCGCGATGCGGCGAAGCGGGAATGGCGAGCGCTGACGCTGCTCACCGACTACGCCCCCGGCCTGGCACCGTCCCCCATAACCGCCGAGCTGGCGACCGAGCCCGCCCGCGTGACGATGACGAGGCTCGCCGGCACTCCTCTGACTCCCCCGGTGACCACCGCGCAGGTAGAGGCCATGGCGGACGCCATCAAGGCGATGCAGCGAGCAATCCCCCGCGACCACCTCACAACACTCCCGCCACGAGCAGGGTCCCAAGCGGAAATGCTCACCGATCTCCGTCTAGCGTTCCCCATGCTCCCCAGGCCGACATCCGACCGGACGGTCGAGGAGGCGTTCGACGAGGCGTCCGCATGGATACGACGCCCAGCGCTGGACGCGTTCGCAGCCGAGGAACACGAGCCGGTGCTAGGCACAGGCGACGGCAACCTGGCCAACTACCTCTGGAACGGCCAGACGGTGGGCATCGTGGACTTCGAGCACTCCGGCCGCAGCGACCAGCCCTACGAACTAGCCGAAGCCGTCGAGCACATCTCCCTAGCCGCCCCGGGCGTCATCGACGCCACCCAGATCCTCGACCGCTTCGACCTATCCCCCGCCCAAGCGGCACGCCTACAAGAGTCCCGACGCCTCCTGGCCACGTTCTGGCTGGTGGCCATCCTGCGCCGCACTCCACCCCAGGAAGCCCCACCCGAACTCCTGACGCACCAAGCAACCCGCGTCCTGACCCTGCTCCACTGAACGGCAGGGCAGACGCTCCCAACACGGCCACCCGAAGCCCCGAACTACGCGCCCCGCAGTCGCCCCACGAGCTCACGCGCAGCCGCCGGAGTCAACCCCAGGCAGGGTCCGTCCGGATCCTTGGAGTCCCGAACCAGAACACACCCCGCCCCAGCGGCAACCTCCACACACTCACCGCCCGTCCCACCGCTGTAACTGCTCTTCCGCCACCGCAGATCACGTCGATCTCGGCGGTTCACAACTTCTCGCCGCGCAGTCGGCTCATCAGGGCATACGCCGCCGCCCGGGACAGATCCAGGTGTGGACCGTTGGGGTCCTTGGAGTCTCGTATCAGCAGCCGTCCTGGGGTTGCGGCAACTTCAACGCATTCGCCTCCAGTGCCGTCACTATGGCTGCTCTTCCGCCACAGGAGGCCCGCCTGTTCTGAATGCATCACAGATACCCCTCGCGCACTCGAAGCATGAACTCGATGGACTCAGCTTGGCTGAGAGCTTCCCCCATTACCAGATTGAAATGTACTCCGGCTTTGAAGAGCACGTCCTTGTCCCCGATGAGTTGGCTGACGTGACCTGCCTCGGTGTACATGAGGTCGGAATCTCGTGCGAAGCTGAGCAGGATGAAGCCGCCGCCCAGTGCAAGCGGCGTGATCCTGTCGAAGGGCATGACAAGTACCTGGACGTTGGGCCGCTGAGTCATATCGACGAGGTGGTCGATCTGCTCCACCATGACCTTTGAGCCCCCGACCGGCCTCCGAAGTGCGGATTCGTCCAGGACGAACATCGCTTCCGGAGGGTTCTCGCGATGGAAGATCTCTTGCCTTTCCATCCGTACCGCGACACGACCGTCGAGGGTTTCGGCCGGCTCGTTTCGGTCCATGATGCCTCGCGCATAGGCCTCCACCTGGAGAAGGCCAGGGACCAACTGAGCTGCAACGGCTCGTACGCCTATGGCTCTCGCCTCCTGAACCCGGTAGTCGTCGAAGCTGGGGCGGGGACTGTACGGTTTTCGGTGTAACTCCTGATCAAGGAGTGACACCTGGTGACGAGAACTGAAGTGAAGGCGGACGGCGCGGTGGCCAAGGCCGA
>NZ_JBEZFD010000047.1:0-25499 GCF_040649235.1 Spirillospora sp. NPDC049024
AACCGACCCCGCGCTATCTTCGGATTCAAGAAGCCCAAGGAAGTGTTCGCCGAGCTACTGACCAGCGGAATTGCTTCCACCGGTTGAGGGCAGGAACTGCTTGCGAGCGCATCGCACGCATGACAATCTCACATGAATTGCTGCGAGCATGGGGTTTCGAGATAGCCAGAGTGCTCATCGAGTGCCTGCCAAGTATCGCCAAGAGGAATGCGGCACTCGCTGTTGAGATCGCTGCGGCCCCCTGGGAGTACGAGGAAGACCGGGAGCAGGTTACCAGAATTACAGAAAGTCAGATTCTCGGACTAACCAGCAATCTGCGGCAAGACCTGAATCATCTTCGATGGAGTGTTTGTAAGGAACTTCCCGAAGTTGCATCTGCCGACCTTGAGGCTGCGGTGCGGATGCTTATACGGATTGTGGAAGTGCCACGGATGTTCCAATACGACCGCAGTACTGATACGGGCTGGAGGCCACGCATTCGCCACGGCGATACCCTAAAGTACGCAGGAGGGCACGCCGAGCTGGGGACAGCTGTCGATGCCGTCATCGTTCTGCTTCAGACTAGGGCTGAGCACGTGAGTTCAGGCCTGACTAACGCTGCTAAAAACAGCAGTGCCGACCAGCAGGAGCTTCGCCAGGTCGTCGAACTCTTGATCTCCACGTTGTCGCATGGCGAGGTCTGGCAGCGTCTTCTAATGAAGGCGGCTAACGCCGAGTCGCCGGCTCTCGCGCACCTGCTGGTTCCAGCACTGGAGACCGGCATCTTCGAACGAGGCCAGACCCGAGGGGCAGCGGGGCTCGTAGCCGCTCGCCTATCGTCAGAACTCGACGTTGCGATTCACCGTCGGATCGAGGCAGCAATTCTCAGCGCTACGAGCCTAGAAGCCGACGAAATTGACGACACCCGCAAGCAGGAGTGGCAGCGCGACCAACGCGATGCGCTTCTAGGCGCACTCGACCCTAGGAAGGTCAGCGAACCGGAAGCGCTCCGGCATCTAGAGGAGCTGGCCAATAGCGATCGAGATGACCGGAGGCTTTCTTGTGGCCACGCAGATTGTGAGCTTGTAGACGACTCACTGCCTTGGCCGGCAGGAGAACCACGGGATGACGACGATGGCGCAGGGGGCCCTCCCGCCGATGTTGCTGAGGCACTCCAGAAAACAGGAGCTCAGGACCCGGCTAGCCGTCGGGCGGGATATGAGGAGCTAGCCGAAAGTTGGTCGGCCCTGCTGCAACAGCTCTTGGCTCACGCATCTGAGGCAAACGCAGAAGAAGATCGTTCTCTGCTGGTTCGAGGAGCGCGGCAACTTACGCATAGTGTGCTCGTTCTGCCCAGGCAGCCCCTAGGGCGTGACGTCCTGGCTGTTCTCCAGGCGGCGCTGCCCTCGGCGACGAACCCTCCCCAGGAGGACGAGGTCGAATCTGGGTGGCGCGCTTGGGGCGCCACGACTACTTCGGAGGCTGTGTCGGGCGTCACTACTCTCGCGAGCAGGACCGAATGGCTAGCTGAACTTCACGACGAACTATCGGCAGCCATCATCCCTTTCCTCAGCTCGCCCAATGCGCTCTACCGAATGCTCAGCGCGGAAGCAATCCCATTTCTTTTTGAGGAAGAGGCGGCCCTTGAGTGCCTCGAAGTGCGGCTGAACTCTGAAACGGACTCGCAGGTGCAGGCGATGCTGGGGGTACTGCTCAGCAGGTACCGTGACGCCTACCCCCACGAGGTCGATGAGATTCTTCGGCGCATAGCCACCAAGCCCCAATGGGCAATCATCGCGGCGGACTCGAACGGTGACACAAAGCTCGGCGACGACGACCGTGCTGAAGTGATCGTGGAATTGCTCGTCATTATGGCCGCTGAATATGGGACCTCTTACGCCCACGACACTGTACAGTCATGGCTATCTAGCCCATTGGAGAATCCTCGTCGAGCGGAGCGACTTCCGGCTTGGCTGCGGCGCTTCCTAAATCCAGAGGATATGAGCTCCTTGGTATCGCAACAGCGGACTTTTGCTTTGCTTGAGTTCCCCCTCGCGGCAGTTGGAGAGGCGTGGGCTGAGGAGAATGCGGCAGTTACCCTGGACGTGGAACGAGCGAACAAAGCAACGAAGGTAGGCAATAGCGTCGTTGAGAACATCTATTACGCGAGCGGGGCAAGTAAAAGCGATGAGCCTCAAGGGCAAGAGGCCAACCTGATGCAGAAAGTGTTTGCCGAACACGCTTTCCCGTTGCTGGATGGCTACAGTGTTGTGCGCCATCCAAGCGTTACTCATCATATTATTCAAACACTAGATCACATCAGCATCTATGCACCCGAGCGGGCGCTCCTCATAGCTGTCAGAGCGGCTAGAGGTGACGTCCACTATTCGCGAGAGCCGTTGGGTCTTAGCGCAGTGCTTCAACTTATACAACGCTACCTCGCTGATCATCGCGAGTTGATCGTCGGCAGTCCAAAGTGTATGACCGCGGTAAGAACGTTGCTTGAGACGTTCGTCCGCCAGGGCTGGGATGATGCTATCCAGTTCGCCGAACGCCTAGAGGACATGTTTCGCTGAAGCGGTAGCCGTCCCATCATGCAACCGTGGCACCGACCGGGCGTGTTCGGGGGGTCAGATGACATCACACCTCGAAGCACCGGTCATCGGCAGTAGAGTGCGGCCAGTTCAACTCGGACCGAACGCGTGGCAGGTTCTGGTCATCGGTCGCGGTCGGCGCCGCCGGGCTCGACCGGTTCGGTATCACGCTGGTCCCGGACGCCCCGCTCGCCCAGCACATCGGCACCCGCCTTCGCGGGGCCCTGGACCCGGAGCAATCGGTGCGGGCGGAGATGATCGCAGATGTTCGTAAACGAACTGCAGTAGTAAGCCTCCGCCGAGCTGGTCGTCCATGTGACGGAACCGGGCGGTGATGGTGTCCTAAGCCGTCGACGACCGGCGCATGAACGGCGGTTCCTGTTTCCTGGGCGAGCTTGTGTGGGGTGGGGAATGAGCCATTCGTGCGTCGGCGAGGTGATCGAGGTGCCCACCAGCGTCAGGAAGCTACGACGATCCATGCAGCCAGCGTCCGCGACCGTTTGCACTGCGGCAAAGTCCCCGCAGGCCGGATCTGATGGGCGATCGTTGTGGGGCCGCTCCAGGTTCTCAGAGGGCTGGCCAAGCTCGGCGACGGTGAGTGAGCGGCCCAACTCTCCCCGGAGACGATCGTCGTCAGCGATCGCCACGGCATCTGGGCCTCTCCCTGCGGCGTCGGAGTGTTCGCTGTCCACGCGGCCGATCACTTCACCCATGCGCGGCATGGTCCGGGGCGTTCTGTTAGCGCGTGGTGACTGCCTGGGCTGCTTCGGCAGCGTTGATGAGGTCGGTGATGAGGCGTTGAGGGATAGCTTTGTGGTCGAGCCCGGCTGATCGTACGACTGCGAACAGAGCGCGCTCATGCCCGACGGTCAGGCGCGTACGGCTGCTCGGGTTGTTGACGGCCTCGTGGGCGGCATATCCGTCTTCGGAGGTCAGGGCTTGTTCGATGAGCCGGGCCGTGGCTCGTTCGCCTTCGTGGTGTTGGCCGGTGATGCCTGCGATGTCTGTGACGGTCAGGCCCAGGCGGACTTGGAACAGGACGACGTCGGGGCTGGGAGGAAGGCTGAGGTAGTGGTCGATCATGGTGGTGACCGCCGCGTTCGCCGACTGGTCGGTGCGGGCTGTGCAGAGGGCGGTGAGGCAGGCGGCCACGGCGCGTTCCCATGGCTCGGCGGTGTCGCTTTGGCTGATTGTCTTCAACGCGGTGATGGGATTGCCGGCGTGTAGTTGGGTGAGGACGGCGATCTGTCGCCCGTCCAGCAGTCGGCGGCCGATGCCTTTGTGTTGCTGTATGTAAGCGAGGGCCTCTTGCCACCGGCCGGCGCTGGTCAGGGCGCGGGTGCCGTCGGCGAGCAGGACCGTCCACAGCCATTGGCACAGCGTGCGGTGGTCCTCTTCTGTGTTGGTGAGGTGGCGGAAGGATACGGAGCGGCCGTCCATCTCGGCGTCGCCGTGGGCGCTGACCGCGTGGAAGAGGGCGTCGAGTAGCTGGTGGGCCCCGTCTGCGTCGCGGGCGCGAATCAGCAGGCGGGCGAGGTTGACCAGGGGTTCCAGGGCATGCCGGGCTGTTGGTGCATCGAGGGGCCAGTGGCTGAGGTAGGTGTCGAAGTGCTGCCAACACAGAGTCCGTGCCAGGTCGTGCAGGCCGCAGTCGCTGGCGATCAGGGCGGCCATGTTCTGTACGGCAGCGGCCGACGCTTGGTCGTTTTTCGTGTGAGCGGTGAGGGCCATTTCGTGGAGTTGCTCGACCCGCTCGGCGAGGGGTGGGCAGGAGGGGCGGGGGCGGGCGACCAGTGGGAAGCGCTGGGCTATCGGGCCGACATCCATTTCATCGCCATTCGATGAGGATTCGGTTGAGGGCGTTGGAGAAGGTGAAACGGCCGGGGCGCTGGGCGGGAGGCGGGCTGTCGAGCGGCTGGATCTCGAAGGTGACCTCGCGTCCGCGGTACTCGTGGTCCCAGGTGCGGACGGCCTCTGCTACCTGCTCGGCCAGGGCGTCCCTGCCGGGGCCGTGGCCGATGACGCCGAACTCGTACAGGCTGGCGCCGTCCGGGTCGGGGCGGGCGGCCTTGCGGCGGGTCAGGTAGGTGAGTGCCGCCTGGTCGAAGCAGGCTGTCGAGCTGGGGTAGGGGGCGGTGAGCAGGCCGCTTTCGATGGCGTGAGGCTTGGCGGGCATGCGGTTCAGACCGTTGCGCATCGTGCAGGCCAGCCACAGCTCCAGCCACTCGGCCGACTCTTGGCCGCGGAACGTGACGCCGGTCCAGACCTGTGAGGCGGGCTGGTGCAGGACATCGCCCAGCGCTTCGGCATCGACCTCCTGGCCGCCGCTGGTCACGAGGGTGACCGTGCCGTCGGAGGTCACGGGAACCAGGCGCCGCGGATCGTCGGCGATGCCTTGGCGAAGCGGCATGAAGGTGTTCATTTCGCTGCTGACGCTGCGCCAGGCGCCGTCCTGCTGTTCGAAGGCGATGGAGCGGGCGACGGTGCCCCGCAGTCGCAGCGGTGTGAGGAGCCGTCCGCCCGGGGCGAGCTGGTCGAGCCAGGCGTGGGGGACTGCGTGTGCGCCGACCGTGGCGATGACACGGTCGTAGGGCGCGTTGTCGGCGTGGCCGAGAGCGCCGTCGCCGAGGATGACGGTGACGCTGTCGATGCCGGCGGCGGCCAGTGAGGTGCGGGCGCCCTCGACGATGTCGTCATCCACATCGATTGTGGTGACGTGGCCGGTCGGGCCGGCCAGGTAGGCGAGCAGACCGGCGTTGTAGCCCGTCCCGGCCCCCAGCTCCAGGATCTTGTGGCTCGGTTCGACCTGGAGCTGTTCCAGCATCATGGCGACGATGTCGGGCTGGGAGGCGCAGCTGATCGACGCGCCGCCGGCGTCGAGCTTGATATCTACCGTGGCGTTCGCGTACGCCTTCTCCAGGGGAGCTTGCGGCACGAACATGTGGCGGGGGACCGCGCGCATCGCGTCTTCGACGCGGCCGGTGCGGATGCACCCGTGCTCCATCAGCTGGTTGACCAGGGCATGGCGTAGGTGCTCGGCGGAGGCGGCCTCGATCGTGTCGTTGCTCACGCGGGCCACCGTAGTGTTCAGCTGACCTGTGCCAGAGGCGGACACGGGGTGCTGTCCGGTTGTTCCCATGACTTCTTCTTTCGCTAGTATGGCCAAGGTGGCCTGCTCCTGGCGGGACAGGCCCATGCGGTTCCAGTGGAAGATCACGTGGTGGGCGAGGACGGCTCGCAGACCGCGTTCCAGTCGGCCCAGGTGGTTGAGATCGGCCAACCGCCGACCGAGGTGCTCGAAGGCGGCGACCCAGCCGGCCAGCGGCGCAAGCTTGCCCGTGGTCGTCAGAGTGCTGGACGAGCCCGCCTCGACGGTCATGAGCCGGTGCACGGCATGCGAGAGCCGCCGGGAGTCGGGCTGGTCATGCGGTGTGGGGCGTTGGTCGGCGACCTTGGCCCAGACGTCGCCCTGCTCGAACCAGTCCAGGCCCGCGGCCCGCATCGCCACGCTCGGGAGCAGCACGGCGAGCTCGCGCCGCCCGAGATCTGGCGGATTGCTGCGGGGGAGACCGGACTGGGCCAGATGCTGAAGGACGAGACGGCTGTCGTGGTGGAAGAGCGCGTGGGCGGCATCCGTGCCCGCAGCGCCTCCGAAAGCGGTGGTCTCCGGCTCGTAGATGCCGGGCGTCCAGCCTTCGATCAAGCCGTTGGAGAGCATCATGTCCAGCGCCCGGTCCAGTCTCCGCAGGCCGTGGTCGGTGGTCGGGTGATGCCGTAGCCGCCAGGTCGGGTACTTGCGCACGAACGACCATCCGTGCGGCTCCCTGCTCTGCGAGGTTTCGAGCGCGGGCAGCAGATGCTCCAGCACGATGCGCTCGGCGCTGCGCCAGTCGGCGAATGTGATGACGTGCTGCGGCCACTGCTGGGCTGTCATCCGGCCGGTCTCCCTTCAGGTGGACGAGGTCAGGTGATCAGGAAGCAGGAGTCCCAGCCGGACAGGGTGCCTCCGTTGACCTGGGCGAGCAGAGCCAGCGCCACGCCGGTCGCGCCTTCTAGAAGTCCGGCGCCGCAGGCCATCAGGGTGTCTGGCGGGGTGGATTCGATCGGTGCTAGAAGGCGGGGCAAGCACTCGCGCAGGCCTGGCGTGATCGCATCTGCCGCGGCGAGTTGGACGATGTGCGCCAGGCCGGCGAAGCCGTGGCACAGTGACAGGTCGGTGGTCGCGGCGAGCGGAATCCGGGCCGTCATGGCGTGTAGCAGCGCCTCTTCGGCCATGCGCTGGCGGCCGGTGTCGCCGGTGGCCAGAGCGGCGAGTTGCTGGGCGCGCGCTGAACCTGCGACGCCGTAGCACCAGGAGGGACGCGCGGGACCAGGGCCGGGACACCCAGACTCCAACTCGCTGAGGGTGATCCAGTACGGCCAGCGCGGGCCGTCCCGTCCCTCGATCCGCCAAAGGTCGAGCCAGGCGCAGATCCGTTCGATCGCCTCCCGTTGATCGGTGACGGTGACGCCGCGTAGTGAGGCCAAGGCCAGGAGAGCCAGCGGACCGGCGATGCCGTGAGCGACGCCGTTGTTGGCGTGCCCGCTCGGGTACTGCGAGGACCGTTTGCCCGATGGGGCCAGATCGCTCCACCAGCCTGGAAGGAGGTCCCCACGGCGCCGCACGGGTTCGCTGAGCCGGACCAGGTAGGCCAGGATGGCCCGGACCAGGTCGGCGTGAGCATCGCCATGGTGGACGGTGCGCCGCAGCAGCAGAGCCCCCATGCCGGTCAGCCCGCGGATGGCGTCGAACTCGGTCAGCGCGGGCAGCCCGCCGCGATCCATCCGGGCGTGGGCCTCGTGCAGTCGAGAGCGGGTAACAGCGGCGATGCGCCGATCAAGGGTCTCCAGGGCTCGGGCATAACGTCCATGCCGGTCAGCCGCAGCGTTGAAGGCGAAGGCGAGAGCCGGTGCCCCGTAGTACAGGTGGCTGCCCGCCCCGGTAACGGCTGGTTCGGCAGCGGCGCAGGCGAGCCAATCGTGAGCACGCTGCCAGGAGCCCTCGCCCAAACGGGCGCGCTCGATATGAAGCAACGCGATCCCGGCCGCGCCGTAGGCCAGAGACTGAGGCCACCAGCCGTGGGCCGGGACGGTAGCGCGCACGGCCTGCGGCGAGGCCAGGTGGTCAGCGATTCGGGCGGCGAGCGCTGCTCCAGCCTGGGCGCTGGCCGGCGTGACTACAGTTTGGTCGGCCACGTTCACCTCACCGTCCTGCCGCTGACGACCGCTTTGCTGTCCATGCCAGCGCGGCGGCGCGGGCCAGCCGCACGCAGATGTGTTCGTCGTTCTTGTTCGGCCCGGCGGCCCGGATGTGATGGGCGTGGAGCAGCGAATCCAGGACGAGGTCGGGGTTCAAGTCCTCGGCGCTGCGTAGCCGGTCCCGGTAGCGGGCCAGCGCTCGGTCGCGTTCGGACCAGGCGGCCAGGACGGTGTCGCCGCCGGGGACCGCACGCAGCGCTGCCCAGCCGTCCTTCGGGTCGGCCAGGCGGACCGCCTCGCGGAGTACTGGCCGTTCCAGGGGGCAGGCGGCATCGACCTTCCCGTGCCGGATCAGCCAGTCCATGCCACTCTGCGGGCTGCCGCTGAACCCGGCGCCGCCCTGGCCCTGCCTACCCGCGACAAGATCGCCTTTCAGGCGTTGCTGTTCGCTAACGCCGGCGACGACTCCGAAGACGCTGCTGCCCTTCGCTCCAACCGTGACCGTGCCGCCGCCCTAGATATCGACCTGCCTGAAGGTCCCCGCATCCGCCGCGACAGTGCCGCCGAGCACCTCGACAGCCATCGCCCTCGCGAAGTGGCACCCTCCCTTGAAGACGGAACCGGGGAGGTCCTCAGCGACACCGGGTGGTGCTTCAAGTGACCACTCGTTGCAGATTTCCATGCCATACATGTGAGCGCTGCGGTGCTCCGATCTCGTCGGAACCGGTACAGGCCTCCGGTGATAGGAGTGTGCCGATCACCCGCTCCGAGTACGGAGGGGCACGTCTGAGCGATACGGCTGCCGAGAGTGGCTCCACGGATGACGGGATTCGGGTGCGCGTGTACACCGTGGAGCAGGTCGCTGAGATCCTGCAAGTCGGCCGCGACAAGGTCTACATGCTGCTCCGGACCGGACGCCTACGCAGTATCAAGATCGACAGGCTGCGACGGATCACCGAGCGCCAACTCGACGACTTCATCGCCTCAGTTGAACACATGAGGTAACTCGACGCTCGGCCATTGGCCTCGCTGGAATGGATCGGCGCCGCTGAGAACTACTACGCGGTCGGGCTGGCCGGGACCAGTAAGTAGTAACGCCTATCGGCTTCGGTGTCGCACCGTTCAGAGCAGTCAAAAAGGTCGCTACTGCACCGCCGGCTGCCTGCTCGAGGTCCTTTACCGAGAGCTGGCGGCCACCTCCGTTGGCCGCGTCATCAAGGCCCTGCAGCCCAGGACCTGGTAACCTTTGACGAGGTCAAGTTGACGTCATTGACGATCGGCTCCATTGCGCTTCGACCAGTAGGGCCGGTTCCTGCCCGAGTATCCTCCGCTGTCAGCCTCCTCGACGAGCTCCTACGCCACAGCAACCACCGTGATCACGAGGTAGGCGGATGGGTGCCCCTCGCTGCTGTGGGAGAGCGAGGGTCATTCTTGTAGGTTGCCGTCTTGGCTTTGTGGGGCCGCTCGTTCTGGCGACGCTTGGTTGCACGCGGTTAGTACGGGAGCGAGATCTTTGGCCAGGCGCCGCGCCGGTGTCTTGGCGGTAGGGTTCACAGGGTGGTTCAATCTGAATCTGATCAGATACGAGGTCCAGTCGGGTTTGAAGGTGTACGCGCCATAAACCGAGAATTTTGCGGAGCCTGCGGTCGCAGGCAGCTCGGCGAAGGTCGGCAGGATGGGCAACAAGCGGGAAACTTGCGCGGCGAAGTTCTCATAGGTGTGCTGATCTGCTGGTATGAGAAGCAGCAGCCGATGTGGCGGCAGTTGGGACACCGCCTGCTCGAACTCCCAGAGCAGTCCGCTGGAGAGTCCCATCCGAAGGACTACGAGCCTGGCCGTGGCCATCAAACGTTGTACTGTCGGTTGCCATGCTTCGTCGGGGACATAGAGCCGTCGGGCGCCCGTTTCTGGCAGCTTCTCGTCCGGGCGCCCGATGGCGACAACCGTGTTCCCTTGGCTGCCGAGGGCCAGGGCGAGAAGGTCTTCCTCCGTCACACGCTCGATCTCAGCGCGTCCTCCCATGTAAATATTATGTTTCGTCTGGTAATCGGCGTCGAACGACCGTAGGTAGAGCACGTGCCCCTGCAAGGACGGTATATCTTCAGATCTGAGTGCGTGGAGTTGGGCGTTTATTTTTCGGCCATGATGTTGCATCCAGGCTCCGAAACCTGCGATGATCCCGACGACGATCAGGAAGACGAGTCGATTTTTCACCACCTCGATGAAGTTCGTGCCGGCTGAGACATTTTCCCTGGACAGCACGTAGATGCCGCCCAGGCTCCCCACGGCCATGATGATCGTGCCGATTCCGCGCAGCAGCGCTCCAGTGATCCTTATGCGTGTGTTGCCCGCCATAGTCGGTGCTCCCTTGATATTGCGTCCTCGGCATCGGCGGCGAAGTCCGCCCACTCGCGCTCGGTGAAAGCCCGTTCTGCCATTGCGGCAATGTCCGCCAGTTCCTGGCTTGCCACGGCATAAGCCCGGGCGAGGTTGTGGTGCTGTTTGGTCTGCAGCCATGCCGCACCGGCCGCAGTCAGCGCGCTGACGATGCCGAGGGTGTCGATGCTGAGCACCGAGGCGGCCTTGAGTACCGCACCGGCCAGCCCCACAGCCTCGGCTACCGCCAAGGTGACCTGCCAGCTGACGGCACGCCGCTCGTTCCACGCCGCCTTCGAGGCATACCAGCGCTGCTGATCAAGGACCCGGCCGCGCAAATAGAGCCGCTGACGTTCGGCCAGCGGCAACTCACGGGCGCCTTGCATGGCTGCGGTGATCTGCACGATGCCCTCGGAACGGGGTACAAGGTGGACGTCGCCCATCTCCCGGATAAGCGACCTGAAGCGTCGCAGCAGGGTGTCGCGGGCGGCCTGCATCGACTCCGATGAGTGGAGGGGGTCAACGGGCAACGGATTGCCGCCGACAGCGAAGCGCCAGGCCAGTGACTTGGCGGACTCGGCGACGGCGCGTCCGTCGTACCACAACCGTTCTGGACGGGCGGTGAGCAGATACACCTCCGTGACCAGGGCGCCGCCCAACGCCACAGCGCCGACGAAGCCCGCCACATCCATCGGCCCGGCATGCCATCCGAATGTTCCGGCAACGGCTGCGACGACTAACAGCGCCAACCGCGTCCGCACAGTGCGCAGCGTGCGTCGCTGGCCGACCAGTGAGTTGCGGTCTGCGGCAGCGAAGAGCGCAGGGAGGTCGGGATCTGCCAATCCTTCTGCCATCGGCTCAGCCATCAACATACCCCTGCTAGAACCGTAGGTACAGGTTCATTAGAATCATATTCGTTCGCTTAGCGTCGGTGTGTCCAGATGTCCCCGCCATCGGCTGATCAGCGCATTATCGTCGTCCTCAAAGGGGAATAGATGAGCTCTCTTCTCGCGTTGAGGTCAGGGTTACGAGGCTCCTCGCCTCCTCCCAGGATCAGCCGTCGGTCGGCATCGATTCCGGAAGGTCATAGAACATTTGGTTGACAGCCTGCTCCAGGCTGAGACCGTCGGTGTCATCGATCCGTTCCACGCAGCCTCGAATCAACGCCAGGGATGCCGTTCCGAGAAGTGAGCGACGGCGGCTATGGTCGACTACGCCGGAATGCGGATCGGCCAGAGCCCTCAGTGCGACTCCTTCGGCGACGGCCGCCACAATGCCGACGAGGTCATCAAGAGCGACACCGAGGCGCAGCCGCAGGCCTCGGGCCGTGAGTATTTCAGCAAAGACCTCTCTCCATTGCCCCAGAAGCTCCTGGTAATTCTCAGTCATGGCTTTAGCGATGACTTCATCGCCCTCGGCTCCTGCAGCGGCGATGAGTTCAAGTCGGAACCGTGGCCTGTCGATGAGAGTCAGCAGATCGGCGTATCCCAATTGATGCACGGCCTGAACGAAATCCGGTCCCTCGATCATACTCTCGATGGCGTCAGCGAACTCGGTGACGACGCAGTGGTTTTCGTGATACCTCGTCCACAAGCCGAACCGCAGGAGATCGGCGATGAAATCTGAATGGGACTTCCAGGTCGACCTCAACGTTGAGACGCTTCCGACCTGAGGAAACGGCTCGGGATTGTTGGCGACCTCCGCGGCGACTGCGCGCTGTGACAGGAAGTTCAGCATGGGACGCTCGATGGAATTCCGGTCGTCCGGATCACTACATGACCGTTGGGCGCTTGGCCCCAGGTGATGTTCGATCAGACGCATGCCCGCGGCGAGGTAGGCGGCGGTCACCGGATCATTGGCCAGCCTGGTCCTGCTGAACGGCGTACGCCTGTCGAGGCGGCGCAGCACGCCCGAAAGGTCCTGGTTGTAGGGGTAAGGGAGTTGGTGCTTCAGCGTCTGAGCATCACCCATGCACACATTGTCCATTCGCGGGGCCCGCCCGTACAGGCGCGCAACTGCGCGGTAGTGCTCACCTGCGCGTTCGCAGCCGAATCCCCGCGTGCGCACAGGAGGCGGCCACATAGCGCTTCGTAGAAATGAACGCGAAAGGATCTATGCTCGCCGCCGGCGGCGTGACGCCAAAGTAGGGCAACATGCAGATCGTTTACCGGACCGCTTCGCGGCGCTTCCCGCAGGCCGTGACTGCCGGGCCGCTTGCTCCTACTTCACAGGCTGAGGCCCCACCCAGGGTCGCCACCAGCACCTGGAGCTCTGAGGATCCTGCTCGCCGGGGCGCCTGCAGGCTTGCCGCAATGGACTCCCGACCGATGGCGGCTTTGCTCGGCCCTTGTCGCAGCAGTCGCTGGACGGCGGCGTGATGTTGCCGGGTCCGGGTCACCACCTTCAACTCGCGCTGTTCGACCACCGGTGGTGTCCGGGTGTCGTGGGCGGCCTGAGCGCGAGCCGCCAGCGCTGCTGCGAGCGCGCCGCGGGCGGCCGCGATGTCCTTCTCGACGGCCTGACCGAGGTTCTGCCACAGGTGGAAGCGGTCAGCGACCTGCACCGCCCGAGGTGCTTTCTGTCGTGCGCCATCGGCATAGCCACCGGCCCGGTCCCGGCAGATCACCTCCGGGTTGGCGGGTCGTGCGGCCAGCCAGCAGGCCAGGGTGTCACCATCGCGGCCCTCGACCAGGTCGACCGGCCGATGGGTCTCCAGATCGATCACGGTCGTGCCGTACCGGTGTCCGCGGCGGACCGCGAAATCGTCCACGCCCAGCACCCGCACCGGCCCCGCCGGTTCGTCGGGGACGGCTCTGATCAGCCGCAACAAGGTGTCCCTGCCGACGGTGATCCCCAAACGGCCGGCCAGTCGCACCCCGGCTCGTCCGGCCACGGCCAGCGCGATCGCCGCCAATGCCCGCTGCAGTGGCACGGTGCGGCGTGGGAAAGGCCGGGTCAGCCCGGTGATCTGTTCGGCGAACGTGGTGGCCGCGCATCCGGAATTAGCGCAGCGGAAACGGCGAACCTCCAACTCCATCACCGGGCGCCCGCCGCCGACGGGCAAGTCGCTCAGCCGCCGAACATAGCGACCATGCACCTGGCCGGAGACCACCCCGCACGAGCCACACGCAGCCTGTCGCCGCCCGCACCCGCGCCGCCAGCACCACCGCGCCACCCTCGCGCTGCTCAACACCATCGACAACCAGCGGCGCACGCGGTCGCGCGACTCGGCGAGGGGTGCCCACCGACGATAACGAGGTGCTGTGGTGGCAGTGCACCACCCGGGTGGGCAGCGTGACCAAGGTGTAGCCGGGAGCGGCTGGCAGGCCGCCACATCACTGGCCGTCGCGTCACCACCTGCGCCGGCCCCAAGGACCGCTACCCAGTCCCGGATCAAGGCGCTGACCGCGCTGGCCGCTGAGTACGACCGGAACCGCCGCGAGCACACCCCGCACGCCGAGGTGCCCCGACGGGCTTCCGGCTGGCTGGCGACTCCCCAGACCTTCGAGTACGGCGACGGCCGGTGGAGGCTGCACGTCCCGGGTGGGCAACTCGCTGGAACCCTCACCGCCAGCCCTACGGCGGCCGCCGCGCCGAATGGCGCGCTACCGCCGACGACCCCGCCGCGACACCGCCGTGCAGACCGAGGTCCCCCCGACGCCGACGACCCGACCGCGGATCCGACTACGACCTGTTCCGCACCCGCACGGCCGCCGCCCGCGCGCTGGCCGCCTGGCACGACCCCGACCTGCATGACCGCCGACCACACCGTGCCACCAACGGAGTGGACTGAAACGATGAGCGCCTGGTCGCTCTGGAGTAGTTCCGTGTGGACGCGGTGCGGGTCGGGTATCGGCTCAACGCCGTCGCGCCCGCTGACCCTGCCGTGGATTTGCGCTACCCGGGGATGGAGGCGGCGTTCGAGGCATTGACCGAGGCGGCCGAACACCGCTGGGGGCAGATCAACGTCGGCGGGCGCCTGGAAGACCCCGCCCTGTGGACCCGGACCAGGCGACATGACCACGACCCGGCCCGCCCCATGAGAACCGGCCCCCCGGGACGCGGCCGTGTCGCCCCCGCGAGTCCAGGCCGCCCCGCCCCACGTCGCCTCGCCGGCGCCTGCCGCGCCGCCCGCTCCGCGGCCGAACTCCCGGACAGGGACAGGAGTGCCGGGCCCCAGACGCTGTTCGGCCACCAGGAGGGAGATCAAGAGGGGCGCGGTCGCTCCTGTTCCGCCGCCTACTGGTTGTTGCGGATCCAGATGTAGCGCGAGCAGCCTTTTCCGCTGGCGCAGGCGTACAAGCGGATCCCGCTTCCCTTGCCCCCGTAGGCGTTCACGGTCTGGTCTTCGTAGAAGTCGCGATTGTCGTCCAGCCACTTCCGAGGGTAGGAGTTGAGGTAGTGGCCTTGTCGGTAGTACTTCCACGATCCGGAGCGGGTTCGCAGGAAGTTGCTCCATCTCACCGCCGCAATGTCGTCGCTCGTGGCGCCCCCGTTGTACAGCCAGATTTTGTCTCCATATTTCTGGAAACACGCTTTCGCGAAGCTGTACGTCACGCACTCCGTGCCGGCACGGGCCGCCGCCGCGCTGTGCGCTTGACTGCTGACCGCCGCCTGCGAAGGAAGCGCTAGCGGGGTCATCAGGGCTGCTCCCGCGACTACCGTGCTTGCCGCCGCTACAGCGATCCGGTTGCCTGCGCGCATGATCGTGCCCACCTTCCCGTGGCGAGTGGAGCGACTTCTTGGCGGTCGCATCTCAAGGGAAGCATCAATCGCTTCCCTAGGTAAATACATCGTGGAAACCACGTACATTAGTCCAGTGGATGACCTTTCTGAAATTCGGCGAACCTCAATCGCAATATTTGCACACCTGAACAAGAAGGCGCGAATAACATAACTCTCACAAAAGGGGTAACAGTGATAAATTCCGACGGGCTGTCTAATGAACGGTGGATCCGATGATAAAGACCGTCAGGCGATAAGAGTCATTACCTGGGAGGCTCCGTGGCCGGCTCCGAGTCGGCGTTCTCGGCACGCATCGCTCCTGCTGTCTGCGCTTGATCGAGATACAGGGCGCTGATCGACTCGTTGAACCCGCCACACGGCGCGCGCTTGAGCACGATGTGCGGCTTGAACTCATCCGCCCGGGCCCGCGGCACATCGATCCGCACCGGCTCGACATCGGTCGACACCGTCTTGGGCGGACTGCCGTTGCGGCGGTTGCCAGTCCGCTCGCCCGGGCGTTCGCCCCGCGCTCACAACCCAGGTGCTCGATCATCTCGGCTTTCAGGGCGAGCTTCAGCACGGTCTTGGGGATCCCGGCCAGCAGCCTGTTCGGCCCGACCAGCGACGCTGGCCCGGCCTGCGACAATCGGTCACCGCGCTGGCCAAGTTGTGCGTTGCGTCGCGAGCCCGCGCGACGCATGACTCAGATGCACCGCCACGTCCGCGAACGAGTGATACGGCCTACGGAATGGCGAATCCGGGGCCGCGCTCCCCCGGGATGGCCAGCGGGCGAGACGGCTTCGGGGCCGTCGCCCCTGTCGCCGCTACGGACAGGTTGGTTCGTAGGGCAGGCCCGGTGCGTACTGTCGCCACTGCTCGCGGGACAGACCGGTCCTGATGATCCCGCAGGCCACGCGGGTCGGGTCGGCAGCGATCGCCGGCAGGGCGCCCAGGTTCCACAATTCCACCTTGCCGGAACCCAGGGTGACGGCCAGCGTCTTGCGGTCGGGGCTGAAACGGACATCGGTCACTTCGGGCGTGACGTTCGTGGGCGTTGCTGCGAGAGTCGGCAACGTCGGGCCACCCAGGACCAAGAGTCTCGTTCGGCCGTTGGGGCTTCCGGTGGCGATCAGGTGACCCTCGGGATGCAGATCGATCCGCGAGAATCTGTCAGAGAATTCTGCCGTGGAGATGAGCCGTCGGCCGTCCTTGGGGTTCACCGACCACGCGGACAGATCGCTTCCATCTGAGGTCACCAGGTCTCGTCCGTCTGCGCTGAAAGCCGCGGTGGAGTAGCCCTCATGGAGAATCCAAGCCGAGTCTTTGTCCCGTCGTAAGGGCAGTCGTGTCGGGCTGGAGAGGTTGGTGACGTCCCACAGGGAGTCGGGGAGTGCCAGCGTCGTGCCGTCCGGCGCGAAGACTGCCGGGGTGGTACCGAGGAAGGGCAGCCTTCCGGGGGCTCCGGGCGTGGACGTCTGCGCCTGAGGTTCGTACGGGTCCAGTAGCTTGGTGTGCACTGGGTGCTCCGGGTCGCGAATGTCCCAAAGGCTGGCCCAGGACGGTTTGAAGCTGAAGGATCCGACCGCCGCGAGCGTAGGCCGGCGGGGACTGAGCGCGATCGCCGAGACTCCTGACTTCGTGGGAATCTGCGCCAGTCGGCGCGGCTTGCTCACATCGGTTGTATCCCACAACGTGATCTTTCCGTCCTGGCCCCCATCGCCGGCTTCACTGCCGACAGCCAGCACGGAGCCGTCACCGTTGAACGAGACGGCTTGAGCGATCTGGAGATGCCCCGTCAGCAGCGCTTTTCTGTGGGGGCGGTCAGGATCCGAGGTGTCCCAAAGCTGTACCTTGCCACCAGCTGCCGCGATCGCTAGCCTGCGGCCGTCCGGACTGAACGCTGATGCCGTGAGTCGAACGAGTTTCATGGTCAGGGTGGCGATACGAGCCGGAGCCCGGGTATCGACCTGCCACCGTGTGATGGCGCCGGAATCGTCCGCCAGGCTGAAAGTGCGGCCGTCACCGCTGAAGGCGATGGCATGGACGAATGCGTCGTTTTGCCCCAGCGCGACCGGTGTGCCGGGGCGGGCCGGATCATTGACGTCCAAGAGGAAGGCCGTCTTGTCCAACAAGGCGACGGCAAGGAAGCGACCGTCCGGACTGAACGCGGACGATTCCACCTGCTCTCGCTGGTCGATTCGGCTAAGTTGCCGGGGTTGTTCTGGGCGGCGCAGATCCCACAGCATGAGCGTCCTGCCATATCCCACCGCCAGGATGGGAGTTGCAGAGCTGAACACGGCGGACCCGAACAGGCGGCGGCGCGCCACCGCTCTCGGGTTGCGCGTGTCCCGGACGTCCCACGCGGTCCATCCGGTGGCGTGGGTGATGCTTTTGGGATCGAGGGAATCGTCGCTGGCAGTGAGGACACCAGAGCCGGTGACGAGGGTTCGGCCATCGGGGCCGAACATCACGGTGTCCGAGTCGACGGAATCAAGTGGCCTGGTCAGCTTCCGAGGGGTGGACGGTCTGGTCACGTCCCACAACTGCAGCGTGCCGTTCGCCCCGCCTGCGACCACGGCCATTGTCTTGCCGTCCGGGCTGAAGGCCGCCGATCGGACGTCATGCAGGGCCGTCCAGTTCAGTACCGATCGGGGCCGGCTCCGATCGGTGAGGTCCCACAACGTCAGACTGCTCCTGCCTCGCTCGACGCCGCCGGTGGGGTTCATGCCGACATGGCTGATGGTCGCCAGTAAATGCTCATCACGGCTGAAGGTCAGACTGTCGATGAACTCACGGTGACCCGAGAGCGAGGCCAGCCGCTGCGGGCGGAGGGCGTCGCGGGTGTCCCACAGGTCGACGGTGTTGCCTCCTAGGGGCGAGGTGGCCAGAAGGGTTCCGGTGGCGCTGTAGGAGGCCAGAACTGACTTTCCAGTGCGCGTTGCGGACGCGCCCGCAACGTGTGTGCGCTGCAACGTGCTGAGCAGCCCCTCGCGCGCTTGGGTCGTTGGTTTGATGCGAAAGGAGGCCAAGCTGAGCCGCAGCGAGGTCACGGGGTGGGTGTCGCGCTCGTTCTCGGCTTCCGCCTGCAATGCCCGCGCCGTGGCTAGGCGCCGCTGCTCCTCGGCTTGTCGCCGTTGCTTTTCGGCTTCCTGCTGCTGCACGTAGGCCAAGGACGCCGTGATCAGCACGACCACCAGCAGTACCGCCAAGGTGATCACACCGGCTCCGAGCGCGCGGATGGTGCGGCGGTGCTGCTGGATCTCCTCGCTGTCCAGTTCGTCCTTAGCGACGCCGTGGACGGCGGCGGCAAGTGTGCCGACCGCTTCCCGAAACTTCTTGTCATCCAGGGAGAGCGCGGGCTTGGCGGCGGCCCAGCGCAGGTCCACCCAGAGCGGTTCAGCGTGGAACCAGCCGCGCAGTTCGTCGGGCAGGGCGGTGGTCCGGCTCCAGTCGAAGTCGGCCTGCTCGTGATCCCAGACGATCTCACCGTCGGTGAGAGCGATCAGCATCGTGCCGGGGCCGCGGTGGGTCTTCCAGAAGGAGATTTCTCGGCCTACCCAGCGCGACCCGGCCGACTCTCGCGAGGCCAGCAGGATGAAGTAACGGGAGGTCTTCAGGGCGCCCTCGATGGTCGTCCACAGGTCCGGATTGGCCGCGAGACTGGCCGTGTCGCGGAAGACGCGCAGCGCGCGGGGCCGGTGCCAGGGCTTGGCCAGGCGGTGCAGCCCTCGTTGCAGGGCGGGGGCGAGAACATTGTCCGCCGTATGGCTGTAAGACAGGAAGGCGTCGTAGGAACGCCTTGGCGCTGTGGACGGCTTCATGAGTGCGACGACCGCCACAGCGTGTGCTCGCGGGAGATCGCGTCCTCCGACCCCGCGACGAAACTCGCCCATTCTTCCTCGAAGTGGCGGACGTGCTCCTGCAAGGACGGAACGCATTTAGATCTCAGTGCGCGGAGTTGGGCGCCTATCGTGTGGCCAGGACGTTGCATCCGGGCTCCGAAGCTTGCGATGATCCCAACGACAACCAGGAAGTCGATCCGATTCTTCATCAGCCTGATATGGTTCGTGTCAGCTGAGACTTTTTCCCTGGGCAGCCTGTAGATGATGCCCCCCATGGTCATGGTGATCGCGATGACCCCGAGCAGCAGCGCTCCGGTGATCCTTATGCGTGTGTTGCCCGCCATAGTCGGTGCTCCCTTGATATTGCGTCCTCGGCATCGGCGGCAAATTCCGCCCACTCGCGTTCGGTGAAAGCCCGTTCTGCCATTGCGGCGATATCCGCCAGTTCCTGGCTCGCCACGGCATAAGCCCGGGCGAGGTTGTGGTGCTGTTTGGTTTGCAGCCATGCCGGACCGGCTGCGGTCAGCGCGCTGAAAATACCTAGGGTGTCGACGCTGAGCACCGAGGCGGCCTTGAGCACCGCACCGGCCAGTCCCGCGGCCTCGGCTGTCGCCAAGGCGACCTGCCAGTTGACCGCTTGCCGCTCGTTCCAGGCCGCCTTCGCGGCATACCATCGCTGCTGATCAAGGACTCGGCCCCGCAAATAGAGTCGCTGACGTTCGGCCAGCGGTAACTCACGGGCACGTTGCATGGCTGCGGTGATCTGCACGATGCCTTCGGTGCGGGGTATCAGGTGGAGGTCGCCCATCTCGCGAATCAGCGACCCGAACCGTCGCAGCAGCATGTCGCGGGCGCCTGTGTCGACTCCGATAAGTGGAGGGCGTCGATGGGCAACGGGATTGCCGCCGACAGCGAAGCGCCAGGCAAGCGACTTGACGGACTCGGCGACGGCGCGTCCGTCATACCACATCCGTTCTGGACGGGCGGTTAGCAGATACACCTCCGTGACCAGGGTGCCGCCCAACGCCACAGCGCCGACGAAGCCCGCCACATCCATCGGCCCGGCATGCCACCCGAACGTTCCGGCAACGGCCGCAACGACTAACAACGCCAGCCGGGTCCGCACAGTGCTCAGAGCGCGTCGCTGGCCGATCAGTGAGTTGCGGTCAGCCGAGGTGAAGAGCGCCGGGAGATCGGGATCTGCCAACCCTTCTGCCATCGGCTCAGCCATCAAATGCCCCTGTGGGGCCGTAGGTAGACTGATTCATTAATGCGTATGGGCCGATGATGTGTTTCCCAACTGCCTTCGCTCCTGCGGCCGCGATAAGTTCAAGCCGGAGCCTCGGTCTCCAATAAAAGTCAGCCGGTCGGCGTATCCCAATTGATGCACTTCCTGAACGAAGTTTGGCCCCTCGATGACGTCAGTGAACTCGGTGACGACGCAGTGGTTCTCGTGATATCTCGTACGCAGGTCGAGCCACCGGAGATCGGCGATGAAATCTGACTGAGAATTTCCGGCCGACATCAACGTCGAGACGTTTCCAGCCTGAGGAAACGGCTCGGTACTGTTGGCGACCTCCGTGGCGACCACGCACTGTGACGGGAAGTTCGGCATGGGACGCTCGATGGAATTTCGGCCGTCCGGATCACTGCATGACCGTCGGGCACTCGGCCCCAGGTGATGTTCGATCAGACGCATGCCCGCGGCGAGGTGGGCGGCGGTCACCGGATCATGTTCCGGCCCATTCCTGCTGAAGGGTGTACGGCGGCCGAGGCGGCGCAACACGCCCGAGAGGTCCTGCTTGTAGTGGTAAGGGAGTTGGTGCTTCAGCGTCTGCGCATCGCTCATGCACTCATTGTCCATTCGCAGGCCCCGCTCGTACAGGCGCGCAGCTGCGCGGTAGTCCTCACCTGCCCGCCCGCAGCCTAGCCCCTGATTGTGCAGAGGAGAGGGAGACATAGTGCTTCGTTAGAAATGAACGCGAAAGAATCTTGTGCATCGCCAGCGGCGGTGTGACACAAAAGTAGGGCAACATGCAGATCTTTTACCGAACCGCTTTAGTTCGGCTCTACGACGTGCGGGGATCGAAGGTGCCCGCGCGGGCGTGTGAAGGGGTGAGCGCACCAGATGATTGAGCCTTTTCCAGTCTGATCGTGCTGGTCACAAGGTGGTTTCGGTGGGCTGAGGTGGCCGGTGACGCGGCGAGGCCCCTGGTAGGAGCGGAGTCGACCAAGACAACCGCCCTGCCAGGAGCCTCTGGTGTTGTTCTACCGCGCTGCGCTGGATCTGTCGCCCGCTACCCGCGCCTTCGTGGCCAAGCTGATCGCCGGCCACCGCGACCGGATCGGCTCGCGCCGGCGTGCGTTGAACCCCGGCCGCCAGGCGCTGCTGGTGCTGGTGCACCTGCGCTGCAACGAGACCTTCGCCCGCCTGGCCGCCGCGTTCGGTGTCGGCCTGGCGACCGCGCACCGCTACGTCACCGAGGTCACCGCGCTGCTGGCCGGCCTGGCACCGGACCTGCGGGAGGCAATGCGAATCGCGGCACGCAAGGCCTAGGTCATCCTGGACGGCACCCTGGCCCCGATCGACCGGCTATCGGGAGTCGGCGACCGGCTGTACTACAGCGGCAAGCACCACCGGCACGGGGTGAACATCCAGTTCCTGACCGACCCGCACGGCCGGCTGATCTGGGCGTCGCCGGTGCTGCCGGGCTCGACGCACGATCTCACCGCCGCCCGCACGCACGGCATCATCGACGCGCTCACCAGCCGGGCGATCGCCTGCTACGCCGTCAAGGGATACGTCGGCGCGGGCGGCGCGATCGGGACGCCCTACAAGCACCGAAAGCGCAGCCGACTCGGCAAACGCAAGAAGCTGTTCAACCGGCACCACGCCCAGGTCCGCGCCCCCGGGGAGCAGGGCGCCGCCACCCTCAAAACTGGCGCATCTTGCGAAAGGTCCGCTGCTCACCAAGTCGCCTGACCACCATCGTCCAAGCGGTCCTCATGCACCATCACGCCAACAGAGGTTGGAAAGACCTCATTGCGGCCTTGTCTTACAGGTCGTCTGTGTCGTCGTCGCCTTCCAAGGTGTCCACCGCCTCCGGGGAGGCGGGGGTCTCGTCGATCATCTTGCCCATGGCCATTGCGATCTTGTCGAGGAGCGCCCGCTGGCGTTGGGTGAAGAACGTGTCGAAATCGTCCTTGCGCAGGAGATCCGGGTCGGCCAGGTGGGAGGAGAGGTGCCGGTCGATCGTGGTGGCGTCCGCGTCCGCGCTGTTGGCCAGGCGGGGCAGGTATTCCGATGGGGCGCGGCCGCCGATCACGCGGTTCGTCCGGGCGGTGAGCGGCGTCTTGTTGATGATCGAGTTGTAGGTCTTCGGGTCGAGGTTCGCAGCTTCGCACCAGGCCTTGGGGAAGATGTGGTGGATGTCGACCGCCTCGTCGAAGTAGTCGCTGACCGTTATCGGCTGGCCGGTACGCCAGTCAAGTGCGCCTTCCTTCATCAGAAGGGCGTAGATGCCCTTGTAGGCGGCGCTGCCGCGGGTCCGCAGGGTCAGCAGGCGGCCGGAGACGAACTGCGCCTCGGTGACCGTCCGCGGCTCCCGGCCGGAGCCGCGGATCCATTCGACGACGTCGGGAAGGTCGCGGCTGAACCGCGTCTCGGTCGTGCCGCCGTACAGTTCGCCGAATACTCCGCACCAGTACCAGCGGGCCAGTTTCCGCAGGGCGCCGGCGGTCTGCGCGTCCGTGCCCAGGACGGCGAGGATCGCTGCCAGCGGGATCACCTGGGTGCCGTACGGCAAGAACTTGGTGTCGAACAGATACTGCTGGTGGAGGAACCGGGCGGCGCGCATGAAGCCCTTGACGATCTCCGGTGCGAAACGGCGGTACTCATCCAGGGTGAGCCCGAGCATGTCGGCGCGTTTGCAGCCGATCCTGGGACGGCGTTCCTCCTCGACGCCGGCCTTGAGGGCGGCTTCGTGCCTGGCCGCGGTGGCCAGGAGCGTCACCGCCTGCAGGAAATCGGTGTTCGAGACCCCGCGCAGTATCCGGTACTCGCGGCCTTCCCAGGACTTGCGGCACTCCTGCCAGTGCTTGCGCAGGTCGAACTCGTCGGCCGCGAACGTCGCCGTCAGAAGCTCGAAGACGGTGAGGGTGACGCCGCCGGTGTTCACTTTCTCGAACACCTGGCAGACGGCCTGCCGGGGAGTCTCCCTACCGAGTTCGATCACCGGGAGCTGGTAGGTGTCGAAGGTGCGGAGCACCGTTCGGTGGAACGCGTTCCAAAGCTTGATCTTCTCTCGTTCGTAGTCCCAGTACTCCTGGAAGCCCATCGACCAGTCTTCGTGGGCGAACACTTTGTCGAGGGGGAACAGGTGGGCTTCGTACTCTCGTTCAGGGCTCGAGTAGTCCTCCAGGACCTCACGCCGGAAGTTGCGCAACATCCGGTCTTCGGGGAGGAAGCGGATGGTGTCCTCCCGGTCGGTGTTGGCGTCCAGCGCTCCTCGCATGTCGATGTAGAACCATCCGGACACCGGGCGCTTGCGAACGTCCTGCGTCCGAACGGGTGCGCCGAGTTGCAGCGCCTGGAACAGGGACGTGAGCCGCTGTTGTCCGTCCAGGATGAGCCGTTCCGGCCGGACCTCCGCTGACGGGTTCGCTCCCTCGATGGGCCGCTGTTTGAACCGCACGTCCCCGCCCGTGCGCAGCATCATGACCGTCCCTACGGGATAGCCCAGCGAGATCGATGCCAGGAGGCTCGCGATGTTCTGGTTCGGCCAGACCCAGCCGCGCTGGAACTCCGGCAACTGGGCACTTCCGTCCTCGACCTGGTTGAGCAGCCCCCGAAGGAACTCCATCTCGGTCCCGAACGTGTTCACCGCCACGAGCCTCAGTCCTCCTGATCGTCTTACTCACGTGTCCATGCGGGTGGCTGGGACGATACAGATGCGAGCCGCTCCTGCAGCGGGAAGTCATGCAGCCGAAGCCGCCTTTCGGCTTCGGCTTTCTCAGCTTCGGTGAAGAGCTCCCTGAACCAGGGAAGGCACACCGCGAACTCGACGCTCTTCTGTAACTCCTGCGTCTCCCAGAGCCTCTCGAATCCGTACGAGGTGGGCCGGGAGTCCGCGAGTAGGCGCTTCGCCGCCGCGACCGCGCCTTGTTCTTGCACCATGCCGAGGAAGACGGTCGGGTTGTATCGTCCCCTCAGCTTTGCCAACTCGCCGGTCACGTGATCGTGAAACCTCGTATCGAGATCGCGTGCCGGAGCCGCGGGAGCGGGCGGGGCCACCGAGCCGAGTTCGGCCCGTGCCATGGCCGCGAGATCCGCGTCGCAGACCGCCCAACGCTCGCCCCTCCACACGACCGACCAACTGGCATCGGCGTCATGGTCCGACCAGAGGCACTTGCCCTCAGTTGCCTTGCTACCCACCGCGTGCAGGGCCGGGTCATATGGCATCACCATGAGCACGCCGACGGCCGGCCATGGAACCCGCCCATAGAACGCCATGGAAAGTCCCTCCTGCGGGGTGCCGAGGTCAGCAGGGGTCTCAGAGTAGATCTATTACCCAGGTTGGAAGTTTCATTCACCGGGACTTGACCGGAACCGGCGAGCGCCCGCAGGAAGCCGCGATCTGCGTATCTGCAGAGAAATACAGACAAATCAGCCGACTTGTCCTCAATTCAGTGGGTTCGTGCGCTAACTCGTGTGGACGGATGTGCCCCTTGCGTCTCGGTCGACGGGGGTTGTGTCTGCTGACGTGGCGACAGTAACCTAAAGTGACTATTCGTGTAGGCGGCGTGTGTGAATTATGGGAGATCAGAAGTTACTTGATCTTCCTCGAACAGGTGCTAAGGAGGCGGAAGAAGGGCTTCTGACCTCGGATGAAGCCTGTAGAGGCTGTGCTGGCGAGGTATCCGATCGTGTTCACACCGAAGAGGCCACTGGTTCGAACCCAGTATCGCCCACCCCGTTGTAGCAGGTCAGACTAGGTCTCGGAGATCATTCCGAGGCCTTTTTCGATCTTGAGGCCCCTCCGGGAGCCAAACGGGGAGCCACCGCTCCCAGACTTACGCGGACTTGCTCTGACCGAAGACCGTGTTCATGGTCTCGGCGCCCTTGGTGATGACCGGCCTCAGCTGGTGCCGGTAGACCTTCTCGGTGACGGCCGTTCCGGCGTGCCCGACCAGGTCGGCGATCGTCTCCAGCGGCCCCCCGCTGTCACTCATGATCGAGGCGAACGAGTGGCGGAGCTCGCGAGGAGTCCACTCCTCACCGATCCCGGCCCGCGAGGTGATCAGCCGGAAGCTGCGCCGCACGTTCCCGGCGGCCAGGGCCGTCCCGGCCCTCGTGCAGAACACCAGACCGTTGTCCTGCCAGACCTCACCCGCCTTCAGACGCTGAACGGCCTGACGCGCATGGTGCCTGCGACGCCATCGCGGTCAATCTCGTCCTCCCGGCCGTCTACGCCGCCGTCTCTCCCTGCGGCACAGCGATCACTACCGCGCACATCGAGGCGATCGCGGCACACGCTGACGGGCCCACGTCCGGGCTGGTAATCGCACTCGACGGTGACTCCGCTGGACGGGCTGGAGCGGTCCGAGCCTGGAGCACCCTTCGCAGGAGCGCAGAGCCCGTCGAAGTGGCGCTCCTTCCACCAGGCCACGACCCGGGCGATCTGTTGGCGCCGGCGAGCCAATTCGCCGTCCGCGAGGCGCTACTTTCCGTAGTTCCCCTCGCTGA
>NZ_JBEZFD010000048.1:0-21923 GCF_040649235.1 Spirillospora sp. NPDC049024
CCCTGCGCCAGGTCGGCAACCGTCTGGTCGGCATCCTGCACGGCTGCCTCAAAACCCACACCCCCTACGACCGGGCAACCGCCTGGTCACACCACGACCACGACCTCGCCGCTTGACATCCAACCTCCAGGGATGTCTGACCCGGGCTCGGATCCCCTCGCCCGATCACCGGGTAGGGCGGTCCGCGTCTCCTGCCGACCGGGTCCGGGCCCTGTACCCGGTCGGGGTCAGCCCGACGAGTTCACGGAAGCGCCGCGCGAAGTAGGTCGGGTTGTCCCATCCCACGGCCGCGCCGACGCGCGCGGCGGGGAGATCGGAGCCGGCGAGCAGGTCGGCGGCCCGTTCGGCTCTGATCCGGGCCAGGTGGTTCAGCGGGGAGACCCCCACGTGCCGGACGAACAGCCGCCCCAGGTAGTCGGGATCGAGGCTGACGGCGCGCGCGAGGCCGTCCAGCCGCCAGGCTTCGGCCGGCGCCGCCTCCATCCGGGCGATGGAGGCGGCGACCGCCGGGTGCGGGGCGGGACCGGCGGCCTCCGGGACGCTCGCGTCGGCCAGGATGCCGAGCACGGTGACGAGCCTGCCCAGCGCGCGGCCCGCGTGCGGTCGCGCGCTGGACAGGTCCGCTTCGAGCCGCCGGATCTGGTCGATGGCCTCGTCGGCGGCGTCCGGCCCGAGGACGGTGACCGCCACGCCCCTGGAGCCCGGGGCGACGGGCTCGGTCCAGAGCAGGCGCCGCAGGGCCGGGACCTGGTAGAGACCTCCTAGTTCGGAACGCAGCGCCTGCGCCGACAGGCAGCAGTTGGCGACGACGAGGTCCGCGCAGTCCACGAAACCGTGCCACGCGCCCGGCCGGAGCACGACGGCCTGGCCATGCCGCAGCCGGTGCTCGCCTCGGGCGGTCACGTGCGTCCCCCGGCCGGGCCCGATGACGGCGATCTCGATGAAGTCGTGCGCGTGCGCCTCGACCTTCGAGGAGAGCCGGTGCAGGCCTCCCCAGATCGGCCCGTCCGCGAACAGCCCCTGCTCGTGCAGCACTGTCGCCATGTCGGAATCCTACGAGTACCGGACGGGATCGGCCTAGCCGCGGTCACGCGCCGTTGGAAGGCTGGCGGCATGAGCAGAAAGTCAGACATCGGTCCGGACGGACGCCTGCCCGCCGACCTCGTGAGCAGCTACCGAGAGCACGGTTTCGTACGAGTCCGCGGGGTGCTCGGGCCGGAGCAGGTCGAGCGTTTCAGAGCGGCCGCGGAGGCGTACCTCGACGCCCATCGCGGGGACAGCCTGGAGAAGGGCGGCACCTTCAGCCAGCTGGTGAACGTGTGGCAGCCCGACGAGACCCTGCGGGACCTCACGTTCGACCGGCGGCTCGGCCGGATCGCCGAGCAGCTGGCCGGATTCCCGCTGCGGCTGTGGCACGACCAGATGCTGGTGAAGGAACCGCACAGCAACACCGCCACCGAGTTCCACCAGGACCGCCCGTACTGGCCGCACGCCGGTGACCGGCTCCCGCTCTCGGCGTGGATCGCGCTGGTCGACGTCCCGCCCGAACGGGGATGCATGACGTTCCTGCCCGGCACGCAGGACCGCAGCGGCCTGCGCGCACAGGACCTCCATGACGCGGACGACCTGTTCGCGGCGGATCCCGAACTGCGGTGGATCCCGCGCGTGACCGTCCCGCTCCGAGCGGGGGACTGCACCTTCCACAGCGGCTACACCGGCCATATGGCCCTGCCGAACTCCACCGATCTGGCCAGGCTCGCGCACGTCGTCATCTACATGGACGCGGACACCGTCTTCAGCGGCGACCCGCACCCCGTGACCGACTCCCTGGGCCTCGTCAAGGGAGCGCGGCTGGACGGCGAAGCCTTCCCCCGCCCGTGGGCGTGACCCGCAACCGGCGCGGGGCGGATGTCCGGCAGAATGTGGGCGGGACGGAGGTGACCCGATGTCCGCACTTGGAGGATCGCTCGAACGCTCCATCATGGACGTGCTCTGGGCCGCGCCCGGTCCGCTGCGCGTCCGCGAGCTGCTGGCCGAGCTGAACCGGAACACGGAGAGGACGCTGGCCTACAACACCGTGCAGACCGTGGCGGAGCGCCTGGCGCAGAAGGGGCTCCTGCGGCGCACCCAGGACGGGACGGCCTTCCGCTACAGCCCGACGCGGGCGCGGGAGGAGTACGCGGTCGAGCTGATGATGGACGCGCTGAGCGAGTCCGCGGACCACGGCGCCATCCTGGCGCGGTTCGCCGAGAGCGTCCCGCCGGAGGACGCGCGGCACCTTCTGGACGCGCTGCGGCGGCGGACCGCCGGCGAAGACGCGTGATCCCGTGACCTACGTGGTGGCCGGCCTGGTCGTTTCGGTGGTCCTGCTGGGATGCGCGGCAGGGCCCGCGCTGGACCTCCTCAGGCGCTCGGCCGTCGGCCCGGGGACGGCCGTCGCCTGCTGGACGGCGGCCCTCGCCGGGACGTCCATCGCCGCCGCCGGCGCCGCCGCGGCGGCGCTGCTCGCGCCGCCCGGGCCGGGCCACGGATTCCTGTCCTGGCTGCGCGACTGCCTGCCCCACCACGGCCGCCTCGCCACCGCCGCCGCTGCCGCCGCGAGCGCCGTCCTCGCCGCGGCCTGCGGCGCCGTGCTCGCCCGCGGCCTGCCGAGGCTCGGCCGGGCCGTGCGGCGCCGCCGGCGGCACCGGGAGATGCTGCGGCTGGTCGCCCGCGAGGACGGCCGCCACCCGGACGTCCTCGTCCTCGACCACCCCGTGCCCGCGGCGTACTCGCTGCCGTCCCGGCACCGCGCGATCGTGGTCAGCACCGGGGCCCTGGAGGCGCTCGGCGCCGAGGAGCTCGACGCCGTCCTGGCGCACGAGCGGGCGCACCTGCGCCAGCGGCACCACGTGCTGCTGCTGGCGCTCGACCTGCTCCACGCGATGCTGCCGTGGCTGCCGACCGTCCGGCGCGCGAAGGCGCGGCTGCCGCTGCTGCTGGAGATGGCCGCGGACGACGCCGCGGTCCGCGCTCACGGCAGGACGGCGCTGGTGGCCGCGCTGTGCCGGCTCTCGGCGGGGCCCGCCGTCGCGGGAGCGCTCGGGGCGGCGGGTGCGCCGGCCGCCGGTGCGCTGCTGGAGCGGGTGCTGCGGCTGGAGGGCGGCGCTCCGGAGAGGCCGCGCCGCGCCGCCCGCCTCGCGGCGGCCCTGTTCGTGGTGGCGGCGGTCGCCGTGCCGCTCCTGGCCGGGGCCGTGGCGGTGGCCGAGCTGGCGCGGACGTGCTGAGGCGGCTCGGAGGTCTGGCGAAATGCGGGATGATGTGGCGAATCGCCCCATGATCTCCTACGCTCCGTAGGAGGTCGCGGTCCGACGTCCCCGCCGGGGACGGCCGGCGACCACGCCGAATCCCGCGGACGGCTCCGTCCCGGGAACCGGGGACCCGATCTCCAGGGGTGAATCCGTCCAGCGGGACGGTAGGGCGACTCCGGCCCGAACCCGGCAGCTGACCCGGTAGGCGGTACAGGAGAGGACGCCGCATGCAGCCACGCGCTGCCAGCACCCGAAGGACGGCCCGGCGACGGGCCGTCACCGGCACGGCATGGACGACCGCCATCGTGCTGTCCACCGGGCTTTTCACGCCTGCGCCCGTCCACGCCGAGCCCAAGCCGACGCGCAAGCAGCTGACCGCCCAGCAGGAGAAGCTCGCCGACGAGGCCGAGAAGCTCAGCGAGCAGTACAACGGCCTGCGCGAACGGCTCAAGCAGGCCGAGCACGCGGCGAAGACCGCCAGGGCCGGCGCGCTGCGCCGGCAGAAGGCCCTGGACGAGGCCCGCGAGCGCATGGCGAAGATCGCCGCCGACAGCTACAAGAACGGCCCGGTGGACCCGGCCATCGCCTTCGCCTCGTCCTCCGACCCGCAGGCCGTCCTGGACCAGTCGGCGACCCTCAACTACTTCGCCAAGCAGAACGACGTCCGCATCACGCAGATGCTCCAGGTGATGCAGGGCGCGGACCGCTCCCGCAAGGCCGCCGAGCAGCGCGCCGCCCAGGTGCGCGCGCTCACCGGCGAGGCGAAGAAGAAGCGCCGCGAACTGCAGATCAAGCTCAAGAAGGTCGAGAAGCAGCTCGGCACCTACAACACCGCGGGCTCACGGCCCGGCTCCATCCCCAACGTCGGCTCCGGCGGAGCGTCGGCGAAGGCGATGACGGCCGTCCGGGCCGCCCTGAGCCAGCTCGGCGTGCCCTACTCCTGGGGCGGCGGCAACGCTTCTGGCCCGTCCTACGGCACCGCGCAGGGCGCCAACATCAAGGGCTTCGACTGCTCCGGGCTGACCCTGTACGCCTACGCGCAGGTCGGCATCACCCTGGGCCACTACACCGGCAGCCAGTACAACGCCGGAACCCACGTGAGCATGAGCCAGCTCAAGCCCGGCGACCTGGTGTTCTTCCACAGCGACCTGCACCACATGGGCATGTACATCGGCAACGGCAACATGGTCCACGCGCCGCAGACCGGCGACGTCGTCAAGATCGCCCCGATCGCCGGCCGCCCCTTCGCCGGCGGGGTCCGCGTCGCCTGACGCAGGGCGCGGCCTTGCGCGCCGCGCCGTCCCGGGCCTCCTACACTGCCGCGACGTGCTCGTCGAGGTACCAGCCGTAGGGGCCCGGGGCCGTACTGGCCGCAGCGCGGGGAGCGTAGTGCCGGGAGTAGAGCGCCGCGACGAGTTCGCCGCGGCTGCGCACGCCGGTCTTGCCGAACACCGCCTTGAGGTGGTCCTGCACCGTGAACGGTGAGATCCCCAGGGCGGCGGCCATCTGCCTGGTGCTCCGCCCCTGGGCGGCGAGCCCGGTGATCTGCCGTTCCCGGGGCGTCAGCCCGTAGGCGCCCGCGATCACCTCGCTGAGCACCGCGGGCCTGGCACCCTCGATGATGACCGCCACGCGGTCCGCGGCGCCCTCCCCGCCGGACGCCGGGGAACCGTGCAGCACCACCCAGCGCCCGTCCCTGGCCGGCAGGGCCGCCCTGGCCAGCCCGTCACCGGAGGAGGCGGCCGCCGCGACGGCGCGCAGCGCGCTCGGCAGGCGCCCCCGGTCGTCGACGGCCTCCAGCCAGGCCCGCGCGTCCGCGCTGCTGACCTCGACCTCGCCCGCCGCGGTCACCAGCAGCATGCCGGGCGGATGGTCGAGGCCGTCCGGGGCGGCGAGCGCGGCGCGCAGCAGCGTGAGCCGGAACAGGTCGGCGATCGGCGTGGAGACCGCCGCCAGCAGCGTCAGCTCGTCGTCGGTGAACGGCGTCGCGGGCGCTCGCCGGTACAGGGTGAGCGAGCCCCAGCAGCCCTCCCGCGAGCGCAGGACCACCCGCGCCTCGTCGACGACGTCCAGCCCGCGCAGCAGGAGCCGGTAGCGCCGGGCGCGGGACAGGTCCCCGCCGGTGGCGCGGTGCAGGCTCGCGACGGGCGAGGCGGCCGCCGCGAGCTCGGCGTAGCCGTTGGGGTCGCCGCCCTCGAACTCCAGGCCGAACAGGACCCGCTCCCGCTCGGCCGACCCCTGCGGGTCGAGCCCGCTCACGAAGCAGCTCGTCCACAGCAGCGTCGCCGGGTCGACCGTGGAGACGGCCGCGATGTCGTACCCGACCGCGCGGCGCAGCAGGCGGTCGACCTCGGCGCGCACCCGGGTCAGATCGTCACCGCGCGCGGCCAGCCGGTGGATCCGGTCCAGGAGTTCCATGCCTCAAGCATCGCGGCCGAAGGCCCGGGTCGCCACCCCCAGATTCCAGGGATACGCAGGTCAACGCTCTCCGCCCTACGTTCGAGACGCCCGCCGAGCCTGATTCCGGCCCGGTGCGCGACAGGACACGAGAGGAAGGACCACCATGGACGACGAGCGTCCCGAGGGCCGCGACGACCTGTTCACCCACATCCACAAGGCGCTGCGCAACGGGCTGTTCGCGGTCACCGTCCAGGCCGGCGCCACCGACTGGGCCGACGCCGCCGAGGTCGCCGCGCTGGGGGAGCGGTGGCGGCGGCTGCTGGCGCTGCTGCGCAGCCACACCGAGCACGAGGACCAGCACATCCTGCGGCTGCTGGACCCGCACGAGCCCGGTTCCGCCGAGCCGACCGAGGAGCAGCACCGGGACCTCGACGACCTGCTCGACGACCTCGCCGGGCGGTTCGAGGCCGTGCTGGCGGCCCCGGGGGCGGCCGCCGGCCTGGACCTCTACCGGGACCTGGCCCGCTTCACCGCCGCCTACCTCCCGCACCTGCACGAGGAGGAGACGCTGATCATGCTGCGGATCTGGGCGCACTGCGACGACGCCGAGATCGGCGCCGCCCGCGCCGCGTTCATGGCCGCCACCCCGCCGGAGATCACCGCCACCACCCTCGAACTGCTGCTGCCGGCGCTGGACCGCCCCACCCGGGAAGGTTTGGTCGCCGGGATGGCCCGGACGGCCCCGCCCCCGGTCCTGGCGGGCGTGCTGGCCATCGCCGACCGCGTGCTGCCCGCCCAGGCCGCGGCCTCCCTGCGCCACGCCGCCACCACGGCCACCATGGCCGGCTGACCAGCCGGCCGGCAGCGGCCGCACCCGTCGGAACCCCGGCCTTGCGGGGGCAGAGCCGGGTCCGAAGGGAATGAGGCCGCCCGGGGGTCTCGGGCGGGCGGGCCCGTCCCGGCGTCCGGCAGGAGCCGGAAGCCGTCGTGTTCCAGCAGGTTGCAGGAGCACGCGGCCTCCGGCTCCGGGACCGCTCCCGAGCAGCCGGAGACGGCCGGATCAGGGGAGGACGCGGGCGACGAGGTCGGCGACGGCGCCCTCGGCGCAGGGGGCGACGACCACGTCGGCGGCGGCGCGGACCGACTCGGCCCCGTCGCCGACGGCGGCGCCGAGGCCGGCGGCCTGGATCATGTCCAGGTCGTTCGGGTTGTCGCCGATCGCCGCGATGTCGCTCAGGGCCACGCCCTGGGACGCGGCCAGCTCGCGCAGCGCCGCGCCCTTGGTCGCGCCCGTGGGCAGCACCTCCAGGTAGGTGCTCTCCGACCTGACGAGGGTGACGCCGGACACGGCCGCCGACACCGTCTCCTCGGCCGGGTCCATCAACTCGGGGCGGTCGCAGATGAGCATGACCTTGACGATGTCGTCGAACGGCAGGTCGCCCCACGAGCCGATCCGGGCGAGCTCGATCCCGTCGCGGCGGGCGTACTCCAGCAGCGCCGGCGAGGAGCCCGTGGTGTGTGCGCGGCCCCTGCTGAAGGCGACCGGCCACACTCCGGCGGGCAGTTCGGCGAACAGCATCGTGAGCTTCGCCCAGGCGGCCACGCCGAGGCAGCGCCGGTGCAGGACGGCGCCGGTGGCGAGGTCGACCACGCGCGCCCCGTTGTAGAGGATCGCCGGGGTCGTCAGGCCGAGCGTCCGGTAGTACGGCAGCGCGGCCTCCTCGCTGCGCCCGGTGGCGATGACGACGGTGCCGCCGGCGGCGATGAAGCGGCGCAGCGCGGCCAGGCTCGGCTCGACGATCTTCAGATCGCGTCCGACGAGGGTGCCGTCCAGGTCCGTGACGATCCAGTCGACGGTCCGCACCTCGGTGGCGCTCATGCCGGCTCACCCAGCCCGGCGATCTCGGCGATGACGGAGCCGGCCAGGTCGAAGCCGCCGACGCAGGCCAGGTAGCCGGGCGCCTCCCAGTCGCGGCCCCCGGTCTCCCCGTTCAGCGGCAGGTACGTGCCGCCGGCCTGCCTGACCAGCAGCACGGCCGCCGCGACGTCCCACGCGTTGACCGACGTGCCGTAGGCCACGTCCGCCCATCCGGCGGCGACGTGGGCGAGGGTGAGGGCGGCGCTGCCCGGGCGGCGGACGGTGGCGAACGCGTCCACCATCCGGCCGAAGCGGCGCAGCGACTCCTCGCCGCGGCGGTGCATCTCCCGCGCGTTGGGATAGCCGGTGACGAGCACCGCGGTCTTGTCGCGGGCCGCGCCGCGGCTGCGGATCGGCTCGCCGTTGCAGGTGGCGCCGTCGAGCGAGGCGGTGAACATGTCCTCGCGGACCGGGTCGTACACCACGCCCGCCACCAGCTCGTCGCCGACGGCGGCGCCGATGGACACGCAGAAGAACGGCAGGCCGACGGCGAAGTTGGCCGTCCCGTCGATCGGGTCGACGAACCAGCGCAGGTCGCCGTCCCCGCCGCCCACGCCGCCCTCCTCGCCGACGACCGCGCTGCCGGGGGCGTGCTCGGCCAGCACCTTCCGGATCGTCTCCTCCGCCGCCCGGTCGTGCTCGGTGACCGGGTCGTGGAAGTCGCGCTTCAGATCGACCTCGGGGCGCGAGCGGAACGCCGTCCGCAGGCGGTCCCCGGTGGCGCGAGCGGCGAGTTCGGCGATCCCGGCGAGCTCCCGCGAGGCGGGGACATCGGCGCTCATCCTTCTCCTTCGATCGTGGCCTTGAGCAGGTCGAGCAGTCCGTGCCCGTCGTCGACGACGGCGTCGGGGCGGCATCGGACCTCGTACGGGACGTCGTGGGTGCCCTTGGCGACCATCAGCACGTTCCCGCCGACGCCGGCGCGGTGCCCGCACAGGACGTCCCGGTCGAAGTTGTCGCCGACGTACCACGCGTCCGAGGGCTCGACGCCGAGGGCGCGGGTCGCGATCCAGATCATCTCCGGGTTGGGTTTGCGGACCCCGGCCTCGTCGCTGTAGACCTCCAGGGCCAGCTTGGCCGCCAGCCCCGTCGATGCCGTGTAGTCCCGGTGCACGGCGCCGGACAGCGCGTTGCTGACGACGGCGCAGGGGATGCCGAACCCGGCGGCGGCGTCGAGCAGTTCGGGGATGCCGGGACGGGTGCGGCGGTCCTGCCGCAGTTCCCCCATCCGCTTGCACAGCGGGGCGGCGTGCGCGACGACGAGCTGCCGCGCGGGCACGGGCCAGTCGGCCGCGACGAAGTCGCCCCAGAAGCGGGCGTGCGTCATCTCCGCCGGCGCGAACGGGCGGGACATAGCGTCCTTCCAGCACTTGTCCGCGGCCGCGCCCGCCCTGATGTCGGTCTCGATCGCGGCGGCGTCCAGGTCGCGGCATCCGGCGCCGAGGAGGGCCGCGTGCACCTCCTTGGCCAGGGCCGCCTGCCATCCGTCCCGCTTGGAGGTCTCGACCAGCACGCCGCCGAAGTCCAGCAGCAGCGCCCGCGGCCGGCGCAGGGGCGCGGTCACGAGGCGGCCTTCTGGACGGGGGCGACGGCGTCGTCCCAGGCGCCGATCCGGGAACCGTCTCCGGCGAACACGTGGAGCCGCTCGGGGCGCGTCCAGCAGTGGAGCCGGTCGCCCGGCGCTGCCTCGGGGTCCTCATGGGTGACGGCGAACAGGTCGGTGTCCATGACGCGCAGCTGCACGGTCCAGCTCGACCCGGTCGGCAGGACGGTCTCGACGACGGCCTCGTCCGCCCAGGCCGCGCCGGGCACCTCCTCCCGCGACCGCGCCAGCCTCAGCGCCTCGGGCCGGACGCCCGCGCACGCGGCCCCGCTCAGGGCGGCGCGCTTCTCCACGTAGCGCAGCAGCGACCCGGCGAGCCCGTCGGGCTCCGCGTCGAGAGGCACGATGTTCATCGGCGGGCTGCCCACGAACTCGGCGACGAACCGGTTGGCCGGCCGCTCGTACATCTCCATCGGCGGCGCCACCTGCTGCAGCTCTCCCTCCGACATGACCGCGATGTGCGTGGCCATCGTCATGGCCTCCATCTGGTCGTGGGTGACGAACACGACCGTCGCGCCCGTCTCCTCGTGGATGCGCTTCAGCTCCGTCCGCATCTCCAGCCGCAGCCGCGCGTCGAGGTTGGACAGCGGCTCGTCCAGGAGCAGGACGTCGGGGTCGACGGCGAGCATCCGCGCCAGCGCGACGCGCTGCTGCTGGCCGCCCGACAGCTGGGACGGGTACCGGTCCATGCAGTCGGCCACGCGCACCTTCTCCAGGGCCTCCTTCGCGCGGGCCTTGCGGCGCTCCGCCGGCACCTTGCGCATCCGGAGCCCGAACTCGGTGTTGCCGCGGACGGTGAGGTGCGGCCAGAGCGCGTAGTTCTGGAACACGAGGCCCATGTCCCGCTTCTCCGGGGGGACGTAGACGCCGCGCTCGACCGAGTCCAGGACCCGGTCGCCCACGCTGATCTCGCCGCGGGTCGGCTGCTCCAGCCCGGCGATCATGCGCAGGGTGGTGGTCTTGCCGCAGCCGGACGGCCCGAGCAGGCAGGTGAAGGACCCGTCCGGGATGACGAGGTCGAGGTCGCGCACCGCGGCGCGGCCGCCGCCGACGTAGTTCTTGACCACTCCGCTGAGGGTGATGGCCGGCATGGTCAACCTCCGATGCCCGAGGCCAGGCTGCTCTTGGTGAGCCGCTGGGCCAGGTAGGTCATGGTGAACGAGAGCAGGGCGATGACGAGCACGACGCCGTTGGCGAGCTGGGTGTAGCCGTAGTCGACGAGCCCGATGGACAGGGTGGTGAGCAGCTGCGTCCCGGACGTGGTCAGCATGATGACGATGCTGAGCTCCTTCAGCCCGGAGATGAAGGGCAGGACGACGCCCGTGACGAGCGCGCCCCGCTGGATCGGGATGATGATCCGGACCATCCGGACCGGCCAGCGCGCGCCGCTGATCTGCGCGGCCTCCTCCGGCTCCCGGCCGAGCTGCATCATGGCCGAGATCCCCGACCGGGACGAGTACGGCAGGTGCGTCACCACCATCACCAACACGAGCAGCGTGATCGTCCCGTAGAGGGCGGGCACGGGACCGCGCCGCACCGCGAACAGCGACAGGCACGCGGCGGCGAACGCGATGCCGGGGACCAGGTACGGCAGGAACGACACCTGCCGCAGGAACGCCGAGACGCGGCTCCCGGCGCCGCGCACCACCACGTACCCGATGAGCAGGCCGACGAAGCCGCAGACCAGCGCGGCGAGCCCGACGATCCGCAGGCTGTTCCAGGCGGCCTCCCACATCTCGCCTCCGCGGAGCACGCCGTGCGGGAACCCGACCGCGCCCTCGATATGGGACCCGAACCAGTACTTCAGCGTGAAGTTGCCGGGGCTGAAGACGCCGGGCGTCTTGGTGACCGTGGACAGCAGCAGCGTCAGCACCGGGACGACGACGCTGGCGGCGAAGACCGCCATGGCCAGCCCGAACGCGGGCCACCGCCACCGGCGCAGGTCGCCGCGCCGGTCCATGGCGCCCTTCCCGCCGACCGTGACGAACCGGCGCTGCTCGCGCACCAGCCGGGTGTCGACCACGACGACGAGCACCCCGACCAGCACGATCACGCCGGCGATCGTCGAGGCGACGCCGGTGCTGCGGTCGCGGATCGCGTGGTACAGGCTCGTCGACAGGACGTTGTAGTCGCTGGGCAGGCCGAGGATGTAGGGGGTGCCGAACGTGCCGAGGACGCGGCCGAGGACGAGCAGCACCGCCGACGACAGCGCCGGCAGCATCAGCGGCAGCGTGATGCGGCGCAGGACCGTCCTGCCGCCGGCGCCGAGGATGCGCGCCGAGTCCTCCAGCTGCGAGTCGATGCGGCGCAGCGCGTTGCCGAACAGCAGCAGCACGAACGGGTAGTAGTGCAGCCCGAGCGTCACGATGATCGGCACCGGCCCGTACGCGAGCCAGTCGGGGGTGTGGACCCCGGCCCCCTGCAGGTAGCCGACCTGGCCGCCGGACCGCTCGTTCTTGAACAGCGACAGCCACGCCAGCGCGAACGTCCAGGACGGCAGCATGTACGGCACGACCAGCGCGCCGGCGAGGAATTTGCGGCCCGGGACGTTCGTGCGCGTCACGAGCCACGCCATCGAGCCGCCGACGGCGAGCGCGAACGCGATGACGCCGACCGCGACCGTGAGGGTGTGCAGGAGCGGCTCCCAGAACAGCAGCCTGCTGACGGGGGAGCGGAACACCCGCCACAGGTAGTAGCCCGTCCACGATCCGGCCCCCTGTCCGGAGCGGGCCTCGTCGCCGTACTGGACGCGGGCGGCGTCCGAGACGACCGAGACGAGCGGGGCGATGACGAGGTAGAGCAGCGCGGCGCTCAGCACCAGGCCGAGCAGCACGGTGGGGTTGCGCAGCAGGACGCGGGACCGGTACAGCACGCGCCGGCCGCGTGACACGGGCCGTGCGGGGGCGGCGACCGCCATGGGCTTCCTCCGGGGTGGAGCCCGGCGGGCCGCTGCGGCGGCCCGCCGGGGGTCGGGCAGTGCTCAGGAGTGGTTGACGCGCCAGAAGTCCTTGATGTCCTGGCGGTTGCGGAAGTCGGCGAGCAGCTGGTCGGAGGAGAACCAGTACAGCTGGGTGTTCCAGTCGGTCAGGCCGGGCGGGTTGTGGGGGCTGACCCCGACCGCGTCGTTGCCGGACACGCCGCCGGAGTGGGCCTCGAGGTCGAAGCCCTCCTTCGTCATCGCGAAGTGGACGAACAGCTTGGCGGCGTTGGGGTGCTTGGACTTCGCCGCGATCGTCGCGAACTTCGGGTAGGCGAAGCCGGTCCAGGGGCTCAGGCCCTCGCAGACCTTCATGTTGAAGCCCTTGCCCTCCAGGTCGCGGAACTTGGCGATCGAGAACAGCCCGATCGTCGTCCGGGTCTGGTTGGGCGCGCCGACGGCGGTCGCGACGTCCTCGTCCTCGGTGGTCAGCACCGGGTCGTTCTTCGCCAGCCGCTTCACCCACTCGTAGGCGGCGTCCTTCTCGCCGGTCTTGAGCTTGCCCTTGCCCAGCTGCTCGTAGGCGGCCGCGAGCTTGCCCGCGCTCCGCTCCGACAGCTGGGTGAACCACTGGGTGAAGACCTCCTTGCCCAGCGGGTCCTGCATCATGACCTTGCCCTTCCACTCGGGGTCGGTCAGGTCCCAGACGTTCTTCACCGGGCAGCCGGCCGGATTGAGCCTGGGGTTGTAGGCGAACACGTACGCCTTCGAGATCATCATCAGCGGGTTCCGGTTCTTCTCGCCGATGGTCTTGGCGAGGTCCGGCGGGATCCAGGTGGTGACGATCTTCTGGGGGAGGAGCTGGCCGACGAGCATCGGGCCGTCCTCGAACAGGCTGACGTCGATGGTGACGTTGCCTGCCTGCGCCTCGCGCGTCATCTTCTCCGCGGTCGCGGCGGCCTTGGACTTCTCGCCCTCGGCCTTGATGCCGTACTTCTTCTCGAACGCGGCGGCCATGTCCTTGACGTCGCCGCTGCCGTCGTAGGCGAGGACGCTGCCCTCCTTCTTCGCCGCGGCGATCAGCGCGTTCAGGTCGAAGGACGCCGCGTCCTCCACGGTCACGGCCGGGAGGGGCTGGTCGGCCCCGGCCTGACCGCCGCTGGACGGCGCGCACGCGCCCAGCGCCGCAGTGGCGAGTGCCGCTGCGACGGCGGCGCCGGCCCGTGCCCGGCGCCCTCTCATCATGGTGCGGATCATGGTGGGTTCTCTCCTTGCCCTCTGCCCGCAGCCCCGGCCTGCGGCTTCATCGGTTCCTGATCAGTGACTGCGTTTGAGCATCGCGTCCGAGAGCGCGTCGGCCGCCTCGCCGAGGCGCCGCCCCACCGCGTCCAGGCGGTCGAGCAGCTCGCGCCTGCGCAGGACGTCGATGTCGAGCGGCCCGGCGAACAGCCGGGTCAGCGCCGCCTGCCGGGTCTCCCGGACGCGGTTGCCGGCCTTGCGCGCGCCGAGCGCCGCGACGGTGACCGCGGCGGGCTCGGCGAGGACCTTCCGGACGGCGGCGTCGAGGGAGGTCAGCCCCTCCAGCACCGCGTCCAGCGGCGGGACCGCGAAGCCGAGCCCGGGCGGCCCGAACAGGTCGGCCTCGCGGACGAAGTCGCGGAGGTTGTCCAGGACGTCGTCGACGGAGCGGGAGAGCCGGTAGAGGTCCTCCCGGTCGATGGGGGTGGCGAGGACGCCGCGCAGCATCGCGGCGAGCGCGGCGCGCTCGGCGTCCCCGGCGTGCTCGATCTCGGCCATCCGGGCGCGGGCCGCCCCGGAGGGGACCCGCCCGGCGGCCATCTCCCGGGCCAGTTCGGCGCCGTCGCGGGCGGCGCGGATCTGCCGGGCGACCTGGCCGACGACCCGGTCCCCGGAGCGGCCGCGCAGGTCGTCCCACACGAGCCGGATCCGGCGGACGGGCCGGACGGCGGCGCTCACAGCGCCCTCGCCGCGACGCCGCCGAGCGTGCCGCCGGCGAACGCGAGCGGCAGCGTGAACAGCCACGCGGCGCCGATGCCGACGACGTTCTGCCAGCGCACCCGGGAGGCGCCCTCGCTGGCGGCGACGCCGACGACCCCGGCGGTGACCGACTGCGTCATGCTGACCGGCGCGCCCGCGATCGAGCTGGCCGCCACCGACGCGGCCGCCGCCGCCTCCGTGGACACCACGTGCAGTGGCCTGGCCAGCACGAGCCCGCGGCCGAGCCGGTCCCCGACCCGGTGGACGGCGCTCAGCGCACCGGCGCAGAAGACGACGGCGATCGCGATGAGCACCGCCGGGGTCGGCTGGACGGGGCCGACCGCGCCGAGCCGCCGCGTGGACACGACGTGCCGCGCCACGCTGACGACGGCGAGCATCTTCTGCCCGTCGTTGGCGGCGTAGGCGGCGCACTGGGCGGTGTAGGCCAGGACGTGGGCGGCCCGGACGGCGCCGGGCATCCCGGTGAAGGACGGCACGCGCCGCGACGCGAGCCCGAGCGCGAACCCGACGGACGTGCCGACCAGCGGGGCGGCGGCGCCGATGAGCAGGACGAGGCCGAGCCCGCCCCAGGCCACGTCCAGGCCCATGCCGAGCCCGGCGCCGCCGATGCCGCCGACGATCGCCAGGGTCAGGCTCGTCGGCAGGCCGCGCCCGGTGAGGGCGGCGACGACGGCGAGCGCGACGGTGACGCCGAGCAGGAAGGCGAGCGCGCCGCGCCGGTCGCCGAGGTCGGTGAGGCCCTCGGTGAACGTCCGCGCGACGGCGACCGTCACCTGCGGGACGAGGACGAGCGGCACGAGCACCAGCGCGGTCAGCAGCAGCCCGGACGAGCGGGGGTAGCGCCCGCTGAGGCCGAGCAGGGCCGCGCCGTCGTTGACGCCGGTCACCCACACGAAGGCGAGCGCGACCGCGCCGAACGCCACCGCCCAGATCACCGGAGCTCCGCGAGCGGGACGCGGCGGCCCTCGCGCAGCGACAGCGCGGCGGCCTCGGCGACGAGGAGCGCCTCCAGCGCGTCGTCCACCGTGCAGGGGCTGCCCGCGCGGCCTCTGGCCATTTCGAGGAACGTTCCAATCTCGTTCGCGTACGCGGGCTCGAAGCGCTCCTGGAAGTCCGTCCACGGGTCGCCGGGCGGCCAGTCCACGCCGGGTTCGGCCGACCGGAGCGGGGCGCGCTCGTCGAGGCCGACCACCCAGGTGCCGGCGGTGCCCGACAGCTCCATGCGCACGTCGTAGCCGGCGCCGTTGTACCGGGAGCCCTGCAGGGTGGCGAGCGTCCCGTCGTCCATGACCAGGACGGCGGCGCTGATGTCGACGTCGCCGGCGTCCGAGAAGTAGGCGTCGCCGCGGTTGGCGCCGACGGCGGTGACCGAGTCGACCTCCCGTCCGGTGACCCAGCGCAGCATGTCGAAGTCGTGGATGTGGCAGTCGCGGAAGATGCCGCCGGACGAGCGGACGTACTCCGCCGGGGGCGGCGCCGGGTCGGCGGTGACCAGGTGGACGCGGTGGAGCGTTCCCAGCCGTCCGTCGAGCACGGCCTGCCGCGCCGCCGCGTATCCGGCGTCGAACCGGCGCTGGAAGCCCACGTGCACGGGGACGCCCGTCTTGGCGGCGCGGTCGCGGACCTCCAGCGTCGTGCGGAGGTCGGGCGCGACCGGCTTCTCGCAGAACACGGGCACGCCCGAGTCGCAGGCCCGGACGAGCAGCTCGGCGTGCGTGGAGGTCGGCGTGGCGATGACGACCGCGTCGAGCCCGGCGGCGAGCACGGTGTCCGGGTCCCCGGCGCGGGCGCCGATCGGGCCCGCCAGCGCCTCGGCGCGGCGGACGTCGGCGTCTCCGATCAGCAGGGCGTCGACCTGGGGATGCCCTCCCAGGAACCGGGCGTGCGACGCCCCGATCCGTCCCGCGCCCAGCAGTCCGACCCGCATGGTGCCTCCCAGTGGCCGTCCGATCGGATGGCGAGTTCATTTGAAGGACCGGCTCTGTTCACCAGTTGTTCATCCACTCGTCATCTTTGTGTGGTTCGGGCCACATTTGTAGCCTTCGCCGGAACGCCAGTCAATACTTTGTTCTTACATCTTGACGTTCTGACCTAGACGGGGGTCCCACGCCGCTCGCCGGGGGCCGGGGGTCGACCTGCGGGAACGGCGGTACGCGGCGCCGCCCCCGAGCGGCCGGGTGCGGCCAAAGCGTTGCGCGGGCCGCGGGCACCGGCGGAGCGCACCCGCCCGCGGGCATGGCGGAGCGGCGCGCCGAAGGCATGGCTGACGCGCGTGCCGCTCGACCGGAGCCGAGAGGGCTCTTGTCGACTCCTGGACGGCGGCCGTCCAGGCCGGACGGGGCTACCGGGTGGTGCCGCGCTCGGTGAGGAGGGGCGGGACGGTGACGCGCCGCGTGCGCGCGGACGCGCCGTCGCCGATCCGGTCGAGCAGGACGGCCGCGGCCTCGCGGCCCAGTTCCGCCGGCGGGGAGGCGACCGTCGTCACCCCGGCGTCCCGCGCCCCCGGTGGGTCGCCATGGACGACCAGCGAGATCTCCTCCGGCACGCGCCTCCCGGCGCGCAGCAGCGCGGTGAGCGCGGCGGTGCCCGTCGTGTCGCCGAGCGCGAGGACGGCCGTCGGCGCCTCGGCCGGCCGCCACAACTCGTCGGGGCCGGCGACGACGGCGCCGTCCGGGCACGCGCGGCGCAGGGGCGAGGGGCGCGGCCCGACGTCGAGGCAGGCGACGCGCCGGTGGCCGAGGTCCGACAGGTGCCCCAGCGCCCGCTCGACGGCCGCGGCGCCGTCGCCGGTCACGCAGTCGACGCGGTCGGAGCGGACCGGGCGCCCGACCACGGTCACGGGGCACCCGGCGGCGGCGCGCTCGATGTCGGCGGCGGACGTCTTCGGCCCGACCAGGACGACCCCGTCCGGCCGCAGGTCGAGCAGGTCGTCCAGGGCGGCCCTCTCGCGTGCCGGGCCGCCGCGCCCGGTGGCCAGCAGGAGCCGGACGCCGCGCCGGGCGGCCTCGTCGGCGAGCCCGTCGTGGACCGCGGCGAACCAGGGGTCGTGGAGGTCGGAGAGGAGAACGCCGATCATGCCCGTCCGGCCGGACGCGAGCCCCCGGGCCATCATGTTGGGCCGGTATCCGAGCTCCCGGGCCGCCCGGAGCACCGCCTCCCGGCGCTCCGGCCCGACCTTGGGGGAGCCGCGCATCACCAGCGACACGAGCGCGCGCGACACTCCGGCTCGCGCTGCCACGTCCTCCAGGGTCGGGTGGGCCATGCGGTCTTCTCCCGGGTACGGCGAGCCGCCGCCGGGGTGCGGCGGCGACTCGCGTCGGTGCGGTTCGTGCTAGTCGCGCGGGTCCCAGTCGCCGGGCGTGACGTCCAGGTCCAGCGGGTCCGCCACATCCTCCCAGTCGACGAGCTTGAAGTCGGTGTTCTCCCGGACCTCGCCGTTCCCGTCCGTGACCTCGGGGGTGTTGACGCCGTCGTGGACGACGAGGAGGCCGTTCTCGAAGCCGCCCGTGGGGGCGCTGGTCACCATCGCCCCGTCGCAGACCTCGGAGCCGTCCACCGTCGTGCCCGGGGCGACCCGGAAGTGGCCGAGGTACTGGCGCGGGTCCTCGCGGTCGTAGACGACGAAGGTGTTGTCGCCCTGGCTGGAGGCGAGCAGGTAGCCCTCGCCGCCGTCCTGCCGGTAGATGGACAGGCCCTCGGCGTCGGCCGTGAGGTGCGTTCCCCCGACGCCGGGGTCGGGTCCGCTCGGGTTGCACTCCTCGGTCTCGGGGTCGTAGGCGGCGGGGACGCCGAACTCCTTGACCTTGTCGATGAGCTGGGGCGAGCCGCTGCCCAGCGGGATGCGCCAGATGCCGACGTCCTCCTGCGCCGCGTAGAGCACTCCGTTCTCGGGGTCGGCGACCATGCCCTCGACCTGCGGCCCCTCGCCGGGGTCCTCGCACGGCGCCCAGGTGCCGCCGCCGGGCAGCGCGAACGACGCGGGCAGGTCGAGGTCGCGGACGTGCCGGTAGGTGACGGTGCCCGCCGCGGTGGCCTCCAGCCGGACGGTGCCGATCCGGGAGGTGTGCCGGCGGCTGAGCGCGACGTACGAGGTTCCGCGCGAGTCCTTCCAGGACGCCAGCCCGTACGCCGTCGCCTGCTCGTTGACCTCGTCGAGGGAGGACGAGAAGACGGGCGCGACCCCGGGGTCGGTGACGTCGGTGAGCGGGGCCCGGTGGTCCTCGGCCTTGCCGGGGTCGATCGCGTAGGTGCGGACGGTGTCGCGGCCCCGGTCGGACACGACGGCCAGGTCGACCTTGCGGCGGCCGAGCTGGAACCCGTAGACCAGGTCGACGTTGTTGAACCGTCCGGGCTCGTCGCCGGCCCGGGGCGGCGCGGGCGCGGCGATCCGCTGGATCTGCCGCCCCGCGGCGTCGTAGACGGCGAGGCCGCCTTCCTTGAGGGTGGCCACGATCAGGTCGCCGTCGCGGTCGTCGGGGTGGCTCCAGATCGCGGGGTCGTCGGCGTTGGCGTTGCCGCCCGCGTCGTCGTCGAAGTTGGCCGGGGTCTCCAGCGCGGCGCGGACCTCGGCGAGCTCGTCGCCGTCGGCGGACGCGGGCGCGGCGGACAGGAAGGCCGCGGCGAGCGCGGCGGTGGTCGCGGCGGCCGCGAGGCGGACGCCCTGGGGGGTGGGTCGCAACGGCATCGGGTTCCTCCTGATGCGGTGGGGGGATGCCTGCACCGTAGACATTGGAGCGCTCTAATTCAATAGAGCGCTCTAATTGATCAAGAGATTTTCATCGAAGGTTCGCCGTTTTGTCCCCGAGGGTCCGGTCAGCGCTCCACGAGGGTGAGGGCGAAGGAGTAGCGGTCGGCGCGGTAGACGTGGCAGCCGTACTCGATCGCGCCGCCCTTGTCGTCGTAGGCGGTGCGGGTCATGGTCAGCAGCGGGACGCCGCGCCGCTCGTCCAGCAGCCGGGCCTCGGCCGCCGTCGCGCCGCGGGCGCCGATCGTCTGGTTCGCGATGCGCAGGTTGACGCCCTTGGACCGGAGCAGCTCGTACAGGCCGTGCTCGGCGAGGTCGGCCTCGGTGATCCTCAGCAGGTCGACCGGCAGGTAGTTGGTGAGCAGGGCGAGCGGCTCGTCGCCGGTGAACCGGACGCGGCGCATCCGGGTGACCTCGGTGCCGGGCGGGACGCCGAGCTCCTTGGCCACCTGGTCCTCGGCGGGGACGCGGCCCAGCTCCAGGACCTCGGTGCGCGGGTCGCGGCCGGCCGCCGCCAGGTCGTCGTGCAGGCTGGTCAGCTCGATCGGCCGGCGGATCTCCGACTGCACCACCTGCGTGCCGACGCCGCGCTTGCGCACCAGCAGCCCCCGGTCGACCAGGTGCTGGATCGCCTGCCGGACCGTCGGGCGCGACAGCCCGCACCGGTCGGCCAGCTCGACCTCGTTCTCCAGACGGGTGCCCGGGGACAGCTCGCCCGCCCGTATCGCCGCCTCCAGTTGCTGGGCGAGCTGGTAGTACAGCGGCACGGGGCTGCTGCGGTCCACGGTCACACGCGGTCGGTACACCCGGCGCCTCCTCTCCTCCGGGTCGATCGTACCCGCCGCTGGTCGCTAGCTTATTACCTCATAATGTCATAACAAACTATTGACATACCTTCCCGGCCTTCAGCAGACTCGGCGCCGATGCCGAGTACGGAGCCGGGCGCGTCCCAGGGAGATGGTGAGCCGATGATCAACGACCGCGTCGCGGGAGCCCCGATCTCGTGGGGGGTGTGCGAGGTCCCGGGCTGGGGGCACCAGATGGACCCCGGGCGGGTGCTGGCGGAGATGCGCGACCTCGGGCTGGCCGCCGCGGAGTTCGGGCCGGACGGCTTCCTGCCCGCCGGGGCGGGAGAGCGCGCCGCGCTGCTCGCCGAGTACGGGCTCCGCCCGGTGGGCGGCTTCGCGCCCGTCGTGCTGCACGACCCGGACCGCGACCCGCTGCCCGAGGTCCGCCGGATCCTGGCCGGCTTCGGGGTGGAACGCTCCAATTCGGAACAGACGCTGGTGCTGGCCGCCGTCCACGGGCTGCGCGGCTACGACGAGCGCCCCTCCCTGGACACCGTCGGCTGGACGGCGCTGCTCACCAACCTCGACCGGATCGCCTCGCTCGCCGCGGAGGCCGGGGTGCGGGCCGTCCTCCATCCGCACGCCGGGACGATGGTGGAACGATCCAACGAAGTGCTGCGCGTCCTCGACGGATCGGCCGTCCCGCTGTGCCTGGACACCGGCCACCTGCTGGTCGGCGGCACCGATCCGGTCGAGCTGGCGGCGAGCGCCGCCGGGCGGGTCGCGCACGTCCACCTCAAGGACGTCGACGCCGACCTCGCCGAGAGCGTGCGGCACGGCCGGACGTCCTACACCGACGCCGTCCGCGCCGGCCTCTACCGCCCGCTCGGCGCGGGCGACATCGACATCGCCGCCATCGTCGGCTCTCTCGAAGGCGCCGGATACGACGGCTGGTACGTCCTGGAGCAGGACACCGTCCTCGACCGCGAGCCCGCCCCCGGCGAAGGCCCGCTGGCCGACGTCCGCGCCTCCGTCGAGTTCCTCGCCGGGATCGGCGCATGAGCGGCGCCGCGTCCTTCGACGTCCTCACCATGGGCCGCGTCGGCGTGGACCTCTACCCGCTCACGTCGGGTGTCGGACTGGACGAGGTCGAGACGTTCGCGCGGTTCCTCGGCGGCAGCGCCACCAACGTCGCGGTCGCCGCCGCCCGGCACGGCCGCCGGACCGCCGTGGTCACCCGGACCGGCGCCGACCCGTTCGGCCGCTTCGTCCGCCGGGCGCTCGCCGAGTACGGCGTCGACGACCGGTACGTCGCCGACGTCCCCGGCCTGCCGACCCCGGTGACCTTCTGCGAGCTGTTCCCGCCGGACGACTTCCCGCTGTACTTCTACCGCTTCCCGAAGGCTCCCGACCTGGAGATCCGCGCGGACGAGCTCGACCGGTCCGCGATCGAGGCCGCAGGGGTGCTGTGGGTCACGATGACGGGGCTCTGCGCCGAACCGTCCCGGACGGCGACGCTGGCCGCGCTCGGCACCCGCCGTCGCGGCGCCCTCACCGTCCTCGACCTCGACCACCGGCCCGTGTTCTGGGAGTCGCGGGACGAGGCGCGGCGCTGGGCGGGCGAGGCCCTCGAACACGCCACCGTCGCCGTCGGGAACACCGCCGAATGCGAGGTGGCGGTGGGGGAGAGCGATCCCCTCGCCGCCGCCCGCGCGCTGCTCGACCGGGGCGTTCGCCTCGCCGTCGTCAAGCGCGGGCCGGACGGCGTCCTCGCCGTCGACGCCGAGGGCCGGACCGCCGAGGCGCCGCCGGTGCCGGTCGAGGTCGTCAACGGCCTCGGCGCGGGCGACGCCTTCGGCGGCGCCCTCTGCCACGGCCTGCTGTCCGGCTGGGACCTGCCGCGCGTCCTCGGCTTCGCCAACGCGGCCGGCGCGATCGTCGCGTCCCGGCTGGCGTGCTCGGCGGCGATGCCCGCGACGGACGAGGTGCTCTCGCTGGCCGGGCGGGTGGCCGCATGACGCTCGACATTCCGGTGCCGCCCGCCGACGCGCGGGCGGAGAGGATCGCGGGGCTGACCGAGGCGCGGGTGATGCGTCCGGAGTCGATCGCCGAGGCGGCGGAGCGCAGGACCAGGCGGGACTCGCTGGTCGGGGAGTCGGGGCGGTTGATGCTGCTGGCCGCCGATCATCCGGCGCGTGGCGCCCTGGCGGCCGGTGGTGATCCGCTGGCGATGGGCGATCGGGG
>NZ_JBEZFD010000049.1:0-18001 GCF_040649235.1 Spirillospora sp. NPDC049024
GGCGGGGGGCCGCGCGGCGCGCGCCCGCCCGCGCCCCCCCGCCGCACTGGCCGCATTCCGCCAATTAATTGTGGGCAACGTCACAGCGGCGCGCGTAGTCCGGCTCAATTGAATTCTCATCTGAAAATATACCTTGTGCGAATGCCCTGGGAATTCGCGCGCTGATCGGGCGGAAACGGGCCGCTTTCGCTCCGCGCCGGGGGGCCGGTGACGTGCGGGGTCCGGGCCGTCCGCTGCCCGGCCGCCTCCTGCAAGCGTGCGCTGACATGCGGTTTCCGGGGCGGGATCGCCTCGCGCGGAGCGTGACCCGCCGGTGCCGGTTGCCGGACCGGGCAGCCCGGCGCGGCCCGGACTGCCCGGGGGTGCAGTTCAGCATCCCGCATTTCTGTAGCAAGATAACGGCCGTCCGGTCGTATTGTCCGCCCTTCCCGGGGATCGCCGGCGCCGTTTTCGGCGCGGATCCGCGAGCGCGGGCCGGAGAAATGGAGGAAACGCGCGTGGCCGCGTCCGTCATCAACCGATTCCGTGCCCTGGCCGCCGACGCGCTCGATCCCCGTGATCCCCCCTGGAGCGAGTACCCGCTCGACCGCGTGCCGGGGACGCCGCCGTTCCCCGGCACGGCCCGGATCCAGGGCGGGCGCGCCCGGCACTGACGGGCCCCGCCGGAGCGCCGGCACGGCCCGAGACCCCCGCAGCAGAGGAGTTGGCACGTGGACGAAGGAGTGTTCGGCAGGGCGGCCCAGGAACGGGCGATCGCCGAGGTCGAGGCGGAGATGGTGCGGCTGTGCGAGCTGCTCGCCGAGGGCATGGCGATGGGGGTGGACGAGGGGCGCGAGATGGTCGGGGGCGCCATGTCGGAGTTCCTCGTGGAGTTCTTCGACCTCGTCCGGGCCGAGGGCCCGCGGCCGGGCGTGAAGAGCGTGGTCACGCTGCCTCTGCTGGTGCACGGGGCCGAGACCGGCGAGCCGGGCCCCGGCAGGCCCGTCGCCGTGCTGCACCTGCTCTGGTGGGCGTCGGCCCGCTACCTCGACGGACTCCCGGAGGCCGCCGGCGCGCCGTCCCCCGCCACCGGCGGGAAGGTGCTCACCGCGCTGGCCGTCGGCGGCCAGCTGCCCGGCAGGCTCATCGCCGGCATGCCCGTCGGCGGCCCCGTCCGCGCCGCGCTCGCGGACGAGCTCTCGCGCGCCTGGGTGGACGCCGTGGACGGGCGGCTCCGCCGCCTCACCGAGCGGGCGTCGAACGCGACCCTCGCCTCCGTGCTGCGCGGCTACGAGGGCGGGACGGGCGCGCCCTACGCGATGGCCGCGGCCTCGGCGGCGCGGCTCGCCGGGGCGGATGACCGCCGGACCGCGGGCTGGCGGGCGTACGGGCGCGCCCTCGGCGTGCTGCGCCGGCTCGCCGACGACCAGCGCGACCTCGTCACCGGGCGGTACGCGGACCTCGCCGCCGGCACCGCCACGTTCCTGCTCGTCCACCTGCTCACCGGGCTTTCCCCCGCGCGGCGCCGCGAGGCGCTCGCCCTGCACGCCTCCGCCCGCCACTCTGCGTCCGCGCGCGCCGAACTGGCGGCCTGGATGCTCGACGAGGAGGTCGCCGAGTCCTGCGCCGCCGCCGTCGCGCCCCTGATCGACCGCGCCCACGGCCTGCTCGACATGCTCGGCGGCGATCCCGGCTGCGTCCGGGAGCTGCACCGGCTGGTCGACGGGACCGTCGGCCGCCTGCCCGGGCTCCGGCTGGCCGTGGCCTAGGGGGAGGACCGTCGATGACCGTCTCCGGCGGACTCCCGGAAGTCCTCACCGCGCACTGCCCGCGGGTCGCCGCGGCGATCCGGGAGGCACTGCACGGCCATCCCGCCTACCAGCCGATCAGGCGGGCGGCGGGCCCGATGTTCGGCGGGCGCCGGGAGACCTGCGCCCGGCTGCTCGGCCTCGTCCTGCGCCGGTCCCCCCTTCCCGACGACGACCGGGGGCGCTTCCGCGACCTCGGCGTCCTCGCGGCCCGGCAGGCGGTCCCGCTGCCGGTGCTGTCGGAGGCGTGGGACCTCGCGCTCTCCGCCGCGGCGCGGAGCTGCTGGACGGTCGCGCCGCCCGGCTGCTTCGCCGAGATGGCCGAGCTGACCGCGCACGCGGCCCGGCTCGCCGACGGCGCGCGGGAGGCCTGCATCCAGGGCTACGCGGAGGCGCCCCGCGAGGGGGCGCGGTCGCGGCCGCTGCGCCGGCTGCTCGCCGAGACCCTGATCGACGGGGCTCCCGCCGGTGTCATCGCCGACGCGGCCGGCGTCCGCCTGGCGCCCGCCTACCTCGTCCTGCGGTGCGAGGCCCCCGCGCTCGCGGCGGACGACTGGGAGCGGGAGAGCGAGCGCCTGGAGTCGTGGGAGGGCGTCCTGTACTCGGGCGGTCCGGAGGGGCTCACCGTGCTGTTCCCCGCCGCCGAGCCGCTGCGCGCGGAGAACCTGGCCGCCGAGTTCACCGCGGGCCTGGCCGCCCGCTCGCGCGGCCCGGTGCACGCCGCCGAGTCCTTCCGGCGCGGCATCGCCGAGATCCCGGCCGCGCTGGAGGAGGCGTCCCGGGTCCTGACGATCGCCAAGGCGATCCCGGACGCCGAGGACCGCCCCTACCGGGCCGACGAGCTGCTGGTCGAGCTGGCGATCCTCGGGCAGCCCGCCATCCGCGGCCGGCTCTCCGCCGTGCTGTCCCCGCTCGACGCCGGCACGGACCTGCGGCGGACGCTGGAGGTGCTGCTCGCCTGCAACCTCGACCGCGAGCGCGCCGCGCGGGAGCTGTGGATCCACCGCCGCACCCTGCACTACCGGCTGGACCGCATCCGGGACCTGTCCGGCGTCGACCCCAGCTCCGCGCGCGGCATCCAGCTGTTCCGCGCCGCTCTCACCTCGGCGCGCCTGACGTGCCTGGAGCGCGACGGCCGCCGCGCGGAGGACGCCTCCCTGCCCCCGCCGCTGAGCGCCTGAACGGGACGCTCCCCGGGCCGGCCGCCGAGGAACACGGCGCCGGCCCGGTCCGCACGGCGGTCAGGCCAGGCCCATCTCCCGCCTGACCGCCTCGAACTCCACCGCCATCGCGTCCGAGAGCGCCTGCGCGCCCGACAGCGGCCGGACCATGACGCAGAACTCGTCGATGAGCCCGTCGTCGTCGTGGTGCAGGAAGTCGCAGCCGTGCACCTCGCGGTCGCCGACGCGCGCCTTGAAGACCAGCGCGTGGTCGCGGCCGCCGCCGATCTCGCGGACGTAGCGGAAGTCGGCGAAGACCCGGGTCACCGCCCGCAGGATCGCGGTGACCGCCGCCCGCCCCTCGTACGGCGCGAACGCCACCGGGCTGAGGAACGTCACGTCCTCGGCCAGCAGCGCCGGGAGGGCGTCCAGGTCGCCCTTCTCGACGGCCGCGCGGAACGGGTGCATCGGGTCCACCTCCAGAGCCCCGGTCATCGGCACGCACGGGGACGTGCCGAAAGCCTAGGGCCGGCGCCCCCGGTCCGCGATCACCGACCGGCCGGTGTCACGTGCCCGGCTGCAGCAGCACCTTGATGGCGCCGTCCCGCTTCTTCTGGAACATCTCGTACGCCTCGGGCGCCTTCTCCAGCGGCCAGCGGTGCGTCGCGAGGTCCATCACACCGAGCGGGTCGGCGTCGTCGGCCACGAGCGGCATCAGCTCGTCGATCCAGCGCTTGACGTGCGCCTGGCCCATCCGGACGGTGATGCCCTTGTCGAACATCTGCAGCATCGGCAGCGGGTCGGTCATGCCGCCGTACACGCCGCTGAGGGAGATCGTCCCGCCCCGCCGCACGGTGTCGATGGCGGTGGTGAGCGCGGCGAGCCGGTCCACGCCGACGCGGGACATCAGCGGCGCGGCGGAGTTGCCCGGCATGAGCCCGGTGAGGGTCTGCGCGAGCTTGGCGCCGGGGGAGCCGTGCGCCTCCATCCCCACCGCGTCGATCACCGAGTCGGTGCCGCGCCCCCCGGTGAGCTGCCGGACCGCGTCCGGGACGTCGTCGGCGTCGGAGGCGTCGATCACCTCGACGCTGTGCCGGCGCGCCATCTCCAGCCGCTCCGGAACGAGGTCGACCCCGATCACCCGGTGGCCGAGATGGCGGGCGATCCGGGCCGACATCTGCCCGATCGGGCCGAGCCCGAGCACCGTGACCGAACCGCCTTCGGGGATCTCGGCCCAGGCGACGGCCTGCCAGGAGGTGGGCAGGACGTCCGAGAGGTAGAGGAACCGCTCGTCCGGCGGGCCGTCCGGCACCTTGATCGGCCCGAACTGGGCCTGCGGCACCCGCAGGTACTCGGCCTGCGCGCCCGGCACCTGCCCGTACAGGCGGGTGTAGCCGAACAGCGCCGCGCCCATGCCCTGGTCGCGGACCTGCGTCGTCTCGCACTGGGCGTACAGCTCCAGGCCGCACATGTGGCAGTGCCCGCACGAGATGTTGAACGGGATGACCACGCGGTCGCCGGGCTTGACGTGGGTGACGTCCGGGCCGGTCTCCTCGACGACGCCGATCGGCTCGTGGCCGAGCACGTCGCCCTCGTTCATGAACGGCCCGAGCACCTCGTACAGGTGCAGGTCCGACCCGCACACGCCGGTCGAGGTGACCCTGATGACCGCGTCGTTCGGCTCCTTGATCTGGGGGTCGGGGACGTCGTCGACGCGGACGTCGCGCTTGCCGTGCCAGGTGACAGCCTTCATCGTGCTCCTCCGGTGGGACGGGCTCCGTCCCAGGCGGCCCTACCCGCGCGACCGGGGCGAAACGTCCGGGGCGCGGCGCTCAGGCGCAGCGGTGGGCCCGTGCGGCGGCGCGCACCGCCGCCCTCCTCGTCGCCCACAGGTAGGGCACGCCGGGCGGGTACGCCTCCGGCCCGGGCTCCGGGCGCAGCCGGAACCCGCGCGCGTCGTAGGCCTCCCAGCCCGTCCGGCGGCCGCGCAGGTTCAGGACGTGCGTCACGGTCCCCGCGGAGTGCCCGTGGTGCCGCAGATGCCAGCGGTGGGCGTCCCGGTCGGCGGTCGTGAACTGGTGCAGCCGCCAGCCGGGCCCGACGTGGTGCGCCAGGTCGAGCGTGACGAGCGGCTCGTCGTCGGCGGGGCGCCTCGTCCGGGCCTGGGCCGGGACGCCGTCCCCGGGGCCGGCGCGGGCGGGCCGGCGGCCGGAGTCGCCGACGAGCCGGGCGAGCTCGCGCGCGGCCTCGGCCAGAGCGCGCGCCGCCTCCGCGAGCCGCTGCTCCTCCGCGAGCCGCTGCTCCTCCGCGAGCCGCTGCTCCTCCGCGGGCGGCGGCCCGCCCGCGCCGGTCTCGCGGCGCGCCCGCGCCGCCCTCCTGCGCGCGCTGTCCAGCCGGTCGAGGGCGCGGGCGGCCTCGTCCCGAGCGGCCGCGACACCGGCCCGGCTGTCGAAGTCCTGCGTCCGCATGGGCTCCGCGGGCTCGCGGGCCCGCGGGGGCGTCCGGTCCTTCCGCATCGGGGGGAGCTCCTTCGCATGTGCTTTCCGAGCGCACTTCCCCGAGTTCCCGGCTTCATCCCTCGCACGGTCCGGGGGCGCCGCGCCCGCGGCCGGCGCCGAGGAACCCCGGACCGGGTGTCCGGCCTGATGGGCGGGGGCCGGGGGCTGATCGGGGCCCGGTCCGCGCGGCGTTTGAAACAGGACTGCGCGGCAAGTGGCCGGATGGGGTCAGGACGAGGGAGGGCAGGCCGGGATGACGACCGTCCAAGGGCGGCAGGACACCAGCGTCGCCGACGCGCTCGCACGGCACCGCAAGGGGACCAGGATCAGCCATGTGCTGGCGACGACCGACCACAAGATGGTCGGCTACCTCTACCTAGGGACGTCGTTCGCGATGTTCCTGGCCGCCGGCCTGATGGCCATGGTGATGCGGGCCGAGCTGCTGGAGCCGGGCAAGCAGGTGGTGAGCAACCACACCTACAACGAGATGTTCACCATCCACGGCACGATCATGATGCTGCTGTTCGCCACCCCGCTGTTCGCCGGGTTCGCCAACGTGCTCGTCCCGCTGCAGATCGGGGCGCCGGACGTGGCCTTCCCGCGGATGAACGCGCTCACCTACTACCTGTTCCTGTTCGGCGCGCTCATGGTGCTGGCCTCGTTCATCATGCCGGGCGGCGCTCCGGGGTTCGGCTGGTTCGCCTACACGCCCCTGTCCACCCAGACGTACTCGCCCGGCCAGGGCGGCGACATGTGGACCATGGGACTGATCCTGTCGGGGTTCGGCACGATCCTGACCTCGGTGAACATGATCACCACGATCATCGCGATGCGCGCCCCGGGCATGGTGATGTTCCGGCTGCCGATCTTCACCTGGAACGTGCTGCTGACCAGCCTGATGGTGCTCATCGCCTTCCCGGTGCTGGCCGCGGCGCTGTTCGCGCTGGAGGCCGACCGCAGGCTCGGCGCCCACATCTACGACCCCTCCAACGGCGGCGCGCTGCTCTGGCAGCACCTGTTCTGGTTCTTCGGCCATCCGGAGGTCTACATCGCGGCGCTGCCGTTCTTCGGGATCATCACCGAGATCCTTCCGGTGTTCAGCCGCAAGCCGCTGTTCGGCTACCTCGGCATGGTCGCCGCCACCATCGCGATCACCGGGCTGTCGATGACGGTCTGGGCGCACCACATGTTCGCCACCGGCGGCGTGCTGCTGCCCTTCTTCTCGATCACCTCCTTCATGATCGCCGTGCCGACCGGCCTGAAGTTCTTCAACTGGGTGGGGACGCTGTGGAAGGGGCAGTTGACCTTCGAGACCCCGATGCTGTTCGCGCTGGGGTTCCTGGTGACGTTCCTGTTCGGCGGCCTGACCGGGGTCATCCTGGCCTCGCCCCCCATGGACTTCCACCTCACCGACTCCTTCTTCGTCGTCGCCCACCTGCACTACGTCCTGTTCGGCACCGTGGTGTTCGCGATGTTCGGCGGGTTCTACTTCTGGTGGCCGAAGATGACCGGCCGGATGCTGAACGAGACCTGGGGGAAGATCCACTTCTGGACGCTCTTCGTCGGCTTCCACACCACCTTCCTCGTCCAGCACTGGCTGGGCGCCGAGGGCATGCCGCGCCGCTACGCCGACTATCCCGACCAGTTCGCGACCCTGAACCTCGTCTCGTCGATCGGCTCGTTCATCCTGGGGGCCTCGACGTTCGCGTTCCTGTGGAACGTGCTGTGGTCCTGGCGGCACGCCGAGCGCGTCCAGACCGACGACCCCTGGGGCGCGGGCGGCTCGCTGGAGTGGGCGACGTCCTGCCCGCCCCCGCGCCACAACTTCACGTCGATGCCGCGCATCCGGTCGTCGCGCCCCGCGTTCGACCTGCACTACCCGCCGAAGGAGCCGCCGCAGGAGGCCGAACCGGCGCTGCCCCCGCCGTGACCGCCCGGCCGGCCGCCGCCGGTCACTCGCCCCGGCCGTCCTCCCCGGAGCCGTCGCGCAGGTCGCCCTGGCCGCCGCCGTGCGACTCGGCCTGGTAGTTGAGGTAGAAGCGGTTGACGCGGGTCCGGACCTGCGTGCGGGCGCGGTCCGGCGTCGGCAGCGGGATCAGGTGGTGCGGGTACGGCGCGACTAGCTCGCCGGGCTGCCGAGCCTCCAGCACCGCCTCGGCGTCCTCGGACGGCTGCTCGTGCCGCTCCCGGAACCCCCCGTCCGGCGTCAGCGAGATGAGGCCGCTCTCCACGCCCTCCTCCCGCGTGCGCAGGTCGCGGCGCTGCAGGCTCAGGCACACCCGCCGGGCGATGGCGAAGGCCGCGAGCGGGAAGACGAAGAACCCGGCGCGGAAGAACCAGGTCGTCCAGAACAGCGGGATCTTGAAGGTCGCGGAGATGACGTCGTTGCCGCCGGCCGCCAGCATGTTGCCGTACCAGGCGACGGCGGCGGCGCCGATCGCGGTCCTGGTCGCGGCGTTGCGCGGCCGGTCCAGCAGGTGGTGCAGGCGTTCGTCGCCGGTGGCCCAGCGCTCCACGAACGGGTAGAGGCCGATGAGCGTGAAGAACAGCCCGGGCAGGACGACGGCGGGGAGCAGCACGTTCCAGGCGATGGTGTGCCCGAAGAGGTTCGTGGACAGGCGCGGCATGGTGCGCAGCGAGCCTTCGAGGAACCCGACGTACCAGTCGGGCTGGGAGCCGAACCCGACCTGGTCGGGCTCGTACGGGCCGTACAGCCAGACCGGGTTGATCTGGAAGAACGCCGCCAGCAGGGCCAGGACGCCGAAGGTGAAGAGGAAGTAGGCCGTGCTCTGCGCGGCGAAGTGCGGGAAGGTCGGCTCCCCGGTCACCGCCCGCTCCCGCCGGCCGCGGCCCGGGAAGATGGTGTGCGTCTGGTGCCACAGGATCATCAGGTGCGCGGTGACGAGGGCGATGAGGATGCCCGGGATCAGCAGGATGTGCACGGTGAAAAGCCGCGGGATGAACTCCTCGGCGGAGGGGAACTGCCCCCCGAAGATCCACAGGGCCGCGTACGTCCCGATGACGGGGATGGAGAGCACGATGCCCTGGAAGATCCGCAGGCCGGTGCCCGACAGCAGGTCGTCCGGCAGCGAGTAGCCGGCGAACCCCTCCGCCATCGCCAGCGCGAACAGCGTCGTGCCGATCACCCAGTTGATCTCCCGCGGCTTGCGGAACGCGCCGGTGAAGAAGATCCGCATGAGGTGGACGACGATGGCCGCGACGAAGACGTTCGCCGCCCAGTGGTGGACCTGCCGCATCAGCAGCCCGCCGCGCACGTCGAACGACAGGTGCAGGGTGGAGGCGTAGGCCTCGCTCACCTTGACGCCCCTGAGCGGGGCGTAGGAGCCGTCGTAGACGATGTCCGTGCCGCTCGGCTTGAAGAACAGCGTCAGGTAGACGCCGGTCAGCACGAGGATGACGAACGAGTAGAGCGCGATCTCGCCGAGCAGGAACGACCAGTGCTTGGGGAACGCCTTCCGGATGTTCTTGTCCAGGAACTCGGTGGAGCCGAGCCGGTCGTTGACGCCCCAGAAGAGTTTCTGTACCCGCTCAGATTTGGCGCTTTCTCTCCCGTTTTGTACCGCCATAGAGCTCTCCCCGGCCCGGCCGTCGTGTCCCTGGGGCGGCTACCCGGGGCGGGTTGGGGCAAACGCTGCGCCGCAGCGGCCCCGGGGGGCCTCAGGCGCTGGCCGCGTAGAGGACCTCTCGCATACCGGGTACGGTCTCCCGGTCGGCCCGCCAGACAAGGCGGAGACCCAGGTCGGGAACGTCGAACGCGAGCCGGGCGAGGGTCCCGGCCGCGAGCCGGTCGCGGACGGCGAACTCCGGGAGCAGGGCGATGCCGAGGCCCTGCTCCGCCCAGGACGCCATCACGGTCACGCTCCCCGCCCGGACGCGTTCGACGGCGTCGCCGAGGAGCCGCTCGCCGGCCATCCAGAACGAGCACGCCGGCACGTTGACCAGCAGCCTCTCACCGCGCAGATCGCCCGCGGCAAGGCGCCGGGCCCCGGCGAGCACGTGGTCCGGCGCGGCGACGAGCGCGAGCGGCACCGGCTCCAGGTCGAGGAAGTCCAGCGGTGCGGGCGGCGGCGTGAAACCGAGCCCGCCCACGTCGTCGCCGGCGTCCAGCAGCAGCGCCGCCTCCAGGTCCCCGGCGGCGACCGCGTCGAGGAGCTGGTCGCGGGCCGCGTCCGACCGGACGTCGACCCGCAGGCCCGGCCGCCGCTCGGCCAGCCTGGCCAGGACGCGGGGGACGTGCGTGGCGGCGATCGACTCCAGCGCGCCGAGCCGCAGCACCGGCCGCTCCCCGGCCACGTCGCGGCGGGCCTCCTCGGCCTGCCGGAGCAGGCGCCGCGCCCAGCCGCGCAGCCGCTCGCCCTGCTCGGTCGGCCGCATGCCCTTCGGGCCGCGGTGGAACAGCGGCACGCCCAGCGACGCCTCCAGCGCGCGGACCTGCTCCGACACCGACGACGGCGCGAGGCCGAGCGCGTTCGCGGCGTCGGTGACGGTCCGGTGGGCGACGACGGCCTCGAACGTCCGCAACTGGCGCAGTTCCATGCCGGTGCCAACCCGGGCCGCGCGTTCGGATATTCCGAACGCGGCGTGCGGCGCAGCCGGTGGAGCCCCGCGGCCCGGATTCCCAGACTGGGGCGCCATGAGCTCGGTTCTCTCACCCGCACCGGCCGGCACGGCCCCCGGGCGGCGCGGCCCCGCCCTGCTGGGCATCTCGCTCGGCTACTTCATGGTGCTGCTCGACACGACCGTCCTGTCGGTGGCCGAACCCGACCTGGCCCGCTCCCTGCACGGCACGGTCGCCGGCCTGCAATGGGCCGTCACCGGCTACACCGTCGTGTTCGGCGCGCTGCTGCTGTCGGCCGGCGCCGTCGCCGACCGGTACGGCGCCCACCGCGTCTTCCGCGCGGGGATCGCGGCGTTCGGCGCCGGATCGCTGCTGTGCGCCGCCGCTCCGGACCTGTGGACGCTCGTCGCGCTGCGCGCGGTCCTCGGTGCCGCCGCCGCGGCCTGCGTGCCCGCGTCCATGGCGATGATCGCCCGCCTCTACCCCGCGCCCGCCGAGCGCGCCCGCGCCGTCGCGACCTGGGCGGCGACCAGCGGCGCCGCCCTCGCGGCCGGACCCGTCGCGGGCGGCGCGCTGGTCGGCATCGCCGGCTGGCGCGCGATCTTCCTGATCAACGTCCCGCTCGCCGCCGCCGTCCTCGCGCTCGCGGCGGGACGGGCCGTGCGCTGCCCGCGCGGGTCCCGCGGCCTCGACCCGGCGGCGCAGCTCCTCGCGTGCGCGGCGCTGGGACTGCTGACCGACGCCCTCATCGCGCTGGGGAGCGGCGGGGGCGTCCACGCGGCCGCCTCGGCGGCCGGAGCGCTCGCGGCCGGCGCGGCGTTCGCGGTCCGCGAGCGCGGGAGCGCGGCGCCGGTCCTGGTCCCGGCGGTGCTGCGGGCGCCCGGGATGCCCGCCGCGCTGGCCGCCGGCGCCGCGGTCAACTTCGTCATGACCGGCGTGCTGTTCGTGCTGCCGCTGGTGTTCCAGCGGACCCTGTCGCTGACGCCGTTCCAGACCGGCCTGGCGTTCCTGCCGATGACGTTGCCGTTCGCGTTCAACCCGCTGCTCACCGGGCGGATCGTCGCGCGGACCGGGCCGCGCCGCCCCGTGCTCGCCGGGCTCGGCCTGCTGACCGCCGGGGGAGTGCTGTTCGGGGCCGTGCTGCTCGGCGGCGCCTCCTATCCGCCGCTCGTCGCGGGCCTGCTGTGCACCGGATTCGGCGTGTCGTTCGCCCTGCCGGCCCTCGCGACCATGGTCGTCGCGGCCGCCCCCGAGGGCACGGCCGGCGCGGCGGGCGGCCTGCTGAACGCCGTCCGGCAGCTCGGCGCCACCCTCGGCGTCGCGATCATGGGCGCGTTCGCGCCGGTCGGCTCCGGGGGCGGCGCAGGCGACCCGGCCTACGCGCTGTTCACCGCCGCCGCCGTCTGCGCGGCCGTGTGCGCGGCCGTCCTGGCCCTCACACCACGCGCACGTTCGCGCCGGACGCCTTGAGGTCGTCGCGCAGGGCGCGGATGTCGGTGCGCAGCCGCTCGGCGGCCAGCGGGTCCCGCTCCAGGCCGCCGAGGCCGTCCTCGATGAGGGCGAGCTCGGCGGCCCGGAGCCGTGCGAGCAGCCGCCGCGCCTCGCCGACCGGCACGCCCCACTGCTCCTTCCTGCGCCACTTGCGGAACGCGAGCACGTGACCCTCGCCCGGCACCAGGACGCCGCCCGCGGTCTCCGCGTGCACCGTCCGCCGGAAGTGCGAGAGGTAGCGGCGCCTGGCCAGCCGGTAGGCGACGACCGCGGCCAGCAGGATCGGCGCGCCCTTCACCGGCATCAGCATCAGCCCGGACAGGACGGGGGCGTCCCACCAGGAGTGCAGCACCATGGCGAGGACGAACGCGCCCACCGCGGCGGCCACGTGCGCCTTGGAGAACCGCCCGATCAGGCAGCCGAGGCCCGCGCCGCCCACCGCGGTCATCGCCCAGTGGCTCCACCACGCCCCGCCGACCACCCGGCTCCCGAAGGAGAAGAACGCCGCGTTCGCGTCGTGGGTGGCGCCGGTCAGCACGATCGTGTTCAGGACGTACAGGAAGTTCTCCGCGAACTGGAAGCCCAGCCCGGCCAGCGCGCCGTAGCCCCACCCGTCGAGCGGCCCGCGGACCGCCGCCGGCGCCATCAGCGCCACGACCGCGACGCCGAGCAGCTTCAGGATCTCCTCGTCGACCGGCGCGGCGATCGACGCGCCCCACGCCGCGTTGAAGCCCGGCCCCGCCGTCTTCCCGACGATCGCCTGGAACGCGGCGTTGGCGGGCAGCGCCGTCCCGAACGCGGCCAGCCCGCCCCACGCCACCGCGACCAGCGCGTAGCCGAGCGGCGGCGAGCGGACCGGGTGCAGCCGCCGCAGCAGCCACACCCCCGCGGCCAGCGCCGGCGCGAGCAGGGCGAGCCCGGCGATCGCGCCCGCGGGGAAGGCCGCGGCGTGCGCGCCGATCCCGCGGAGCGCGGTCCAGGCGCCGAGCAGGCACGCCGCCGCCCACAGCCAGAACGCGGGACGGTGCGCGAGGTCCCCGCGGGTCAGCCCCATGGCGCCGCGATCCTGATCGTCCGCACCATCGCCTCGACCTGCGGCGCCGCCTTCCGGAAGGCGTGCGGCGGTCCGGTGGCCGTGACCGACGCGCCGAGCGCCCCCTTGGCGAGGACGGTCGCCGTGCCGACGCGCCCGCGCCCGGCGAGCCGTCCCGTCAGCCCCGTCACGCCCTGCGCGGTGGTGACCGGGACGGGACCGGTCCCGAGGCGCGCGTGCCCGCCCGCGGCGACGATCCGGCCGAGGCCGCCCCACAGGGCCCGCGCGTCGGCCGATCCCAACGGGACCACCACATTGAGGTCGAAGACCACGTCGCCGCTGAACAGCTCGGCGCCGTTGGAGAGGGACGTGTCGCCCCGGTTCAGGGCCCAGCCGGCCGAGGTGACCGAGAACGTCACCGGGCGGACGCCGCCGCGCTCCGTCCCGACCGACACGACCGTGCCGGGCGCCAGCGGCTGCCCGCGGAGTCCGAGGACCCGGTCGAGCAGGGGAAGCCCGGCCCCGAGGACCAGCAGCACGAACGCCACCGCGCCCGTGCCCCACCATGTGACCCGCACCACGCGACCCCCCGACGTGCGCTGCGGAAAAATGCCCTTTGACGGGCGAAAATGCCCCCAGACCGGGCGGCTAAACAAGATCAGGCCGCGGGCGCCGACCAGTGCGCGGGCCGCGCGAGCGACTCCGGCAGGCGGGTCGCCGCGTCGCCCCGCGCCGAATCGAGCTGCGCCTGGGTCAGGAAGAGGCACCCGGTGAGGTCCGCCCCCCCGCAGGTCGGCGTCCCGTAGGTCCGCCCCGATCAGGTCGGCCGCCCGAAGGTCGGCGCCCCGAAGGTCGGCGGCGATCAGGTACGCGCCGCGCAGGTCGGCCCCGCGCAGGTCGGCGCCCTTCAGCTTCGCGCCCAGGAGGTCCGCGCCCCGCCGGTCCTTGCCGCGTCCGGACAGACCGGCCCGCGCGAGCACGCTGGCCCGCGACAGCAGGCCGCCCGCGCTCTCCCGGACCGCCCGGACGTCCACCTCGGCCAGCTCGCCGGGCCCGCCCCGGGTGAGGCGGTCGATCTCCTCGAAGGCCCGCCGCAGGTCGTCGCGGATCGGCCCGGAGGACGGCAGCGCCGCGGCCTCGTCGAGGTACCGGAGCAGCTCGTGGAGCTGCCGCATGACGGGGAACACGGCGAACATGCGGCGCGCGACGTCCGGATCGGCGCGCCAGTCGCGGCCGGAGAAGGTCAGCTGCGACACCTTCTGGCCGGCGCCGAAGCAGTCGAAGACCGTGCAGCCCGGGAAGCCGCGCCGCCGCAGGTCCGCGTGGATGCCGCAGCGGAAGTCGGCCAGGAGGTTGCGGCAGGGCTCGCCCGCGTCCTTGTCCACCGCGAAGTCGGCCGACCTGGCGAACGGCAGCGCCACGCAGCACAGCCCGAAGCAGCTGGCGCAGTCGGCCCTCAGGTCCGCTCTGTCCGACACCCCTGACCCCCGGCTTCTGGACGACGCTCCATTGTCGCGCCGGGCCGGCAATGCGGCGAACGCGTCGGAGGCGGCGCGGCCGGGATAAAGTTGCGGACTCCTATGACAGCACCCCTCACCGAACCCGGCATCGTCTCCCGGCTCCGCGCCGCAGGCTGCGTTTTCGCCGAGGACGAGGCCCGCCTCATCCTCTCCACCGCCCGCACCCCCGGCGAGACCGACGCGATGGTGGAACGGCGCGCGGCCGGCGAGCCGCTCGAACACGTCCTCGGCTGGGCGATGTTCTGCGGGCTGCGGATCGCCGTCGGGCCCGGGGTCTTCGTGCCCCGCCGCCGGACCGAGTTCCTCGTCCGCCGGGCCCACGCCCTCGCGCCGCCCCGGCCCGTGGTCCTCGACCTGTGCTGCGGATCCGGTGCCCTCGGGGCCGCGCTCGCCTCCGGCCTGGACGAGTGCGCCCTGCACGCCGCCGACATCGAACCCGCGGCGGTGCGCTGCGCCCGCGCCAACGTCGCTCCCTACGGCGGCGAGGTCTACGAGGGCGACCTCTTCGATCCCGTCCCGGACGCGCTGCGCGGCCGGGTCGACGTGCTCCTCGCGAACGTCCCCTACGTCCCGACCGGGGACGTCGCGCTCCTGCCGGCGGAGGCGCGCGACCACGAGCCGCGCTCGTCGCTCGACGGCGGCTCCGACGGCCTCGACGTCCTGCGCCGCGTCACCGCCGAGGCGTCGCGGTGGCTGGCCCCCGGCGGGCATCTGCTGTTCGAGACGAGCGAGCGGCAGGTCGCCGGCGCCGTCGCCGCCGTGCGGCGCGGCGGCCTCGCGGCGACGGTCGCGGAGTCCGGCGATTTCCATGCCACCGTCATCGTCGGAGCAAAGCCGGTGTAAAACTCCACAGCGGGGTATCGGTTCGTCAGGACGAACCGAAGGAGTGAAGACAGATGCGCCGCATCAGCGCAGCGATCAGCGCCATTGTCGGGACGATCGTCAGCGTCGTGACCCTGCCGTTCCGCGTTCTTGGGCGGTTGCTGACCCCCGGTCGCGGCCGCGCCCGCACCCGCCGCGGGGCGGTGTGACGCATATCCGCTTCGCCCCGGGCCGCTCCTCAGGAATGGCCCGGGGCGAGCGCGTGGAAAATGCGTTGCGCGCCTGCCCGGCGTCTCGCACCATAGGGGTGTGGAACTCGACGGAAGCGAACGGGAAGGAGCGGTGACCATGGTCGCGACCATCGCGCAGCAGGCGCCGCAGCCCTTCGGGGCAGGGGCCGGCCGAGGTTTCGCCTTCGCCCGGAACGCCTCTGGATAGAGCCGTAAGGCTCCGCCGGAGGCCGCCAGGGAGAAATCCCGGCGGCCTTTCTCTTTCCTCGTCGCAGATCGTCATTCATCGCCTGTCGATGTTCTACACGGGTCAGTAGCTCAATGGGAGAGCACCCGCCTTGCAAGCGGGGGGATGCCGGTTCGAGTCCGGCCCGATCCACGGTCCTCAGAACGGAGTCATTCGGCTCCGCACGTCGCACAGGCCTAAATGGTGAGGCGGCTGGCTTCCACCCAGCAGAACCGGGTTCGATTCCCGGGTGCGGCTCTGGACTGGACCGGCGGGAGTAACGACCCCCGGCCGGTCCTTCCCGTGCCCGCGGCGGGCGGACGCCACCGCCCGCCGGCGGGCACCCGTGCTGGATCATCCAATGGCAGGATGCGTGACTCTGGATCACGTCATGCAGGTTCGAGTCCTGCTCCAGCAGCTCGTCCGGCGTTGAGCGGGGCGCGTGGCGCGGCGTGCACCTCGGCGTCGTGGGCGTCCAGCGGCAGCGTGACCGACGACAGCTCGATCCAGGCGATCCGGTCGAGGACCGCCTCCCCGGCGGCGCCCGCCATCTCAGCCCACCCGCTTCACGAGCTCCGAGAGCCGGGCGGTCTCGTCCTCGGTCAGGTCCGTCAGGGGCGGGCGGACGGGGCCCGCGGGGTGTCCCGCGACCCGCATGCCCGCCTTGACGATGCTCACCGCATAGCCCTTGCGCCGGTTCCGGATGTCGCAGTACGGCAGGACGAACTCCGCCAGCCGCCGCTGGACCGCGTCCCGGTCTCCGGCCCGGACGGCGGCGTGGAAGGCGAGCGCGAACGCCGGGACGAAGTTGAAGATCGCCGACGAGTACGTCGTCACGCCCATCTCGCGGTAGGGGAGCGCGAACGTCTCGGCGGTCGGCAGCCCGCCGATGTAGACGAGGCGGTCGCCGAGCCGGGACCGGATCCGCGTCATCAGCTCCAGGTCGCCGACCCCGTCCTTGAACCCGACGAGGTTCGGGCACGCGTCGGCCAGCCCGGCGACCGTCGCGTCCTGGTAGACGGCGTTGGCGCGGCTGTAGACCGTCACGCCGAGGCCGGTCGCCGCGCACACGGCCCGGACGTGCGCGGCCAGGCCCTCCTGCGGCGCCTCGGTCAGGTAGGGCGGGAACAGCAGCACCCCGTCGGCGCCGGCGCGCTCGGCGTCCTCGGCCATCCGCACGGCCGCAGCCGTCCCGTACCCGGCGGGCGCGATCACCGGGACGCCGTCCGGCGCCTCCGCGACCGCCGCGCGCACGACCCAGCCCACCTCGTCCGGCGTCAGCGAGAAGAACTCGCCCGTCCCGCCCGCGGCGAACAGCCCGGCCACGTCGTACTCGCCGAGACGGGCGATGTTCTCCCGGTAGGCGTCCTCGTCGAAGGACAGGTCGTCGCGGAAGTGGGTGACGGGGAACGACAGGAGCCCGGACCCGAGCCTCCGGGCGGTCTCGTCGGGCGCGCTCTGCATCATGCCCCGAGGCTAGGATGGCCGATCGATCCAGGTCCAACACAGAAAACGCATCCACTGATACCCGGAATGAATCGATGTTCACGCTCACCCAGCTCGCGAACTTCGTGGCCGTCGCCGAGGAACTGCACTTCGGCCGCGCGGCCGCGCGGCTGCGCATGACGCAGCCGCCGCTCAGCCGCCAGATCCAGCTGCTGGAGAACGAGCTGAAGGTGCGGCTGTTCGACCGGACGAACCGGTCGGTGCGCCTCACCCCGGCCGGGCGCGCGTTCCTCGTCGAGGCCCGCCGGCTGCTCCAGCAGGCCGACCAGGCCGCGACGTCCGTCCGGCAGGTGTCGGCGGGGGAGGCCGGGACGGTCACCCTGGGCTTCACGGCCGCGAGCGCCTACGCCACGCTCGGCCGGGTCCTGGAGGCAGCGCGGACGGCCCTGCCGGACGTCGAGATCGTGCTGCGGGAGATGGTGACCCGCGACCAGGTGCGGGCCCTCGCCGAGGGCGGTCTCGACCTCGGGCTGGTCCGGCCCCCGGTGAGCGACCCCGACCTGGAGGAGCGCCGCGCCGACCGCGAGGCGCTGCTCGCGGCGGTCCCGAGCGGCCATCCCCTCGCGGAGGGGGACGGCCCGCTCTCCCTCGCCGACTTCGACGGGCGGCGGTTCATCATGTACTCGCCCGTCGAGGCGCGCTACTTCCACGAACTGCTGATCAGCCTGTTCCGGCAGGCCCGCGTCTCGCCCGTGTACGCGCAGTACCTCAGCCAGGTGCACAGCGTCCTCGCGCTGGTCGACTGCGGCTGGGGCCTCGCCCTCGTGCCCGCGGCGGCGGCGCGGCTGCGCTACGCGGGCCTGACGTTCCGGGCGGTCGACCTGCCCGATCCGGCTCCCGTCGAGCTGAGCCTGGCCTGGCGGCGCGGCAACGACAACCCGGCGCTCGTCCGGCTGCTGCGCCACCTGGGACCGCCCTGGCCATCGGTGACCCGCCTTGACGGCGCCCGCCCGCTCGCTTAATTTGGCGTCCAAATATTGGCCGTCAAAGTATCGGCCCGCACCGCCCGCACCCTGGAGGAACGATGAGCGACTTTCCCGCGTACGCGCCGTCGGAGGAGCATGAGCTGCTGCGGCGTACGGTGCGTGAGCTGGCCGAGGCCAAGATCGCTCCTTTCGCGGCGGAGGTGGACGAGGAGTCGCGGTTCCC
>NZ_JBEZFD010000050.1:0-15997 GCF_040649235.1 Spirillospora sp. NPDC049024
TCAAAACCCACACCCTCTACGACCGGGCAACCGCCTGGTCACACCACAACCACGACCTCGCCGCTTGACATCCAACCTCCAGGGATGTCTGACCCTCCCCTCCGCCCTCAACGCCCCCGCTCACACGGCCGACCGAGCACACACCGCCCGCCGCCGGCGGCGCGGCTGGTCCGCCCAGCAGGCTCTTCGGTGGGGGTCGGGGGGCGTGCGCGGGCGCAAGCGGGCGGGACACCCCGTCGACCACTTCGCGGAGGACGACCGCCATGGAGTGAGCGGGTCACACTCCAGCGCACCCTCCGGACCGACGCTTGCCCAGCCGTCGGCGGGGGTGGGGCCAAGCGCGGCTAGCAGGCTTTTCGGCGGTGGGCGGATGGAGGGCCGGGGGGTGTGTGCATGCGGAGGCGGGAGGGTGGGATGCCTGCGTTGACCACTTCGCGGAGGATGACGGCCATGGAGTAGGCGGGGTCGGTGTCGAGGGCGCGTTGGAGGGCGACGTTGGCCAGGCCGCCGTCGCCGGCGGAGTAGGCGGTGAAGGCCAGCAGGGACGCGGGGGCCGGGGCGTAGGCGGGGTCGACGCGGCGGACGATGTCGCGCCAGAAGGCGATGTCGGTGGCCGGGGCGTCTTCGTCGAGGCGGGCCCAGGTCTCGTCGCGCAGGCGCAGGTCGGTGAGGAGGAGGCCGAGCCAGGCGACCTCGTCGTCGGTCGGACGGGTGCCGGTGCGGGCGCGGGCGAGCAGGGCGAGGACGAACGCGAGGTCGTCTTCCGCGGGCGTGGACGGGTGGGCGAGGTAGCGCTTCTCGGCGCGTTCGGTGGCGCGGGCCATGGCGGCGCGGGCGGGGCCGTCGAGGGGCTGGACGGAGGAGACGAGTTCGGCGCGGTCGGCCAGCGCCACGTGGCCCGCGAAGGTGGCCTGGGCGGCGACTGTGGTGGCGGAGATGTCGTACGGGGTGCCTTCGGGCGGGCAGCAGACGTCGACGCAGGTGAGCGACCACCAGCGGCCCTCCGCGACGCGGATGGCCTCGGCGACGGGGACGCCCGCGGACGTCAGGGCCGCGCGCAGCGGCCCGGCGGCCTGCCTCACCTCTTCGTCGGGGCCGTAACCGAGGAGGAGCGAGCGGCCGAAGCCGTTGCCGGCCAGGACGGCGGCCACCCGGTCGGCTGCCGCGCGGTCGGCGGCGACACGGTCGGTGGCGACACGGTCGGTGGCGACACGGTCGGTGGCGAATCGGCCGGCGGGTCCGGGGGCCGGTAAGTCGAGCCGGATGGCGCATGTGCCTCGGGAGCGCCCCTCGAAGCCGATCACGACGAGGCTGCGGGACGGGTGGAAGCCCAGCAGGTAGGGGACGGCCGCGATGGCGTCCTGGGCGCTGCGGATCACCAGGGATGTCATGTGCCGAGCGTCTCAGCGGCGCCGCAGGGGCCGCCGGAGGTTCCCCAACTGTGGATAACTCCTGGCCGATCCGAGGTGCTCTGTTCGAGGCGGTCGCGCCGGACGGGACGCGGGTGTCGGCCGCGGGCGGTAGCGTTGGGCGACGTGCCCGCCCCTGATCTGCTGACCGGCAGCGAGACCCAGATTCCGGACATGGCGACCCTCCTCGCCGCGGCCGTCGCGTCCGTCGGGGGCGCCGAGCGCCCCGGGCAGGTGGCGATGGCCCAGGCGGTGGAGAAGGCGATCGACTCCGGGGAGCACGTCGCCGCGCAGGCGGGCACGGGCACCGGCAAGTCGCTCGCCTACCTGGTCCCCGCGATCCGCCACGCCGTCAAGGACAAGACCACCGTGGTCGTGTCCACGGCGACGATCGCGTTGCAGCGGCAGCTCGTCGACCGCGACCTGCCGCGGCTCGCTGAGGCTCTGGGGCCGCTCCTCGGCACGGAACTGAAGTACGCGATCCTCAAGGGGCGCCGCAACTACCTGTGCCTGCACCGCGTGCAGACGGGCGCGCCCGAGGAGGAGGACGGCGGGCCGAGCCTGTTCGACCCGCAGCAGCTGTCCTCGCTGGGGCGGCAGGTCAAGCGGCTGAACGAGTGGGCCGAGGAGACGAAGACCGGCGACCGCGACGAGCTGGTTCCGGGGGTGAGCGAGCAGGCGTGGCGGCAGGTCGCCGTGACGGCGAAGGAGTGCCTGGGCGCGCAGCGGTGCCCGCACGGCAGCGAGTGCTTCGCCGAGCTGGCGCGGGCGGAGGCGGGCGAGGCCCACATCGTCGTCACCAACCACGCGCTGCTGGCCATCGACGCCCTGGAGGAGTTCCAGGTCCTGCCCGAGCACGACGTGGTGATCGTCGACGAGGCCCATGAACTCGTCGACCGCGTCACGTCGGTCGCGACCGGGGATCTGAGCGCGGCCGGTGTGGAGATGACCGCGCGGCGCTGCGGGCGCCTCACCGAGGAGCACCTCGCCGACCGGCTCAAGGAGGCCGCCGAAGGCCTCGGCCTCCTGCTGGAGGAGATGCCCGCAGGACGCATGGACGTCTTGTCCAGCGCCCTTGGCAACACCCTCGCCTCTGTGCGGGACGCCGCGCACGCCTGCATCACCGCGCTCGGGCCGGAGAAGAAGGATTCCGACCCCGGCGACATGGCCGCGCGCAAGGCGGCCCGGTCCTCGCTGGAGGAGCTGCACGACACGGCCGTGCGGATCCTGGATGCGTTCAAGCCCGAGATGGCGCAGCGCTTCGACGTGGTGTGGCTGGAGAAGCCGTTCGTCCAGGAGGGGCGCCCGAAGCGGCCGCCGGCGCTGCACGTGGCGCCGATCGGTGTCGGCGGGCTGCTGCGCGCGACGCTGTTCGAGCAGCGCACCGCGGTCCTGACGTCCGCGACGCTCACGCTCGGCGGGTCGTTCGAGCCGCTCGCCCGCCAGTGGGGCCTGCCGCCGCTGGACGAGGGCGGCCCGAAGGACGCCAAGACCGCCGCCGAGGGCCTCGCGCGGACCGCGACGGAGAAGGGCGAGGAGACCGAGGTCGTCTGGTCGGGGCTCGACGTCGGCTCGCCCTTCGACCACCCGAAGGCGGGCATCCTCTACGTCGCGCGGCACCTGCCGCAGCCGGGGCGCGACGGCCTCGCCGACGCCTACCTGACCGAGATCACCGAGCTGATCGAGGCGGCGGGCGGGCGGACGCTCGGCCTGTTCTCCTCGATGCGCGCCGCGCGCCAGGCCGCCGACGAGCTGAAGGACCACCTGTCCCACCCGCTGCTCTGCCAGGGCGAAGACTCCACCTCCCTGCTGGTGAAGCAGTTCGCCGAGGACGAGCGGACCTGCCTGTTCGGCACCCTGTCCCTCTGGCAGGGCGTGGACGTCCCCGGCCCCTCGCTGCAGCTCGTCATCATGGACCGCATCCCCTTCCCGCGCCCGGACGACCCGGTGTCGTCGGCGCGGTCCCGGGCCGTCGCGGCGCGCGGCGGCAACGGGTTCATGGCGGTCGCGGCGACGCACGCGGCGCTGCTGCTCGCACAGGGCGCGGGCAGGCTGCTCCGGTCGATGGACGACCGCGGCGTGGTCGCCGTCCTCGACCCGCGGCTCGCGACGGCCCGCTACGGCGGCTTCCTCAAGAACTCGCTGCCGCCGTTCTGGGCGACCACCGATCCGGACGTCGTCCGCGGCGCCCTCCGCCGTCTCGACGCCGCCGCAACCGAGTCCTGACGCGACGACGCGCCTGACGCCGCGACGCGATCCTGACGGCACAACCGGAGTCGTGGTGGCGGGACGCGGTCCCAGCGGCGTGACACAGGCATGACGGCGCGGCCGGACTCCTGACGGCGCCACGCGGCCCTGACGGCGCGACGCGGTTTGGTGGCGGGGGCGGGCTAGCGGCGGTAGGTGGTGAGGAACTCGCCGATGCGGCCCACCGCGTCCTCCAGGTCATCGGCGTACTGGAGGGTGACGACGCGGAAGTGGTCGGTCGTCGGCCAGTTGAAGCCCGTCCCCTGGACGACCAGGAGCTTCTGCTGCTCCAGCAGGTCGAGGGCGAAGCGCATGTCGTCCTCGACCGGGTACATCTCCGGGTCCAGGCGCGGGAAGACGTACAGGGCGCCCTCCGGCTTGACGCAGCTGACGCCCGGCAGGTCGTTCAGCAGCTTCCAGGCGCGGTCGCGCTGCTCGCCGAGGCGCCCGGTCGGCAGGACGAGGTCGTCGATGCTCTGGTAGCCGCCGAGCGCCGCCTGGATGGCGTGCTGCCCCGGGACGTTCGGGCAGAGCCGCATGTTGGCGAGGATGTCGAGGCCCTCGATGTAGGACTCGGCGTGCTCCTTCGGTCCGGACAGCACCACCCATCCCGAGCGGAACCCGGCGACGCGGTAGTTCTTGGACAGGCCGCCGAAGGTGAGGCACAGCAGGTCGGGGGCCAGGGACGCGATCGGGACGTGCTCGGCGTCGTCGTAGAGGATCCGGTCGTAGATCTCGTCCGCGAAGATGATCAGGTTCCGGCGGCGGGCGACCTCGACGATGCGCGACAGCACCTCGCGCGAGTAGACGGCGCCGGTCGGGTTGTTCGGGTTGATGATCACCAGCGCGCGGGTGCGGTCGCCGATCTTGGACTCGATGTCGTCCAGGCTCGGCTGCCACCCGTCGTCCTCGTCGCACAGGTAGTGGACGGGCGTGCCGCCGCACAGCGACACCGACGCCGTCCACAGCGGGTAGTCGGGCGCCGGGATGAGCACCTCGTCGCCGTCGTTGAGCAGCGCCTGCAGCGTCATGACGATGAGCTCGGAGACGCCGTTGCCGAGGTAGACGTCCTCGACGTCGACGCCGGTGACGCCGTTGTCCTCGAAGGTCTGCACGATGGCGCGGCGGGCGGGCAGGATGCCCTTGGAGTCGCTGTAGCCGTGCGCCTCCGGCAGGTTGCGGATCATGTCCTGGAGGAGTTCGGGCGGGGCCTCGAACCCGAACGGGGCCGGGTTGCCGATGTGCAGCTTGAGGATCTTGTTTCCCTCGTTCTCCAGCTGCTTGGCGCGCTTGAGGACCGGCCCGCGGATGTCGTAACAGACGTTGGTCAGCTTGCCCGACTGGTTGACCTGCATGGAGTCACCATAACGGCGGTCCGGCGGCGACACGCGGCGCACCCCGCCGCGGCGTCGCGACCGGATCCGGAAGCCCCCGCCCTCCGGCCGCGAGGCCGGGAGGCGGGGACGGGCGCGTCACGGCGCGGAGATCGCCGACAGGATGGCCAGCCGCGCCGCGCGCCGGGCGGGGCGGATCGCGGCGAGGGCCCCGGCGACCGCGCCGACCACGGCGATGACCGCGACCTGCGCGGCCTGCGGCGCGAACGGGTTGCCGAGGGCGGCGCCGAGGCCCCAGCCGAGGAACACCCCGAGGCCGACGCCGCCGCCGGTGCCGAACAGCGCGACGATGACCGACTCCCAGCGCACCATGGACCGGATCTGCGGGCGCGTCGCGCCGACCGCGCGCAGCAGGCCGAGCTCGCGGGTCCGCTCGTGGACGGCGAGCGACAGCGTGTTGGCGATGCCGAGCAGCGCGATGACGATCGCCAGGATGAGCATCCCGTAGACGACGCCGATGAAGCCGGCCATGTCCTCGGTCTGCGCGGCGACGAACTCGTCCCGCGACTCCACGTCGGGCGCACCGTACGGCTTGGCCAGCGCGGTGAGGGCCTGCCGGGCGGACGCGACCGACGCGCCGGCCTTCAGTTCGACGAACGCCCTGGTGTCGAGAGGCTGCCTGGTGTGCGCGTTCCACACCGACCGCGGGATGAGGTAGTCCCCGGTCAAGTCGGTGTTGCCGTAGACGGCCCCCACCGTGAGCCTCTGTGAGGCGCCGTCCGCGAACGTCACGCCCACCGCGGAGCCCACGCGCCAGCCCTTGTCGTCCGCGGCCTTCTTCGAGACGGCGAACGTATCGGCGTCGTTGAGGCCGCCTTGGGTGACGTCCAGGTCGAGGACGCGCCGCAGGGCGGAGGGGTCGGCCACACTGACGGTGGACGGCTTGCCGTTCACCCGCATGCTGCCCGTGCCCATCCCCGCGACCTCGCTCACCTGCGGCAGCTTCGCCGCCTCCTGCACGAGCGAGGTGGCGAACCCGCCGGTCTCGTTGGTGCCCGCGTCCACGACGATCGGCCCCTTGAACGACCCGGCGACGCCGTCCTCCAGGGAGGCGCGCAGCGACCCGAGGAACACCGTCATCAGCGTGACGACCCCGACGCCGATCATCAGCGCGGTCGCCGCCCCGGCCGTGCGGGCCGGGCTGCGGGAGGCGTTGTCGCGCGCGAGCGTCCCGGGCACGCCGCGCAGCCGTGCCGCGGGCCCGCCGACCAGCGCCGCGACGGGACGGGCGGCGACGGGGCCGAGCACGACCATCGACACGACGGTCACCACCGCGCCCGCGGCCGCCATCGCCATCTGCTCGGTGACCGCGCCGAACACGACGGTGCCGGCCGCCACCACCGCGAAGACGGCGCCGACGATGAGGCGGGTCTCGGTCGGCCGGGAGGACTCGGCCGCGACCTCGCGCAGCGCGGCCAGCGGCGGCACCCGCGACGCCTTCAGCGCCGGGCCGAGCGCGGCGACCAGGGTGACCAGCAGCCCGACCGGCACCGCGATCATGACCGAGGTGGCGGCGACGGTGAGGCCCTCCATCTCGATCCCGATGCGGAACCGAGCGAAGAGCTCCCGGAGCAGGGCGGCGAACCCGATCCCGCCGGCGAGCCCGGCGAGGGTCGCGGCGCCGCCGACCACCAGCGCCTCGAAGCCGACGATCGTCACGACCTGCCGGCGCCCGGCGCCGAGCGCGCGCAGCAGGGCCGACTCGCGGGTCCGCTGCGCCATCGTGATCGCGAACGTGTTGTGGATGCTGAACGCGGCGACCAGCAGCGCCACCCCGCCGAAGGCGGCCAGGACGGTCCGGAACACGCGCAGGAAGCCGTTCTGGACGAGGCTCATCCCCTCCTCGACCTGCGCCTTCTTCGACAGGGCCTGCACCCCGGAGGGCAGCACGGCCCGCACCCGCGAAGCCAGCTCCCCCTGGTCGACGCCGTCCTGCGCGCGGATCGAGACGCCGCTGATGCGGTCGGTCCCCTTCGCGACGTACCGGCGGGCGCCCTCAAGGGAGAACGCCGTGAACGACGTCTCGCCGAAGGCCTCCTGGTCGCCGAACATGCTGATGCCGACGACCGTCACGGGGACCTTCTCCGGCGTGAGCACCGCCGTCCGGTCGCCGACCTTGAGGTGGCCCTCGTCGGCGAACATCCTGTCGATGACGACCTCGTCCGGCGCGCGCGGCGCCCGTCCCTCGGCGAGCCGGTAGGGGTTGAGCTTCGGGTCGGTCTTCCAGTTGCCCGCCATCCGGGGGCCGCGCGACCGGATCACCGCGCCGTCCTTGGCGAGCAGCTGCCCCGACCCCTCGATGGTCGGTTCGGCGTTGGCGACGCCCTTCACCTGGCGGACCCTGTCCAGGACGGACGCGTCGATCTGCCCGCGCGCGCCCCACGGTGCGTCGCTCACCCTGGTGGCGTTCCGGACGACCACGTCCGTGTCGCCGTAGCCGCTGGAGACGTACCCGTCGATGCTCGCGGCGAGGGTGTCGCCGAGGACGAGCGTCCCCGTTAGGAACGTCACGCCGAGGAAGACCGCCACCAGGGAGCCCGCCATGCGGCGCTTGCGCCCCCACAGCTCCTTGAACACGAGCCCGATCATCGGTGGTCCCCCAGCCCGCGCATGCGGTCCAGCACCCGGTCGGGTGTGGGCGCGTCCATGATGTCGACGACCTGGCCGTCGGCGAGGAACACGACCGCGTCGGCGTGCCCGGCGGCGACCGGGTCGTGGGTCACCATCGCCACGGTCTGGCCTAGGTGGTCGACGGCGTCGCGGAGGAGACCGAGCACCTCGGCCCCGGTGCGGGAGTCGAGGTTGCCGGTCGGCTCGTCGGCGAACACGATCTGGGGGCGCGTGACCAGGGCGCGCGCCAGCGCCACCCGCTGCTGCTGCCCGCCGGACATCTCGGACGGGCGGTGCGACAGCCGGTCCCCCAGCTTCAGCACGCGGACGACCGTGTCCAGCCACTCCCGGTCCGGACCCGCCCCCGCGAGGGTCAGGGGCAGGAGGATGTTGTCGCGGGCCGTGAGCGTGGGGAGCAGGTTGAACGCCTGGAACACGAACCCGATCCGCTCCCGCCTGAGCCGGGTGAGGCGACGGTCCGAGAGCGCCCCGAGCTCCTGGTCGCCGACGTAGACCTTGCCGGACGTCGCGTCCTCCAGGCCCGCGACGCAGTGCATGAGGGTGGACTTCCCGGCCCCGGACGGTCCCATGATCGCGGTGAAGCGCCGCTCCGGGAACTCCACGCTGACATCGTCGAGGGCCCGCACCGCCATGGCGCCGGACCCGTACACCTTGGTGAGGCCCACCGTGCGGGCGCCGCCCGCGGTGCCCTCGCTCATCGCTCGCCTTGCTTCCGCTGCGTTTCCCATGCCCGGGATCGTGGCCCCGCGGCATGGGGCCCGTCGTCGGGCCAGAAGAGGCACTGCGCCTGCTCCCAGAGGAGGCCGCGCGAGCCGCCGTCTACGTCAGGCGCGGTACGCGGCGATCAATGAGACTCGATGTCCAATTGTGATGCGGGCAACATACATGCAGGCTTGATTGCTTGTATCTCGCGCTCGTACCGTCTGAGTCGTGTCAGTAAGCAGCCGCAGACGTCACCGGCACGGCTCCTCCGGCCGCCGGACGCAGGAGGAGCGCAGGTCGCGCACGCAGGCCAGGCTCCTGGAGGCCACCACGGAGTGCCTGGTGGACCTCGGCTGGTCCGGGACGTCCACCACGGAGGTGGCCCGCCGCGCCGGCGTCTCGCGCGGGGCGCAGCAGCACCACTACCCGACGAAGATGGTCCTCGTCGCGGCCGCGCTGGAGCACCTCCTGGAGGCGCAGCGCCTGGCGTACGAGACGGCGTTCGCGGTGCTGCCGGCCGACCGGCGCAACGTCTCGGGCGCGCTCGACCTGCTCTGGGAGGTGTTCCGCGGCCGTCCGGCCAAGGCCCTCATGGAGCTGGCGGTGGCGGCCCGCACCGACGACGAGCTGCGGCCGCTGTGCCGCGACCTGAACGAGCGGATCCTCCAGGTGATCACGGAGACGTTCGAGCGGCTGTTCCCCGACAACACCCTTCCCCCCGACTTCGTCTCGACGACGCTGCGCACCCTGTTCGCCATGTTCGTCGGGCTGTCCATCCAGAACGCGCTGGACGACGACGCCGAGGGCCACCAGGCCGCGGTGCTGCGCCAGATCAAGGACGTCGCGCAGCTGATCGTCCCCGAGCGGGGCACGGCGGAGGCCGGGCCCCGCACCGGCCCCTGACCCGACCCGTCCCGCACCGGCCCCCGCCGGCCGCACCACCCCGAGGGAGCGTCCCCAATGCCGAAAGCCCCCACCGAACTCGCCGACGAGGTCCGCGAGCAGGTCAAGGACAAGAAGTCGTACCTCGGCGTCATCGACCGCCTGAACAAGGCGTCGGTCGAGAAGCACTGGGAGGCCTACGCCGACATCCCGTGGGACGACCCCGAGTTCCTCGTCGACAAGAACGACCCGCGCTGGGTGCTGCCCCCGTTCGACCGCCTGGGCGAGACGGCCTGGTACCAGTCGCAGCCGCGAGAGATCCAGTCGCAGATCGGCCTGTGGCGGGTCGCCACCGCGATGAAGATCGGGCTCCAGTTCGAGAACCTGCTCAAGCGCGGGCTCCTCAACTACGCCTACCGGCTGCCGAACGGCCGGCCCGAGTTCCGGTACGTCTACCACGAGACGACCGAGGAATGTCACCACGGCATGATGTTCCAGGAGTTCGTGAACCGGACGAAGATGCCGATCCGCGGCATGCCGCGCTCGCTCAGCCTCATCGCACAGGCCGCCCCGTGGATCCCGCTGGTCAGCACCGAGATGTTCTTCGTCTTCGTGCTCGGCGGCGAGGACCCGATCGACTACGTCCAGCGCAAGTCCCTCAAGGGCGGGCACATCAAGCACCCGCTCGAGGAGACCATCATGAAGATCCACATCGCGGAGGAGGCCCGGCACATCTCGTTCGCCCGGCACTACCTCAAGCACCGGGTCCCGAACATGCACCCGGCGCGCCGCCGGATCCTCGGCCTCGCGACGCCCGTCGTCCTCGGCGTGATGGCGCGGATCATGCTGTCCCCGCCCGGCCCGATGGTGCGGCACTTCAATATCCCGAAGGACGTCGTCCGCGCCGCCTACAAGAACGACGCGGCGCAGGCGGAGATCTCCAACTCGGTCGGCAAGATCCGCGACCTGATGGCCGAGCTCGGCGTGATCACGCCGGTGAGCAGGCAGGTCTGGAAGGCCTTCGGCATCTGGGACGAGCCGAAGCAGCGCCGTGCGGTCGCGCCGATCAAGGCCGCCTGAGCATCGCGGAGGCCAGGGGCGGCGCGGCCGGCGTCCGGCTGCGGACCCGCCGCCTCGGCCCGGCCGGACTTCCAGATCGATCGGCGGGACGAGTCCGGGGCCGCGAGTTTGTCGCCGCGCTGAGTACCGGCGGCCCCCGCCGCCACCTAGAATCCTCGCAATTGAACATAAGATCCAATTAGCCGGCGCGGTCCGGGCTCCCTTCCGAGCCCGGCCTCGCCGTTCATCGAGCGGAGCGCGCACATGAGCATCGCGATCGTGACCGGAGGAGCGTCCGGCATCGGCCGTGCGATCGCCACGTCCCTGGTGGCGCGCGGCGACACCGTCGTGGTCACCGACATCAACGCCGAGGGCGCCGAACAGGTCGCCGACAAGCTGAACACGCTCGGCAGGGGCAAGGCGGTCTCCGCCGCCCTCGACGTCACCGACGCGGCCGCCGTCGCCGACCTCTACAAGGGCGTCAAGGCCGACCACGGGCGGCTCGACCTGGTGTTCAACAACGCGGGCATCGCGGTCGGCGGGCTGGCCGAGGAGCTCACCCTCGACCACTGGAACCGCGCCATCGACATCAACCTCAAGGGCGTCGTGCACGGCGTCCACGCCGCCTACCCGATCATGCTGGAGCAGGGCCGCGGCCACATCGTCAACACCGCCTCGCTCGCCGGGCTCGTCCCGATGCCGATCGGCATCCCCTACACCGCCACCAAGCACGCCGTCGTCGGCCTGTCCCTCGGCCTGCGCGCCGAGGCCGCCGGACGCGGCGTCAAGGTCAGCGTGGTGTGCCCGAGCTTCGTGGACACCCCGCTCCTGCACAACGTCAACCCCGACCTGCCGGAGACCCAGCTGAGCGGCGACGCCACCGGCGACATCGCGAAGGCGGCCCCCCGCCTCTACACGGCCGAGAAGCTCGCCCGCGACATCATGCGCGGCGTCGCCAAGAACCAGGCGCTCATCGTCGCGCCCGCCCACGGCCGCTTCGCCTGGCGCGGCGCCCGCCTCAACCCGGGAGCCGCCGTCCGCGTCGCCCAGATCGCCGTGGACCGCATCCGCGCCGGCAAGTAGGCGGAGCCCCCGGCGCGGCGCGCATAGGCTGGGCGGCGTGGAGCGCATCCTGGTCAGCTCGTGCCTCGCCGGGCGGCCCGTCCGCTACGACGGCGCGGCCAAGCCGGTGGCGGGCGACCTCTTCGAACGCTGGCGCGCCGAGGGCCGCCTCGTCCCCTTCTGCCCCGAGGTGTCGGGCGGCCTGCCCGTCCCCCGCCCGCCCGCCGAGATCGTCGGCGGTGACGGCGGCGACGTCCTCGACGGCACGGCCCGCATCCTCACCCGCACCGGCGCCGACGTCACCGGCGAGTTCCTCCGCGGCGCCCGGCTGGCCCTGGAGACCGCGCAGCGCTCCGGCGCCCGCCTCGCCCTCCTCAAGGAGGGCAGCCCGTCCTGCGGCAGCCACCGGATCTACGACGGCACCTTCACCGGCAGCGCGGCCCCCGGAACCGGCGTGACGACCGCACTCCTGCGCCGCTCCGGAATCCGCGTCTTCAGCGAGGACGACCTGGACGCAGTGCAGGCCCTCCTGGCCGACCTGGAGAGCTGAAGCGCTCTTCACCGCGCTGGGGCGGGCCGAAGTCCCCCTCCGCTGCGAGGCGCAGGGCCGCCTCCGACACCGTGTCCGGGTCGGCCATGCGCTGCTTGCGGGTCATGGTCGGGGAGTCGGTGGTCCGGCGGGCGGCAGAGTTTCACGCGTGTTGCTCTGCCGTGGGGGCAGGGGATCGAGCACCGGGTTGGTGAGGTGCTGGTAGATGATCGAGGTGCGGAAGCTGACGATCTCCCGCCGGTTGGTGAACTGGTCCAGGAGAAAGGCGTGCAGATGATCGATGTCCTGGGCCGTGACGTGGACGAGGAAGTCGTCGCTGCCGGCCATGGTGTAGACGGAGACGACTTCCGGTAGCCGGGTCACCGAGCGTTCGAAGTCTGCGACGACGTCCCGGCGCAGTGGCCGGACCTGGGTGAACACCATTGCCTGTACCGAGCGGTTGAGTGCGTGCAGGGAGACCTGGGCCCGGTATCCCTGGATGATTCCGCGCTTGTGCAGGAGCCTGGTGCGTTCAAGGCAGGTGGACGGTGCGATGCCGAGCTTCTCGGCGAGGGCGCGGTTGGACAGCCGACCATCGGCCTGCAGATGGTGCACGATCGCCGTATCTAGTTCGTCCATGGTCGCCTCCCGGGTGTGAATCCGAATTTAGTTCGGCAGTGGGCCAACCGAACCGTACGAGACTCTAACTTCACGGGCATGAGCCAAGCATTTGCACACGAACATGTCGTCGTCCGGCGCGGCGTCCGCTCACGGCTGCCGCTGATCGTCGCCGTCCACTCCCGGGCGCTGGGCCCGGCGGTCGGCGGTTGCAGGCTTCGCCGCTACGACACCTGGCAGGACGGACTGGCCGACGCGCTGCGCCTGTCCGAGGCCATGACCTACAAGGCCGCGGTGGCCGGCCTGGACTTCGGAGGCGGCAAGACCGTGATCGCCCTCGACAGGGAGACCGAACTCACCGCGGAGCTGCGCGAGGCCGCGCTCGAGGACCTGGGCGAGCTGATCGCTTCCTTCGAGGGGTCCTACCGAACCGGGCCCGACATCGGCACCGGCCCGGAGGACATGGTGACCCTGCGGCGCTTCTCGCCGTACGCGTACTGCGCGCCAGAGGAGCACGGCGGGACCGGCGATTCCGGCGGCCCCACCGCGACCGGCGTTCTGGCGGCCCTGCGCGCCGGAGCCCGGCATGTGTTCGGCGACGCCTCCTGCACCGGCCGCACGGTGGTCATCGCCGGATTCGGGTCGGTCGGCAGCGGTATCGCCGCCGGACTGGCCGCCGAGGGCGCACAGGTCGTCGTGTCGGACGTGGAGCAGTCCCGCAAGGACGCCGCCCTGGCGAGCGGGTACGGGTGGGTCGAACCCGATCAGGCCCTGTCCGCGCCGGCCGACATCCTCGTCCCGGCGGCCGTCGGTGGCGTGCTCGACGAGGCAGTCATCCCCCGGCTCACCGCGCGGCTCGTCGTCGGCCCGGCGAACAACCAGCTCACCGAGGAGTCCGTCGCCGATTCGCTCGCGAAGCACGGCATCGTCTGGGTTCCGGACTACGTCGCCAGTGCCGGCGGCATCATCTACGCTCTCAGCCGCGAATCGGAGAACCACGGCCACGAGGCCGCCCAGCAGCGGGTGGAGGGTATCGGCGACACCGTCGGCCACCTTCTCGACCTGGCTCGCTCGACCGGCGTCACCCCGATGCGGGCCGCCCGGCAGATCGCCGAGCGCAGGCTCGCATCCGCCGCCTCACACATCCTGGACGCCTGACGGCCGGGGCAGCCTCCCCCACGGCCGCCCCGGCCGATGACAATGTTGCTTCCATGAACGGGGCACGCAGGGCAGCCTCCCCCAATTCGCCCGAATGCCTTGCCCCTGCTCGCCTAGCCTCGGAAAGGCAGGAGATGGACGAAACGACCCTCCGCCGAAGAAGCGACATCTTCGATGCCGAGGAAGATGGCCGATTCACCTTCCCCGCCGTCGGAGACGAGCGGACGCTGCTCGCCCACGTCCTCGCCGCGCAGCGGGCGACCCTGGAACTGAAGTGCACGGGTCTGAACGCCGAGCTGGCCCGGCAGTCGGTGGAGCCGTCCACGCTGTCGCTGCTCGGCCTGGTCCGGCATCTCGCCGACGTCGAGCGCCGCTGGTTCAGGGCGGTCCTGGCCGGCCAGGACGCGCCCGCCCGCTTCTCCTCCCCCGAGAACCCCGACGGCGACTTCGACGGGGCCGCACCGGACCCCGAGGTCATCGCCGGTGCCTGGCAGGCCTGGCGGGAGGAGGTGGCCTTCGCCGACGCCTACGTCGCCCAGGCCCCCCACCTCGACGTCGAGGGTCACGACGCCTGGCGCGGGCCGGTCTCGCTGCGCTGGGTGCTCATCCACATGATCGAGGAGTACGCCCGGCACAACGGACACGCCGATCTGCTCCGCGAACGCATCGACGGGGCGCGGGGCCTCTGAGCGGCGCGCCACGCCCTGCGATCCGGCACGCTTGACCTGCAAGGAGTTGCTTGCCTAGCGTCGTGTGTGTGGGAGACGTATTCAAGGCTCTGGCCGACCCCACGCGGCGCACCATCCTCGACGAGTTGACCGACCGGAACGGCCAGACGCTCTTCGAGATCTGTGCCCGCCTGACGACCAAGTACGACCTCGGCTCGTCACGGCAGGCGATCTCGCAGCACCTCGAGGTCCTCGAGGCGGCAGGACTCGTCGTCACCAAGCGCGAGGGACGGTACAAGTTCCACTACATCAACACCGGCCCGCTGGAACCGATCATCGAGCGGTGGCTCAGAAAGCCCAAGAGGACCGTCCAGCATCGCTGACGGCGGCGCCGGCACGAGGGGAGGGGGCCCGACGTGAGAGCCAACCTGGCGAACCTGTTCGGCACGACCAGAAGCACGACCAGAAGAAGGCGCTGAGTAGCTGCGCCGAGGCGCAGCGGTCCGTGAAGAAGCGCGAGTCCCCAAAACGAGGACCGATGCCTGACCGTCGCGCCCCTAAGGCTCTGACAGCCGTGTCCCCTCAGGACTCTGACCGTCGTGTCTGCACAGGACCCGGACCGTCGGGTCCTGCACAGGAACCGGACTGTCGTGTCCCCACTGAGCCCTGACCGTCGTGTCCTCGCAGGACCCTGACGGGGCGGACCTGCGACTCCAACCGAGCGGCCGTCCAGCCGTGAGGCCGGTGACGGCCCTGATCGGCAGTTAGCTCCCGTACGCCGTCCGCCGGCGACGGCGCCAAGTCCGTGTACGAACGGCTGCGCGGCCTCGGTGTGCGCTTCACCCAGGAGTCGACCGCGGTGCCGGGATCACGGCCGTGCTCGACGACACCTGCGGCAACCTGATCGAGGCTCATCGAACCGGCTGACCCTCATCCGGACACGCTGCGGACGCGTGCGGACACGGGTGCCCGCCATTCCGGGCAAGCACGTCTATGCGGGCAGCCTTTGTCATCCAGATGACGAGGCTGCAGCCCGTAGCCGCATGCCGACCGGCCTTTCCCAGGTCAGCTCAGGTCGTGCCCGCCTGCCTTGACCGCCTTGATGAATGCCGTCCACTGCTTCGGGGAGACAGCGAGAACAGGACCGTTCGGTGCCTTGCTGTCCCTGATCCCTATGGCGTACCGAAACCCTGCGATCTCGACGCAGTTTCCCGACCCATTGCTCCAGGAACTCTTGCGCCATGCGACACGACCACGAACGGCACGATTCATCGGGATCCTCCTCTGCCCGCATCCTCTGTACCCCCGCCACCCGATTCATTAGCGGATGTCCGAATGCGGTCAGTCAGTAGCGCGGCCCCCGTCCGAGGGCCTTTCCGGCGCCTGGGCGCCGCCTTCTCCGCCCTGGTCACCGGACAGCCGGCGGGGCGAGGCGGGGGCAGCGAGCCTCGTGGGCAGGCGGCGGCGACAGGCACGGAGAGTGGCGCGGACCTCCCGCCCCTGAAAAACAAGAAAGGCCCCGCCGGTAACGGCGGGGCCTTTCCTAATATGTGTCCGGCGGCGTCCTACTCTCCCACACGGTCTCCCATGCAGTACCATCGGCGCTGAAGGGCTTAACTTCCGGGTTCGGGATGGGAC
>NZ_JBEZFD010000051.1:0-9497 GCF_040649235.1 Spirillospora sp. NPDC049024
GGCACCCCGTCGTGCAGACCGGCATGGGGTGGGTGGCCGGTCCGCGGCTCGTCACGGCGGTGGCGAACGCGGGAGGGCTCGGCGTCCTGGCGCCCGGGGGGCGCCGACCGCCCAAAAAACACGTGCGATTGCTGCATCGCCTCGGCTCGCCTGGCGGCTCACTCGGCGATCAGGTTCTCGCAGGCTCGAACCTGGCTTCGCTCGCAATCGCGACGGTTGGGGTTGTCGGGTGGTTGCTGTGGTGGCTGGGGTTGTTGCGCCCGACGGTGGCCGACTGCGCGGACGGTGCGGTTCGTGCATCGCCTTGTTCGCCTGGGGGCTCACTCGGCGATCAGGTTCTCGCAGGCTCGAACCTGGCTTGGCCTGTCGGTGGTCGCTGTGAGTGGGGATGTGGCGTGGGCTCTCAGTTCTCGGTGAAGGAGAGGATGTCGCCGGGCTGGCAGCCCAGCTCGCGGCAGAGGGCGCTGAGGGTGGTGAAGCGGATGGCCTTGGCGCGGCCGTTCTTCAGGATGGAGAGGTTGACGGGCGTTACGCCGACGCGTTCGGCCAGCTCGACGAGGGTGATGCCGCGCTCGGCCAGGACGGCGTCCAGATGGACGGTGATCTGGTGGGGGTCCTCGGGCGGCATCAGATCAGGCCCTCGGTGTCCTCGCGCAGCCGGGCGCCGTGCCCGAACGCCCCGGCCAGCGCGGCGATGAGGATGGCCAGCAGGACGGTCGAGGCCTGAACCGTGAAGCCGATCTCGATCACGGGCTCGATGGGGGTACCGCCGACCAGCGCGTTCATCGTGATCATGTCCAGGGCGGGGGCGGCGGTGCCGAGCAGCAGGACGGCGATGGAGATCGTGAAGAGGCGCCGGATGTTCGCCGGGACGAACACGTCCCCGGAACGGAACGTCGCGGCCATCCGCATCAGGAGCGACAGGATCACGATGATCAGCACGCCCCGGGCGACCTCGGGGGCGGCGAGCAGCACCCGGTCCCACAAGCCGGGGTCGCTGACCGCCAACTCGGCGTGGTGGGTGCCGCGCAGGGTCGCTCCGCCGGACGCGAGGTGCGGCACCTGCGCGGTGGTGTCGAGGCGGACGTCGCGGGTGTCGATCGGCGGGAAGGGGCCGGTCACGCCGAGGATCGGGAAGAGGACCTGGAACAGCCCGACCAGCAGCAGGCCGAGGCCGATGGCCAGTTCCAGGACGCGGCTGTCGAATCGCGTCCAGAGCGTCTTCGGGGCCATGCGCGTCTCCTTGAGGGGGGCATATCGTTTTTCGATAGTAACGATAAACGATATGTCGCCGTCAAGTCTTCGTCCGTGAACGGAGATGGAGGGGCGGGAGAGGCCGATCACCTCGGTCGGTGACGGCGGGTGAGCGGCCGGGTGTTCAGACGGGCGCGTCGTCGAGGATCTGGCGCAGTCTCTCGGCGCGGCCGCCGGTGATCGCGCCCTCGCGGGTGCGAGCGGCGATCTTGTGTCGCAGGCCGGCGACGTCCGCGCGTAGGCGGTCCAGGCTCCGGCCCCGGCGGTCGAGGATCCCCTCGATCACGTTGCCGAGGTCTACGCCCACGTCGTCGCGGACCTCTCCCGCGGCCACGCCCTCGTCCACGGCGCGGCGCAGCCTCATCAGGGCGCCGTCGACGCTCATTCCGCGGGGCGGGGACGTCTCGGGCGGCGTCGTCGGCGGGGGCGGCTCGGCGGGGGGCGGCCAGGGCGTCTGCGAGCCGGTCGTCTCCGGCGGGAAGGTCGCGGGCGGGGAGGCCGCCTGCAGCGGGAGCAGCCGGTCCGCGGAGCCGTCCCGGCTGGAGACGGTGTCGCCGATCCCGAGGACGAGCACGGTCGCCGCCACGATCGTGGCGGCGACCCCCGCCAGCGCGAGCCAGGGGAAGCGGACGGTGGACTGGGCGCGGGGCAGGTCCTCGCGCCGCCACTTCCCGGCCTCCCGCTCGCCCGTCATGCTTGCACGGTGGCGAGGACGCGGTTCAGTTCGTCCGCGAGCTCGGGGGACAGGCCGCGCTCCCGCAGCCGGGTGACGATCTTGTCGTGCAGTTCGGCGATGCGGCCGCCCACGTCGACGTCGCGGTCGGCGGTGAGGTCGTTCTCCAGGTTCGTGATGACGTTGTTGAGGTCGATCGCGACGTCGGAGCGGATCTCCCCGGAGGCGTAGCCGCGGCTGACGATGGGGCGCAGCCGTCCCAGCGCGTCGGTGACGCGGGGGGCGCCCTCCGGTGGCGGCGTCCGCGGCGTGCGCGCCGTGGGTGCCGGCGCCTCGGCCGAGGGGGCGGTGCTCGTCCGCGCCGGGGGCGCGACGGCGACCGGGGAGCGCGGCGCCGACAGCACGACCGCGGCGGCGGCCGTGACCGGGATGGCCGCCACGAGGGCGAACGCGGCTAGGCGGGCGCCTCCGCGGCGGGCCGGCGGAGGCGGTGGGGGAGGCGGGGGCAGGGCCCTGGTGCGGTTGTCGCTCGGCAAAGCCGTGCGGGAGACGGTGAAGACGGCGTTCGACGGCTCCTCGTCGCGGCCGAGGAGAGCGGCGACCTCGGCGGCGGACGGGGCGTTTCGGCCCATGCAGCGGGCGGCGAGCGCGGACAGGTCCGCGGGGGCGCCGGGCGCGACGCAGGCGGCGATGACGGCGCCGAGCGCGCGCACGTCGGCGGCCCTCGCGGCGGCGGGGAAGCCGTCCGCGTCCTCCCCGCCCTCGCGCGTGCGGGCGCCGCGGACGACGGCGCCGATGCCGGTGTCGACCACTTTCACGTCGGCCCCGGCATCGCCGTGGACGAGCATGACCTTCTCCGGGCGAAGATCGCCGTGCGTCACGCCCGCGGCGTGCGCGACCTCCAGGGCGCCCGCGATCTGGCCGCAGACGGCGGCCGCCTCGGGGGCGGGGAGCGGCCCGCGCCGCAGCCGGTCGGCGAGGGTCTCGCCGACCAGGAACTCGGTCACCACGAAGGACGCGAGCCGACCGGACGCGTCGCGGGTCTGGTCGCTGTCGTAGACCGTCTCCAGCGCGGCGTGGGACAGCGCGGCGGCGCGGTTCACGCCGCGCCGGAAGGCCCGGTTCGGGCCGGTGCGCGCGGGCGCCAGGACCTTCACCGCGACGGGACGTCCCAGGAGTTCGTCCCAGCCGCGCCAGACCTCCATCGCCCCGCCGTCGTCGAGGCGCTCCACGAGGCGGTAGCGCTCCGTCAGCCGCAAGCCCGATTCCACTCGACGTCACCCTCGTCGCACTCCGGTGCCGGGCGTGGTCCCCGGCTCGCCAGGAGGTACGCGCCGCGGGCGCGGCGGGGTTCGACCGGTCCACCGCGACCCGGAGCCGGTGCGCGGCGAAGTCCTTTCCGAACGGCTCCGGGAAATGGAACGGCAATTGGACCTGGAGTCAGCTGTCTCGATATTGAGAATCCCCGGTCCAACTGACAGGATCTGTACCTCATGACCCCCGACTCAGGGCAGGGGTGACCATGACCGAAGGCTCTATTGCCGTGCCTGTCGCGCTGCTGGCATTGGCGGCGGTGCCGGGCCTGCATTTCGATCTGGTGCGCGGCCGCCGGGAACGGGCCCGACCGGGAGACGCGCTGCCGCGGTTCTCCCGCGCGGTGGTCGCCGGGGTGGTGGTCACGACGGTGACGTCGATCCTGCTGGGCGTGCTGGGGCAGTCCGCCGTGCCGAGCCCCCGCCGCCTCCTGGACGAGGGCGGCGGTGCGGTCCCGACCCTCGCCGCGGCCTGGGCGGTGTGCTGTTTCCTCGCGATTTCCCTGACGCTTTCCTCGCTGGCCGCGGCCGTTCTCGCGCGCCTGGAGAATCTTCCCGGGCCGCTGCCCGCCGCGACCCGTCCGGCCACCGGTCCGCGCGCCGATTACGCCGACCGCGACGTCGAACTCGAAATCACGCTGAACAGCGGAGAGACCTTTCGCGGACTCCTCGGGGAGGAATCGGCGGCGCGCGGGCACGACCTGTCCTTCATCACCCTGTGCGGCCCCATCTTCCAGCTCGACGGGCACGGCGGCCCGCTGCCGCTGGACGCGCTGCACTGGGACCGGATGGTCGTGCCGACCCGGGCGGTCAACAGCGTCCTGGTGCGCCCGGTGGAGGAGCAGCCGCCCCCGCCGCAGGCGCTGCGCGGCGTGCCCTCCCGGCACTCCGCGCCGCGCCTGCGCCCGGCCGACCAGCTCAAGATCTTCGTCGAGCAGTGCTACGCGCGCCGGCTCGTGCCCGGCGCGCTGGTCAAGCTGCTGGCCCTGGAGCTGGTGGTGATCGCGCTGGCCGGGGCGCTGGCCGGCGCGATCACCTGAGCGTCACACCCGGCTGGGCGACCGCTCGGCCCGCCACGCGGCGAGCTGCTCGCGCAGGCTCTCCTCGTACCGGGTGACGTTCGCGGTCTTGACGTCCTCGTAGCCGCGGATCATGTCGGGCAGCTCGGCGATCCGCACTGCGGCGTCGAGGCGGCCGTCCCCGGCGGCCCCCGCCTCCAGCCCGGCCACCAGCTCGTTCACCACCGCGACGTACCCGGTGACGAGGCGCCGCTCGGCGCGCCGCTGCGCGGTGGCGCCGAACGGGTCGAGCGGGGTGCCGCGCAGCCGCCGCATCGCGCGCAGCGCGCGGAACGCCGGCCGGGCCGTCCGGCGCAGCGCGATCTTCCTGTCCACCCCGACGGCCCGCAGCAGCGGCGGGTGCAGCATGTACGCGACCGTGGACCCGGGGCCGAACTGCTCCTCGACGCGCCGGGTGAGCTCCGGGTCGAGGTGCAGGCGGGCCACCTCGTACTCGTCCTTGTAGGCCATCAGCTTGTGCAGGTTGCGCGCCACGGCGACCGCGAGCCGCCGCTCGCCCGCGCCCGCCGCCTCCTCGGCCCTGGCGACGCGCAGGACCGCGTCCAGGTACCGCTTGGCGAGCGCCAGGTTCTGGTAGGCGGCGAGGTCGGGCACCCGGATCCGCAGGACGCGGGCGAGTTCGCCGTCCACGCCGGACGCGTCGACGAGGTCCATCGCGGCCGACGCGGTCGAGTCCAGCGGGCGCGGCGCGACCTGCGCGGTCGCCGTAGTGGAGGAGGCGTCCTGGCCCTCCGGTTCGAGCACCAGCCGGCGGCCCGCGCGGAACGCCTGGATGTTCGCCTCCACCTGCACGCCGTTCAGCGTGAGGGCCTCCTCGATCGCCTTCGCCGACAGCGGCAGCAGCCCCGCCTGGTAGGCGGCGCCGACCACCACGAAGTTCGCGGTGGTCGTGCTGCCGAACCAGCGCTCGGCGAGCGCCAGGGCGTCGAGCGCGACCAGCCGGTCCGCCCGGGTGCGCTCGGCGATCTGCTTGACCAGGGACGCGCTCGGCGGCAGCGCCGCCGAGGTGTCGACGATCATCCGCCCGGTCGGCACCTCGCTGGTCGACACGACCGCGGCGGTCCGGTCCGGCGCGCAGCGGCGCAGGTTGGTCTCCGAGGTCCCGGCCAGCGAGTCGAACACGAGGTAGGCGTCGGCGCCGCCCGCGCCGACCATGCCCGGCCGGTCCCGGTCGGCCGTCCCGATGCGCAGGTGCGACACGACCGCGCCGGCCTTCTGGCTGAGGCCGGTCTGGTCGAGCGCGCGGGCGTGGCGGCCGTCGATGAGGGCCGCCGTGGCGAGGACCTGGTTGACCGTGACGACGCCGGTGCCGCCGATGCCGACGAGCAGCACGTCCGCCGACTCGGGCCGCTCCGCGGGCTCCTCCAGCTCACCGATCCGCGGCAGGGTGCGCGCCGCCTTGGGCTTGTCGCCGGGGATGACGGTGACGAACGAGGGGCAGTCGCCGTCCACGCACGAGTAGTCCTTGTTGCAGGACGTCTGGTTGATCTGCGTCTTGCGGCCGAACTCCGTCTCGACCGGCTCCACGCTGAGGCAGTTCGACTTGGTGCCGCAGTCGCCGCACCCCTCGCAGACCGCCTCGTTGATCAGCACGCGGGTCTGCGGGTCGGGGACGAGGCCGCGCTTGCGCTTGCGCCGCGTCTCGGCCGCGCACGCCTGGTCGTACAGCAGCACGGTCACGCCCGGGATCTCGCGCAGCTCCCGCTGGACGGCGTCGAGGTCGTCGCGGTGCCGGACCCGGACGCCGGGCGCCCAGTCGGTGCCGCGCGGGTAGCGGGACGGGTCGTCCGCCACCACCACGATCTTCGCGACGCCCTCGGCGTGCAGCATCCGGGTGATCGCGGCCGGGTCGGAGCCGCCGTCGGCGTCCTGCCCGCCGGTCATCGCCACGGCCGCGTTGTAGAGGAGCTTGAAGGTGATGCTGGTCCCGGCGGCGACGGCCTGCCGGACCGCGAGGCTGCCGGAGTGGAAGAACGTGCCGTCGCCGAGGTTCTGGAACATGTGCTCGGTGTCGGAGAACGGCGCCGCGCCGACCCACATCGCGCCCTCGCCGCCCATCTGCGTGGTGCCGATGCTGCGGTCGGTGAACACGGTCATCACGTGGCAGCCGATGCCGCTCGCCGCGATCGACCCGTCCGGGACGACCGTCGACCGGTTGTGGGGGCAGCCCGAGCAGAAGTACGGGGTGCGCGCCGGGGCGAGCAGGTTGATCTGCGGCTTGCGGGGCTTGAGCACGGCGTCGCGCAGGTCCACGTGCTCCTCGCCGACGCGGTCGGCGAGCAGCCCGGCCAGGGCCTTCACGAGGCGGTCGGCGTCCAGGCCGCCGTCCGTCGGAACCAGGCCGGCGCCGTCCGGGCCGTTCTTGCCGTACACGGCCGGGCGCTCCGCCAGGTCGTACAGGACGTCCCGGATCTGCGTCTCGACGAACGCCCGCTTCTCCTCCACGACGACGATCTCGCGGAGCCCGCGGGCGAACTCGCGGATCCGGTCGGCGTCGAGCGGGTAGATCAGGGCGAGGCGCAGCAGCCGGACGCCCCGGCGGGCCAGGGCCTCGTCGTCCAGCCCCAGCCGGTCGAGGGCCTCGCGCAGCTCGACGTAGGTGCGGCCCGCGGCGACCAGCCCGATCACCGCGTCGCCGGCGGCCCCCTCGATCCGGTCGAGGCCGTTGGCCGCGGCGTAGGCCGTCGCGGCCTCCAGGCGGCCCTGAAGGACCTCCGTTTCGAGGGCGTTCGTGCCCTTAAGGTCGACGCCCGGCTTGCGGGTCGGCTTCCAAGGGCGGCCGCGCCACGCGAACTCCGGGTACACCGGGTCGGGCACCGGCTCCACGTCCACGACCTCGTGGGAGTCGGCGACGTCCGTCACGAGCTTGAACCCGGTCCACGCCCCGCTGAACCGGGACATCTCGAACCCGTGCCGTCCGAGGTGCAGCAGGTCGCCGACCGACCCGGGGACGAGCACCGGCATGAACGCCTCGGCGAGCGCGCCCTCCGTCGCCGACGGCAGCGTGGACGACTTCGCGGACGGGTCGTCGCCCACCACCGCGAGCACCCCGCCGCGCTCGGACGTGCCGAGCCAGTTCGCGTGCTTGAACGCGTCCAGCGACCGGTCCACGCCGGGCGCCTTGCCGTACCAGAGCCCGAACACGCCCTCGAACCGCGGCCCCGGCAGGTGCTCGACGAGCTGCGACCCGTACACGGCCGTCGCCGCGAGCTCCTCGTTCACGCCCGGCACGAACCGGATGTCGTGGCCCTCCAGCAGCTTCGCGTCCCGCATGAGCTGCTGGTCGAGGCCGCCGAGCGGGGACCCGCGGTACCCGGACACGAACCCGGCGGTCCGCCAGCCGCGCCGGGCGTCCGCGCGGCGCTGCTCCAGCAGCAGCCGGACGAGCGCGTGCACCCCGCCGATCGCGATCCGGCCGCGCTCCAGTTCGAGCCGGTCGCGGAGGGGGGAGGAAGAAACGGTGGTGCTCATGCTTGCATTGAGCCGCCTTTGCTGAGCGGAGTGCAAGATGGTGGGACGATACTTGAGCAGATTGCTCAAGTCAGAATCGAGTTACCCGCCGGAGCTGAGCGTTGTGACCCGTACCACTCTCCTCGACCTGCAGATCCTCCGCCGCCTCGTCGAGCAGCCCCGCATCGGCGTCACGGAACTGGCCGCCAAGCTCGGCATCGCCCGCAACACCGCGCACGCCCGCGTGGAGCGCCTCGAACGCGAGGGCGTCATCGGCCACCGCGGCCGCGAGGTCGACCTCGGCGCCATCGGCTTCGAGCTGACGGCCTTCGTCACCCTGGAGGTCGCCCAGGGCCGGCTGCGCGAGGCCGCCGTCGCGCTGTCCGCGATCCCGCGCGTCCTGGAGGTCCTCGGGATCACCGGCCAGGGCGACCTCCTCGTCCGCGCCGTCGCGCCCAACGGCAAGCAGCTCCACGAGGTCATCGACTCGATCCTCGCCTGCCCCGGCGTCCGCCGCAGCACCACCTCGATCGTCCTGACCCACCAGGTCCCCTTCCGCATCGGCCCGCTCCTGGAGGACGAGGAGAAGCGCGCCCGCGCGAAGGCCCGCAAACCGGCCGACTGACGGCGCCGCCCGGGCCGGTCAGCGGATCGTGACGCGGACGCTTCCGTACGAGAGGCGCCCGCCGCCGTCCGCATCGACCGCGACGATCAGCGCGGGGCCGGGCTTGAGCGCCTTGTGGAACGGTGTGTCCCACCCGTCCGCGCCACGGATGGATCCCACGGCACCGAGGGTCTCACCGTCCCGCCGCACGACCACGTACGCGGGAGGACTCCCGGTCGCCGCACGCAGGCGCGGGCGCGCGTCCACGGTGGCCCGCGCGGCGGGTTCCAGGATGCGGACGGTGGCGGCGGGCGCGGGATCGACCCGCCCATCGGCGGAGCCGTCCGCCATGGAGTGGACGACGACGGCTCCGGCCGGCCGCAGGCTCCGCTTCTCGACGAGCAGGTAGAGGAACCGGCTGGGCGTGCCGCGCCCCTGCGTGAGCTGGCGGACGAGCCTCCACCCCGCGGACCCATGGGAATCCGGGGCGAGCCGAGGGAGCGCCCCGCGCAGACCCTTCACCGAGCCGTACCGCCGCTGCGCCTCGGGCGTCAGCAACCGCCAGGCCGCTCCGGCGTCGCGCCGGGCCACGGCGGCCTGCCACTCGCGCGGCACCCCGCTGATCCCGCTGGTGTCCGGCGGCAGCGCGCACCCGCACTCCCGAGGCCGCGCGGGCTCGGCGAGGACGACCACTGCTGTCGCGACCGCTCCCGCCACGGCGACCGCCCCCGCCAGGATCGCGCCCAGAAGCCATCGCCGCCCCAGAACCGCCCGCCGAACGCCCGCCACCGCCGCCCCCTCACCTCTCCGAACGCCCGCTCGGACGCTCCCGCCGACCCCGAGGTTCCGCGAAGAGCCGTATTTCACCGACCCGCCGGTCAGTCGGCTGTGTCTTTGTGGGAGGCGACCCCCCCACACCCCCCGCGCGACTGACCGGCGCCCTCCGCTGCGCTCCGGGCGCCCGTCAGTCGGCTGTGTCTTTGTGGGAGGCGCCCCCCCACACCCCCCGCGCGACTGACGGGCGTCCTCCGCTGCGCTCCGGGCGCCCGTCAGTCGGCTGTGTCTTTGTGGGGGGCGACCCCCCACACCCCCCGCCCGACTGACGGGCGCCCTCCGCTGCGCTC
>NZ_JBEZFD010000052.1:0-6870 GCF_040649235.1 Spirillospora sp. NPDC049024
ACTCCAAGGTCCAGGTGATAAAAGTGCTCACTCACCAGCGGCTACCAGGCACCGAGTCTGCCAGCGGCGGCCGACCCGGTAGCTCCCATTAGGTGAAGCCGCGGTCGGCGTAGGGGGACTCGCCGGTGAGGATTTCGCCGTCGAAGGTCTGGGTTGGGGTGGACAGTTCGGCGGGGATCGTGGCCTTCGGGTCGAAGGCGTCGGGTGCGTGGAGGTCGGCTACGAAGGCGTCGATCTCCTCTTCTGTCACCGAGGCCATCAGGAAGGCGTGGGCCATGTCTCGCGGCTTCGGGTCGTCCGGCCGCATGCGCATGGTGACCGTCGACAGCGACCATTTCGCCACCAGCGCCGGGTTCGGTCGCCGGAACCGGACGGTGAGGCTCAGCGGAGTGTGGGCGATCCACAGGCCGCCGGGACCGAACTTCGACGCGAGCCTCTGTTCCAGGCGGGTGAGCTTGTCCACCAGGTAGGCGGCCATGCGCTGGCAGTGCATGCTGAGCGCGATCTGGCGGGCGTCGGGGTTCTGGGCGATGTGGTCCCACAGGACGATCGGCGAGAGGCCGTTGCGGGAGCCGGCGAACGTGGTGTCCAGCGAGCCGATGTACTCGGGGTTGTCCGGCGGCTGCATCTGGTACTTGATCTTGGTCATGAAGGCCCCGCACGGCCATGGCGCGCCCATCCACTTGTGCCCGCTGACCACGATGGACGCCACCATGTCCACCGACTCCTTCAGCGGCTTTTCGCCGGGGACGACGGAGGTCAGGCCGAAGTCGAACTCGGGGACGGGCACCTCGGGCTCGTACTCGTAGCGGGGGTCGCGGGTCGCCTTGTCCAGGAACGGGACGTAGGCGGCGCCGAGCGCGCCGTCCACGTGGATCCAGAACCCGCGCCGGACGTCGTGCCGGCCCTCCTCGTACTCCACCCTGCGCCGCACCAGCCCGTGCTCGGCGAAGATCGGAAGGAGGCGGTCGCAGACGCTCCGCACGTCGTCGTAGGCGCCCTTGAACGTGCTGCCGAAGTTCAGGCTGACGATGATCGGATGGCCCTTGGCAGCGAAGAACTCGACCAGCGTCGCCAGCGCGGTGACGTCGATGGAGCCGGGCCCGAACGTCGAGTACTGCTCGTCGGGCGGGCCGCCGGAGGGCAGCGCGGACGGCACCTCGTCAGGCCAGGGGCCGCCGAGCGGGCAGTCGTCCGGGTACATGGCGCGCCCCAGCTCGCTGAACGTCGGCAGGTTCAGCACCCGGACCGCCTTGGTGAACGAGTAGTGCGTGTCCTCCGAGTAGAAGACCACCGGCGAGTACGCGTTGGGGTTCTCGCGCGGCACGGTCGGGGAGGTGTAGCGCACCGGCGCGCCCTTGTGGGCGCCCTCCTCCTCGCCGAGCAGCCGCTTGCCGGAAAGGTAGTCGCGGGCGTTCCACAGCGCGTACATGTTCCCCTCGGTGGAGCCCATGCTTAGGACGTATCCCCAGCACGACTCCTTGTCCTTCGGGTCGTAGGGGGTCCCGTGCCAGAGCCGCGCGAGGTACGACAGCACCGCCTGCTCGACGACCTTGGAGTTGACCTTGTAGCCGCTCTCCTGGAACGGGTCGCCGATGTTGTTGATGTGGCTGGTGAGGAACTGCCCGATGTCGAGCCGGTAGGCGTCCATGTTCTCGTTGACCTGGTAGCCGAGCATGTGGTCGCGCCGGTCCGACAGGTAGGCGGCCAGGCGGCGCAGCACCGTGTCGCGCTTGTCGGGCGGCACCCCTGTGCCGTCCAGGACGAAGTCCTGCGGGTCGGGGGCGAACGGCGGCGGCGTCCCCCAGACCTGCTGGCCGGGCCTGGCCCCGTCCTGCCAGGCGCGCTCGGTGTACTCGGTGGTGGGACGGCCGATGGTCTGCGTCATCGTGGATCTCCCTTCCGGGCGTGCATGCCGCTCGCCTTCAGCAGCAGGGCCTCCGCCTCCGTCATGGACTGGAGCTCGGAATAGCTGACGCTCTCGTTCGGAGCGTGGATGGCGCACGTGGGCTCCTCGCAGCCCCACAGCAGGATGTCCGCGTGCGGGTTGGCGGCGCGGAACGCGCTGGCCAGCGGGATCGCCCCGCCCTGCCCGGCGTGCGCGACGGATTTGCCGTCGTACGCCTGCTCCAAGGCGACGTGGGCGTCCTTCATTCGGGGCGTGTTGGGGTCGGCTGCGAACCCCGCGCCCTCATTGGCCGGGGTCACCTCCACGCGTGCACCCCAGGGAGCGACCTCCCTGAGCCGCGCGGTGAGCCCCTCGCGGGCCTGTTTGAGGTTCTGATGCGGGGCCAGCCGGACGCTGATCTGGGCTGTGACGGACGGCCGGAGCGCGTTTGTGGCACCGGCCATCGGCGGGACGCCGTCCAGGCCGACGACGTTCACGGACGGTTTGCCGTACAGGCGCTCGGCGAGGGGGCCCGTGCCGATCAGCTGCACGTCCTCCAGCAGGCCGGCGTCGTGGCGGAACCGGTCGTCGGGCACGTCCGGCCACCCGAGGTCCTCCTTGTCCAGCCGGAGCAGGACGTCGCCCTGGTCGTCCTGGAGCGCGGCGAGCATGCGGACGAGGGCCATGAACGCGTCCGGCGCGGGCCCGCCGTACACGCCGCTGTGCACAGGGCTGTGGAGCGTGCTCACCGTGACGTCCACGGCGACCAGGCCGCGCAGGCTCGTCGTGATGGTGGGCTGCCCGCGCTGGACGTTCCCGGTGTCGGCCATCACGATCAGGTCGGCGGTGAAGCGGTGGTCCGCGCGGCCCGTCTCGGAGGCGAGATAGTCCTCGAGGATGCCGGTCCCGGTCTCCTCCTCGCCCTCGATGACGAGCTTCAGATTGACCGGCATGTCCTTGCCGAACATCCGCAGCATGGCCAGGTGCATGCAGATCCCGGACTTGTCGTCGGCGGTGCCCCGGCCGTACAGCCGGCGCACCCCGGCGATCTCGTTCTCCGTCGCTATGAACGGACGGGTGTCCCAGCCGTCCCCCGGCGGCTGGACGTCGTAGTGCGCGTAGAGCAGCACCGTCGGCGCCCCGGCCACGGGCGGCGCGGGATGTTCGCCGTAGACGAGGGGCGTCGCCGTCCTGCCGTCGTGGGAGACCGCCACCTCCTCCACATGGGCGATCCCCGCCTGCTGGAAGAGGCGGACGACCTCATGGCGGGCGTTCTGGACGCCTTCCGGGTTCGCGGCGTAGCTGGGTATCTCGACGAGGCACGCCAGGTCCTGCCAGAGCCGTTCCATGTTGTCGTCGACCAGCGCGCGCACGCCACGCGTCAGGTCCGACACCTCGGTCGTCATGACTGCCTCTCGTCGGCTGGTCGTTACGTCAGGCTTGCCCGCCGTCTCCGCGTCCCGCCAGCCCTTCCCCGGCGTCATTGACGGCCCCGAATCGCACAATCTCCGACGCATTGACCCATCGTGGTGCGCATTTACCGGAGAGTTCCCGCAGGTGATGCCCGGTGAAGCCGGGGTCCGGCCGCCGGCCGGACCCCGTCCTCATCAGCCTTCCGAGCGTCCGATCTCCAGACGAGGCCAGTCGGCGAGGTCCCTCAGCAGCTGCCGGTCATGGGTGGCGACGACGACGGTGGCGCTCGTGGCGCGGATCGCGCCGGTCAGCTCGTCGACCAGCGTCGACGACAGGTGGTTGGTCGGCTCGTCGAGCAGGACCAGGCCGGGCCGCGCGGCCAGCGCGAGGGCCAGGTCGAGGCGCCGCTGCTGGCCCTGCGACATGCGCGCGGTCGGCGTGCGCATCGCGGCGGAGTCCAGGAGCCCGAGCGACCCGAGCGGGACGATGTCGGCGTCGCGCAGCGCCTGGCGGGCCACCAGCCGCCCCACGTGCTGGTCGTACACCTCGCGGGCGGTGAGCTCGGGGGCGTGCTCGACGGTCTCCTGCGTGATCAGGGCGACACGGGTGCCGTTCGCCGTCCAGAGGCGTCCGCGGGTGGGCGGGAGAGAACCGGCCAGCACCGCGAGCAGCGTGGACTTCCCGGCGCCGTTGGGGCCGGTGACGAGCAGCCGGTCGCCGCCGTCCAGGGTGAAGTCGACCGGACCGGCCAACCGCCCCTCGACGGTGACGCCGTGCGCCCGCAACTGCGGTGCTCGCGACCGGATCCCCAGGTCGGGCCACCGCAGGGCCGGCGGCGGCTCCGGCACGTCGATGCGGTGCGCCTCAAGGGCGTCCTGCCGCCGGTTCAGAGCCTGGACGACGCCCGGCGCGCGGGACTGGCGCTGGTGCTTGCCGGTGCCCTTGTCCGGCCGCCAACCGGTGGACAGCCGGTCGCGGGCCTTGGACACCGCGTCCTGCAGCCGCCGGTGCTCGGTCTGCTGCTGCTCGTAGTCCTGTTCCCAGCGCTCGCGCTCGCTGCGCCGTGCGTCTTGCCACGCGTCATAGCCGCCCGCGTAAAGGCGCGGCTTGCCGTCGCGGCTGGGGTCGAGGTCGAGGAACCGGTCGGCGACGTCGCGCAGCAGCGCCCGGTCGTGGCTGACGACGGCGAGGCCGCCCTCGTGCTCGCGCAGGCGGCGGGTCAGGAAGTCCAGCCCGCCGGAGTCGAGATGGTTGGTCGGCTCGTCGAGCAGCAGTACGTCGTGCCGGGCGGCGAGCAGGCAGGCGAGCCGCACCCGGTAGCGCTGCCCGACCGACAGCGTCGCCAACCGGCGGTCGCGGTCCGTGCACGCGCCGAGGGCCTCCAGAGCGACGTCGACGCGGCGTTCGGCGTCCCACGCGTCGAGCCGCGTGGCGGCCTCCAGCGCCGCGGCATAGCGGTCGTCGGCGGACGGATCACCGGCGGTCACGGCCGTGGTCGCCTCGTCCAGCGCGGCGAGGGCCGCGACCGGGGCGGCCAGCGCCGCGGACGTCAGGGTCCCGACGGTCTCGCCGTCGCGCGCCGCCAGCTCCTGGCGGGCCAGGCCGATCGTTCCGGCGCGGTGCACGGTGCCCTCGTCGGGCTGGATCAACCCGGCGAGGACGTGCAGCAGCGTCGTCTTGCCGCGGCCGTTCTCGCCGACGACGGCGATCCGGGACCGGGCCGAGACGGTGACCGACACGTCGTGGAGGATCCGCCGCGACCCGCGTGTGACCGCGACGCTCTCGGCGCGGATGTGCGCGCTGTCGCCCGCAGGAACGGGCAGGGACATGTTCTCGGGAATCGGAATGAGGCTCAAAGGGTGCTCCGCAGCTCGCGATGGAGCCGGGCAGCAGCAGACCGCCGCCCGGCGGGATCCGGGACGGCGAGCGCGGATTCAGAAAGGGGAAAGGCGCCGCCGTCAGCGGGCGCTGCGGACCTTCTGCGACCAGATGCCTCGTGCCATGCCGCTCACGCTACGCGGCACACCCCCGCCGCCTCCATCGAATAAAACCGCCCTGCTCTCCTCGCATGCCGCGGGGAGGCGCGGTGGCCTTCCGGCGGACGCGGCGGACAAGGCCGTCGGCAATAAGATCATCCGCGTGTCGCCACAATTGCTCGGCCTGCTGATCGGTTCCGGCTTCGGTACTGCTTTCGTGCTCGCCAACGCGGGAGAGCCTCTCCCAGGGGCCGCCGGGATCGCGGTGCGCATCCTGGCGGTGCTGTGCCTGCTCGCGGTGGTGGTGACCGGCTTCCGCGGCGACCGGCGCGGGGGGACGCCGCGCGGCGACGCGCGGCCGCGGTGGTTCGGGCCGCGGTTCGGGCTCGTGGTGGCCGCGGAGTTCGCGCTGATCTTCGGCGGGATCGCCGCGCTGAGGTCGCTGGGCGCGCCGCAGGAGGTCAACGTCGCCTGGATCGCGTTGATCGTCGGCCTGCATTTCGTCGTGCTGGCGCGGGTGTGGAAGAGGGGCTCCATCGCGGTGCCGGGGGTCGTGCTGACCGGTCTCGGAGCAGCGGGCATGATCATGGCCGCGGTGTCGTCCGTGGAATGGATCCCGTTCGTCAGCGGCGTCCTGTCCGGCCTCACCCTGCTCGCAGGCTCGCTCTACGGCGCGATCCGCCGATGAGCCGGGCGGAGTCCGAGGCACGGGCGAGGGGTCAGGTCGGCATGAGGGCCCAGACGACCTTTCCTTCGCCGGTGGCCGAGGAACGGGTGCCGGTCTCTTTCGCGTAGGCGGAGACGATGGCCAGCCCGCGCCCGTTCTCGGCCGTGAGGGACAGCGGGCGCGGGGACGGTAGATCGGGGGAAGGATCCCAGCACTCCAGAAGCGGCGTTCCGTCCTGCAAGGCGCAGCGGAGGCGGATCTGCCGCCCGCAGGCCGCGCCCACGGCATTGGTGACGATCTCGCTCATGACGAGCGCCGAGTCGTTGATCAGGTCGCGGCCGAATCCCCAGTTCGTCAACGTGTACCGGACGAGCTCCCGCGCCAGCACGACGCTCGACGGCACGGCGAGCAGCGTCAGTCGCACTTCCGGCGCACCATGCGCCGAGCTGGTGATTTGAAGATCGTCCATTGAGAGCCATCCCGAGTTGGCGGATTGTGCTCTCACTGTGAGTGATCATTCGGTAGCGTGTTGTGCATTGTTCGGCGGTCAATACACATGTGAGTGGCCTATGAGCGTGCGGGAGTCGATCGATCCGAAGTCCTCGCTCTGGGCCTGGTTGGCCTTTGACCTTTGGTTTCACCGCACTCAGCGAGGGCTCTCGCTCGCCCAGATGGCTCTGGTCGTGAAAGCGACGCGCGGGACCGTATCGAACTGGGAGGCCGGTCGGTTCCGCCCGAGTGATGCGTGCATGAAGCGCCTGGACGAGGCGTGGAACACCGGCGGCCACTTCGAGCGGCTGCACATGTTCGCCTGTGCCGGTCACGATCCCGACTGGTTGTGCGACGTGAAGTCGCACGTTTCGAGTGAATGCATGATTGGAGGTCGATGGAAAGTCAAAATGCATTCCAGGCTAGTGCCTGAGCCT
>NZ_JBEZFD010000053.1:0-6682 GCF_040649235.1 Spirillospora sp. NPDC049024
TTGGTTTGGTGGGGGCGGGGGGGTTTTTGGGGGGGGGGGGGGCGCGCGCCGGGCGGGGGGGGGGGGGGGGCCGCCCGGCTTTTTGCGCGCCTTCCGGCCGCCCGACCCGCGCCCCGGCGCAGGTCCGCTCCAAGAGTCTTATGGCGTGGCCCGTCCTGGAGCGTCGCAACGTGGCGCGTTCTAGAGCGTGGGTGTGGGGCTGCTCAGGGGAGGCGGTGGAGGGTGCCGTCTGGGGACGCTTCGAAGGTCAGGGTGTGGGCTGGGAACGTCGCCTCTACGTGGAGGGTGCCGTCTGGGAGTGTTCTGGTCTGGAGTTTTGGGGGTTCCTGGCCTTGGACGGGGGCTATCAGGGTCAGGATGCGGGCTGGTGGGGTGCCGGTGCGGGTGGTGAAGGACACCACTGGGGCGGGGGAGCGTTTGCGGGCGGCAGGGGCGATCCAGCCCTGTGGCGGGTCGAGGGCGCCTCGGACGATTTTGGTCTCTCCTCGGGTCGTGCCGGGGAGGGGGAGTCGCATGAAGTGGACGCGGACGTTGCCGGCGGTGGCTACGGCGCCGGTTCCTAGCGGGGTGGCGGTGAACGCCGGTGGCAGGTGCCACAGTTGGTCTACCGGGTGGGGGACGGCGGAGCGCACCTCGTCCAGCACCACGAGGGCGTCGGGGTCGGACGCGGCCAGCACCGAGCGGGTCCGGGTCGTGCCGGCGAAGGCGGTGTCGGAGAACCGGAACGTGTCGGCGCCGCGCCGGAAGGCGTGCGCGACCAGGGCCGTCGGTGCGCTGTCGCGGAACGGGACGCCCCGCACCACGAGCGTGTTCTGCGCCTCCGGTGAGGCCAGCCATCTCCGCCAGGACGGCGCGCTGTAGCCGATGTGGCCGCTCGGAACGAGGACGTCCCGGCCGAGCGCGTGGAAGGTCAGCGCCATGTGGTCGTTCTGCCCGTGCGCGTAGCGGCCCGGGCCGAAGCGCGCGGTGTAGGACATCTCCTCGGTGAACGCGCGGCCCTCCCGTCCCCAGCCGGACCGGCCCATGACGTACCCGGCGCGGTAGACCCGCGCCCGCTCCTCGGGCGGGGCGCCCTCCGCGCCCCGCGTGGCCATGTACCTGATCGGGCCCGCTCCGGGGGAGTCGATCCCGGACGCCCTGGCCGCGTACGACTCGCCGATCTGGAGCAGGTCCCCGCCGGGCGTGATCTGGAACGCGATGAACTCGTCCAGCAGCCGGAGGCGGCGGGCGAGTTCGGTGGGGACGGAGCGGCGGCACGCGCGCACCACCCGGAACGCGAGGCTCCACCGGGCCCGGTTGTAGACGGCGTAGTGCGCGGACTGCTCGTTTCCGGCGCCCTCCTCGTCGATGGCCGGGCGCGCGTCACCGGGCGGGGCGAGGCTCGCGTCGAGCAGGCGCCGGTAGCCGAGCCGGGCGAGGTCCTCCCGCCCGATGCCGCAGCCCGCCGTCATGAGCGCCATCGACTCGTCGGTGCCGTGGTTCCAGGGGCCCGAGTAGTGCTCGGGGCGGGCCAGCCACCCCGCGTGGTCGGCGATCGCCTCGTCCAGCCACCGCCCGGGCAGGTGCCGGCGGAGGCAGACGAGGGTGGCGAGGCGGAACTTGGCGGCCTCGGCGACCGCCTCGCGCCGGTGCGCGTCGAACCGCTCGGGGTCGGTGTTGCCTGCGAGCCAGTCCTGCGCGATGCTCGCGGCCGTGTCCAGCGCGGCGCGGTCTCCCGTCCGCTCGTACTGCCTGACGAGGCCGCCGAGCCATTCGAGCGAGTGGAACCAGAGCTGCCACGACCGGTCGCCGTACGGGTCGAGGCCCCAGTCCACGTGCGTTCCGCGGGCGACGCGGACGGGGGCGCTGCCCGGCGCGGCGAACCGGCCCGCGCGCACCTGCGCCGCGGGGTTCAGCCTGTCGAGGCCGTTGTAGCCGAGGCATACGGCCTTGGGCGCCGCGGCGCGGGCCTTCACCGGCACGACGGGCGCCGGCGGCGAGGCGGCGCCTTGGCAGCCGGTCGCCAAGGACAGCAGCAGCGCGGCGCCGGACGCGCCGCGGGCTCTTCTGGAAGGCCGATGGACCACAGTCCAACCACACACGTGACGCGCCCTTGCGGCGGTCCGCCGCCGGTGAAGGGCCGGTAAACATTGGGCGACGGGTCAGCGCGGGGCGTTGTCGCCGCGCAGCACGCGCTGGACGAGGTCGTCGCGGAGCTGGCCGTAGCCGGTCTCGGCCCAGACGCTCCCGGACGGGTCGGCCTCGTAGTAGGGGACCTCCCGGCCGTCGCGGGTGTCGGTGAGGACCTCTGGGGGGCGCTTCTCGCGGGCTGCGCGGGCGCAGGGGCGGCACGTGCGGACGCTCAGCCGCTTGCGGGAGCCGAGGGGGCGCCAGTCGAGGTCGCTTGTGGCGTCGCCGTGGAGCGGGTTGAAGAAGCACAGCGGGACCGGGGGGACCTCGGGACGCCCCTTCGCGACGGCCTGCGCGGAGGCCAGGGCGTCGTGGCCCTGGTCGAGCAGGACCAGGACGCCCGCCAGGTCGGGGATGCCCCGCGCCGCGTCCAGGGTCTTCCCGGCGGCCTGGTAGGCGTCCAGGGCGCGGGCCATCAGCGCGCGGGCCCGCTCGCCCGAGGTCGGGACGGTGCTCTCGTCCAGCAGCTCCCCGAACGCGATGACCTCGCGGGACGCCTGCTCGCGGAGCTGGTCCTCGGTGGCGCGGTTCGCCGTGGCGAACACCGTCCGGGGCATCAGCAGGCCCTCGCCCTCGCGGCGGACGGAGGCCATCCGCCTGCGCCGCCACAGCAGGAACCCGGCGACGCCGGCCACGGCGACGCCCGCCGCGCCCGCTCCGACGGGCAGCGCGAGCCCGCCCCCGTCCCCGCCGCCCTCGGGCCGCGGGGTGCCGTGCCGGGCGTTGTAGCGCTTGTCGATCTCGGCGGAGACCCGGTCGTACTCCTGCTGGCCGGTGCCGGAGACGATGAGGTCGGCGATGCGGGACAGCCGGGCGGCGAGCGGCGCGTCGTCCATGGCGCGGTCCAGCGCGACCGCCCAGGCGGCGCGGTCGGCCCGGTGGTCGCCGCCCCATTCGCGCGCCTTCAGGTCCCCGCTGTCGTCGTCGAGGGTGATGAAGATCCCGTCGCGGCCGAGGCGGTCGTGGACGACGGTCGCGAGCTGCTCGGCGTCCGTCCACGTGCCGCCCTTGACCAGGGGCACCAGCACGACGTAGACCGGCGCGGGCGCCTTGCGGAACTTGGCGATGAGCGCGCGACGCTCCGCCGGGGGCAGCGCGGACGCCAGGGAGGGGTCGGCGTAGATCGGGGAGCGCCGCAGGGCGGCGGCCAGCCGTTCGCCGGGGGACGGTTCAGTCGACACCGAGGTACCTCATCACACGGGGGAGGAAGGTCTTGCCGCGGGCGCCCCACGCCGTGTCGCGCCACACGCCCGGGACGAGGGTGTGCGGACGGCGCCCGTCCGGCCCCGGGATCCGCAGGAGGCGCCGCTCGTCCAGGCCGCCCCGCTCGGCGAGCCGCCCGCAGTCCTCGCAGAGCGGGAGCTGCTTGGGCAGGGCGCCGTCCCTCGTGTCCAGCTTCGGGACGCGCCTGCGCACGACCGACCCGCCGTGCAGCGGGTTCACCAGGCACGGGGGCGGCGGGGACTCGGCGTCACGGGTGAGGGCGACGCGCCCCTGGCGGGCCAGGACGATCGCGCCGACCAGATCGATCGCCTTGGACTCGTCGTCCTTGGCGTCGTCGTAGAGGATCTGGGCGGCGTCGTAGGCGGAGACGGCGTAGGGGCGTCCCCGGTCGGCGCCGGTCGTGGTGAGCAGGCGGCGAAGCGCCCCGAGGTCCCTCGCCCCGTGGCGGCGGAGCCAGCGCGCGCTCGGTTCGGTGCGCGCCGGGGCCCGCCGTCCGGCCTTCCGCCGCACGGGGGAGCGCGACCGCCCGCCCCGGCGCAGCGCCAGGACGCCGAGGCCCAGCCAGTACAGCACGGCGGCGCCCGCCGGCCCCGCCAGCAGGAGGCCGGTCAGCAGCGGAGCCTTGATCTCGGGCTCGGCGGGCGTGAGCGCGTTCTCCTGCCCGAACGGGTCCGGGCTGGAGTACAGCGTCGGGAGGGTGGGGGACGCCGAGGGCGCCGCCGCGTAGCCGTCCAGCCGCCGGGCGATCCGGTCGGCGAGCCCGGCGAAGGGGCGCTCGTGGTCGCGGGGCACCGTGTCTCCCGGCTCCTCGTCCAGCGTGGAGGGGCCCCGGCGCGGCACGTTGAACGCCTCGGACTCCAGTTGGCCGTGCGCATCGGCCATCACGTAGAGGCCGTCGCGCCGCGACCGCTCGTGCAGCATGAACAGGAACGCGTCGTCGCGGCCCTGCGCCTCCGACTCGCTCGGGTTCGGGATCACCACCACGTACGCCGGTGTGCCGAGCCGCCTCGCCGTCGTGCCGATGGCCGCGCGGAGCCGGGCGCGGTCGGCCTCGCCGAGCGCCTGCGCGACGTCGGGGTCGACGAAGAGCGGATCCCTGGCGAGCGCGGCGCCCACCCGGTCGAGCCGGTGATAGGCGTGCGGGGGCGGTCCGTCCGCGGCGGCGGTACCCGGCCGCGCCGCGAGCGCTGTGAAAACGAGTGCGAGGGCGGCGAGCACCGCCGGGACCCGCCTCATCGGCGCGCCTTCGCGGTGTTCTTCCTCGGCGGCCTCTTCGGCCGCCTGGAGCGCAGCACGCGGCGGCGGACCAGCAGCCCGAGGATCGATCCCCCGCTCAGCGCGGCGGCGCCGCCGAACACGCTCCACTCGACGCGGGCCGCGCGCCGGTCCGCCGCGTCGTCGGCGTCCAGCGCTTCGCGGACCTTCGACTTCGGCGCCGGACGCGGGTGGTCGCGGCGCTCCCTCGCGTGTCCCGACAGGGCGATGTCCACGAACCGCGCGATCACGTCCGGCGCGGTCGCGTCGTAGGCGGTCTCGAAGTCCGCCGCCTGCCAGGCGTCCTCCAGCGGCAGGCGGCGGGCGCCGCCGAACTGCCGGGCCTCTCCGTCGCCGCCGGACGGGGCGACCACGATGTAGATCCCGTCCTTGCGCAGGCGGTCGCGGAGCAGCGCCGCGAGTGAGTCTGCGGGGTTCTCCTGGCCGATGCCCACGGTCGGCGTCACCGCCACGTACGCGGGTGCGCCGAGCCGGGCGACGGACGCCCTGATCCGGGCGGCGGCGTCGGGGGGCAGCACGCGGGGCGCGTGGTCGGTGACGTACACGGGATCGCGCCGGAGCGCGGCGGCGATGGCGTCGGCGCGGCCCGCCGGTTCGGCGCGTGCCGGCGGGGGTGCCGCACCGGCCGGGCGGGCGAGCAGGACGGCCCCCACCAGCCCCGCCATGAGAACCGACCGCCCTCGCCACATGGCCCCGGAGTGTAGTGATGATCGTGCGGTGCGAGGAAAGCGGAACCGGGGCGGACGATCCCCCGACCGGGGGAAGCCGGGCTCACCCGTGAATCCCACGAAACCGGTGTCCGGCTACCCGCGGGTCATTGGATAGGGTCTGAGGTGGGGATCAACCCCGGATCGACCGTAGGTAACAGCCCGGCTGGCACCGGGCGATACGACGTACGAGGAGAGCCGTTCCGTGACCATCCGAGTAGGCATCAACGGGTTCGGCCGGATCGGCCGCAACTTCTACCGCGCGGTGAAGGCGTCCGGGGCCGACATCGAGGTCGTGGCGGTCAACGACCTGACGGACAACGCCACCCTCGCCCAGTTGCTGAAGTACGACAGCATCCTCGGCCGCTTCCCCGAGGACGTGCGCGCCACCGAGAACGAGATCGTCGTGGGCGGCACGGCCATCAAGGCCTTCGAGGAGCGCGACCCCGCGAACCTCAAGTGGAGCGAGGTCGGCGCCGACATCGTCGTGGAGTCCACCGGCTTCTTCACCGACGCGAACAAGGCCCGGGTCCACGCCGACAACGGCGCCAAGAAGGTGATCATCTCGGCGCCGGCCAAGAACGAGGACCTCACCGTCGTCCTCGGCGTCAACGAGGACAAGTACGACCCGGCGAACCACACGGTGATCTCCAACGCGTCCTGCACCACCAACTGCCTGGCCCCGCTGGCCAAGGTGCTGCACGACAGCTTCGTCATCGAGAAGGGCCTGATGACGACGATCCACGCCTACACGCAGGACCAGAACCTGCAGGACGCCCCGCACAAGGACCTGCGCCGCGCCCGCGCCGCCGCGCTGAACGTGGTGCCCACCTCCACCGGCGCCGCCAAGGCGATCGGCCTGGTGCTGCCGGAGCTGAAGGGCAAGCTCGACGGCTACGCCCTGCGCGTCCCCGTGCCGACCGGCTCGGCCACCGACCTCACCGCCGAACTCTCCCGCGAGGTGACGGTCGAGGAGGTCAACGAGGCGTTCAAGGCCGCCGCCGAGGGCCCGCTGAAGGGCTACCTCACCTACACCGAGGACCCGATCGTCTCCAGCGACATCGTCACCGACCCGGCGTCCTGCATCTTCGACTCCGGCCTGACCAAGGTCATCGGCGACCAGGTGAAGGTCGTCGGCTGGTACGACAACGAGTGGGGCTACTCCAACCGCCTCGTCGACCTCGTCAAGCTCGTCGGCTCGCAGCTGTAACCGAAGCCGCCACCGCCGTGGCCGCTGTCGGCGGCGTCCTCGCCGTGGTGCTGCACCGAAAGCGCATCGCGACGGAGGCACAGAACGCCACGTGGGC
>NZ_JBEZFD010000054.1:0-3956 GCF_040649235.1 Spirillospora sp. NPDC049024
GCGGGAGCCGACCGAGCCGGTGGAGGTGAAGCCGAGCAGGCCCTCCGCCCACGTCCCCTGGAACACCAGGGTGAGCACCGGCCCCGCGCCTCTTCCGACCGTGCGGCGGTCAGCCGGAGTGGCCGGCGGGCATCAGCTCCCGGATGTCGGGAGGCAGCGACTCGCGCACCTTCGTGGTGATCGACCCCTGGGTGGCGTCGTCCACCACCCCGAGGACGCTCCGCGCGAGGAACGCGGCCCGGGCCTCGTCCGTTCCGGCCCGGATCGCGACGCGCTCGACGAAGCCGTGCTTGTCGAAGCGCTCCCCGCTGCCGGCGCCGCCGTAGACCTCGGTGCGCCGCAGGTGCTCGCCGATCTCGTGCGGCAGTTGCGCCGCGAGGTTGTCGGCGAGCCCTTCGGGAACCCGCTCGCCGAGGGTCTCCAGGGTCGCGCGGGACGCCCGCTCGGCCTCCCCCCACCCCGGAAGGCGGGCCCGGTCCTGGACCTGTCCGATGAACTCCTCGTGTCGCATGGCGGACGCTCCTTCCTTTGCCTGAAATGCAGGAACTTCCCGGTATCGGCGGGCCCCTAACGCACGCCGAGGACGTCCATCAGCTCGCCGAGCAGCGCGCCGTCCGCCGGATGCGCGGGGGCCCGCCCGGCGCCCTCGGGCGACAGGCACCACGCCCACCAGCGGTCGAGCTCGGCCGCGTCGAGGATCCGCTCGCCGGTCCGCGCCGCCGGCACGGTCACGACGGCGGGCCAGGACCAGGCGCGCGCCTGCGCGGCGACCTTCGCGCCGCCGCCGACCGGGTCCACCGCCAGCGCGGGGATCCCGTTCTTCAGCGCCAGGACGAGGCCGTGCAGCCGCGTCGTGACCACCACGTCGAGCCGGCGCAGCACCGACTCCAGCTCCGCCGCCGTCGTGAACAGGCGCCAGTCGCGCGGGTCGAGCCGCGTGTCCAGCGGCAGCCGCGCGCACTCGCGGCCGGCGAGCCACTCCACCAGCTCTTCCTCGACCCGGTCGTGGCGCCGCCGGTCGCCGTACTCGGCCTGGCCCGGCGCGAGCACGACCCCCGCCACGGGCACCGACGGCGCCGCGGGCAGCGCCGCCAGGTCCCGCCGCGGCGCCTCGACCGGCGCGTCCCGGGCGAGGACGGCGTCGAACCCGGTGACCGCCGGGTCCGCCGGATCGATGACCGACACGCCCACGGCGACCCGCGTGCAGCGCGCGTACCTGCGGTGGAGCTCCTCGATCTGCGGGCCGTGGAGCGGCCCGCAGGCGAACACCAGGTGGGTGTAGAAGGCGGGGTCGGCCCGGTCGAGGTCCAGGCCCCCCGGCCGGAAGACCGGGCTCCACGCCAGGTGGCATTCGACCCCGGCCCCGGCCAGCGCCGCCCGCACGGCCTCCATCGCCAGGACGTCGCCCGCCGTCGCCTCACCGTGCAGGAAGCTCGGCCATCCCGTCACCAGCACGCGCATCAGCCAGCCGCCTTCCGCCGCCTCGGGCCTAGCCGGGCGCCCCCGGACGCGGAGGAGGCGCCCCTGCGACCCTGCTACCCGGCACCGTCCCTCCCATGTCCGGAGCGGCTGTGACCGGGACGGAACGTGGCGGTTCCCGCGCGGTGACAGTCCAGACACCTACCGGTTTACGGAGAGGGCGCCTTGGGCAGAGTCACCTCGCGGCCCACTCGCGAGCTCGGAGCCAAGTGCCCCGAACTGCGAGCCTGGGCCGCGCCAGGTTTCTCACCCGGTGACGGCCTGCGCGATCGCCATCCCGCAGTAGGCCGCGCCGAGGCCCGCGACGATGCTCGCCCCCGCATTGGCCACGGCGTAGAAGCGCGCGCCGTCCTCGGCGAGGCGCAGGGTCTCGTAGCCGAACGTGGAGTACGTGGTCAGCGCGCCGCAGAACCCCGTCCCGGCCAAGGCCGCGACGCCGCCGTGCGCGGGCAGCGCCGCGAGCAGGCCGAGGACGAAGGAACCCGCGACGTTGACGGTGAACGTCCCCCACGGGAACACCGAGTCGTGCCTGGCCTGGACGGCCCGGTCGGTGAGGTAGCGCAGCGGGGCTCCGAGCGCGGCGCCCAGCGCGATCAGCACGATGGTCACTGCCCGCCCGCCTCGCTCCGCTCCGCGTACCGCACCGTCGCGACCGCCTCCCGGCGGCGGGGCCGGGCCAGGAGCCGGGTCACGCGGACGCCCGCGCAGACCGCCGCGAGCGCTGCCGCGAGCGTCCCGGCCAGATAGGCCAGCCCCACCAGCGGCGCACCGCGGCCCACCATCTCCTGCACGTCGACGATGTAGGTCGAGAACGTGGTGAAGCCGCCCAGCACCCCTACGCCGAGGAACGGCCGCACGAGCCGGTGCGCCTGCCACGTCTCGGTGACGAGAACCATCAGCACCCCGATCAGAAGGCACCCCGAGACGTTCACCCAGAAGACGGCCCACGGGAACTCCCCCACGCGGTGGGGGAACGCGCTGCCGAGCCCGTACCGCGCGAGCGCCCCGAGGGCCCCGCCGGCCGCTATGGCCCCGAGCACCGCCCACGGCGCGTCGCGCAGCTCGGAGCGCTGCCTCGGAACATGGAGGTCGACATCGGAATCAACGGGACGGCCGGTCACGGGGCACACTCCTACCAGTACGACGCACTCACCGGTAGGGACCGTTGGCGGAACGTGCCGCGGTTCGCCGTCCAGGCACGGCGGGCCCCACCGCCGTTCCCCGTCTCCGGGTCCTTCCCGAGACTACCGGCACCGTGTGACCGAGGCGTCCTCAGGTGGTGGGACGGGCCGGCGTCAGGGCTTGGGCAGTGCGCAGGAGCCGCTCAGCACGACGGCGTTGCCCTTGCCGAGGCAGCGGGCGAGCAGGTGGGTCTGCTGCCCGTAGTGGCTGCCCTGCCGGACGGTGACGTGCCCGGCGCGGTCGATCTCGCACGGGTTGTTGAGCGTGCAGCGCTCGCCGTCGTCGTTGCCGGTGTTGTTGATGCCGACGACCTGGCCCGTCCGGGCGTCGACGACCGGCGACCCGGACGTCCCGTGGACGGTCCGGCACTGCGGCGCGTAGCGGATGGAGTCCTTCCAGGTCCAGTCGGCCTCGCGCAGCCGGTGGACGGTCGCGTCGATCCTGCAGCCGTAGATCTTCCGCCAGTACCCGGACACGACGCGGATCTCCGTGCCCGCGTGCGGCTTCGCCGTCGACAGGCGCAGCGCGGGGATCCCGTAGCGCTTCCGGATCGCGGCGTAGGTCGTGTTCAGCCGGTACACCGTCACGTCGGTGTCGGTCATCGTGGCGTACTCGACCCTGGTGGCCTGGAGGGTGCCGAGGTCCTCGCCGCCCGTCCGGTCGAGGAGCGTGAACGTCCGGGACGACTTCCGGTTCACGATCACCTCGCCGGCCTCCGGCATGCCCGACTCCAGGCAGTGGCCGTTGGTCAGCACCAGCGCCGGGTCGGTGTCCCGCGACCGGGGCCCGCGCACGAGGGAGCCCGAGCAGTTGCTCAACGCGACGATCCCCGTGAAGTCGACCTGCGCCCGCTCGGCGTGCGGCGCCTGGGGCGGTGCGGCCTGCGGCAGGGCGGGCGCGGCCTGCGCGGGGCCCGAGGCGAGCGCGCCGGCGAGCGCGAGGGCGAGCGTCCCGGCGGCGGTGAGGGCGGCTGCGGCGAGGCGGCTGGGCATGCGGATCCTCTCGGGCGGGCCGGCGCGAGCCGCCCCGGGCGGGACGGCGCCGGCGCGGCGGATGCTAGATCATCTACCCCCGGCGCAGCGGCCCCACCGTTCCCGACGGCCAGTGCTTAGTCAACTTCCACCCAGCCATATGTACGCTCCACGGCCTTCTTCCAGCCCGCGTACCCCTCCTGTCGCTGGTGCTCGTCCCAGGTGGGCAGCCAGCGTTTGTCCTCGTTCCAGTTCTGGCGGAGTTCTTCGGTGGTGTTCCAGAAGCCGACGGCGAGGCCGGCGGCGTAGGCGGCGCCGAGGGCG
>NZ_JBEZFD010000055.1:0-3659 GCF_040649235.1 Spirillospora sp. NPDC049024
TCGCGGGTGAAGACCCGTCCGGAGTCCACCCATACCTCGGGGCCGGCGGCGGATCTTTCTCGTTCCTGAACGGCCCGCCAGTCCAGCAGTACCGAAATGGTCGCCTCGTCCAGCGCCACGGTGCGCTCGCCGGCCTCGGTTTTGGTGTCGTCGTACTCGTCGGCCTGGCTCTCGGAACCAGGACGCGTCTCGCGGACGGTCAGCGTGCCCGCGCCTTGGATGTCGGTGTCCGCCCATGCGAGTCCCGCGACTTCGGCTCGACGCAGCCCGCGGAAGGCGACCAGGTGGAACAGGGCGTACAACCGCTCGTCCGCGATGAAGTCGAGGAAGGCGCCCGTCTGGGCGGGTGTCCAGACCATCACCGGCCCAGGTACCTTGCCGGTCTCCTGCCATCGCTGGACGCGTTCGGTCGTCCAGACGAGCGGCTTCGCCCGCCTTCCCTTGACGCGTGGTGTTTCTACGTGCGCGATCGGGTTCTCCCGCAGTCGCTTGGACTTCACCGCCCAGTTGAGAGCCGAGAGCAGAACCGCATGGATCTTCCTCACCCGCGTCGGGGAAATGGGCTTGGTCTGTTTGCGACGGGGAGCCTCTCCGACCTTGAGCTGTCGCGTTGAGTACGCGCGGACTTCAAGCAGGCGCCGGAGCATCTCGCTCGGCTTCGTCCCGTCCGGGAGGGGACGGTTGATCTGCATGATCGCCTCGTACAGGCCGATCACGTGCTTGTCTCTCAGGTCGACCAGCTTGAGGTGTCCCAAGCCGGGCACCAGGTAGAGCTGGACGATCTCCGTATAGTCCGCGAAAGTCGAGGCGGACAGGCTCTCCTTCTTGGCAGGAAGCCAGATCGTCTCCAGGTACGCGCCCGTCTTCAGGCTCCGATCCAGCTGCCGTCCATGGATCTCGAACTTGGCCAGCTCTTCCGTGAGTGCCTGCTGCGCCGCCTTCTTGGTCTTGAATGGCCCGACAGTCGGCTGTCTTCGTCGGCCGCTGCTTCCTGCGGGGGCGTCGTAGCGCGCCCACCATGCTCCGTGGTCGCGGATGACCAGCTTCGGGCACTTGCCCGCGGGGTACTTCTCGCCGGTCTCGGGATTACGGCAACCGCAGCGCTTGTAGGTCGTACCTCGCATGTCTCCTCCTTCGGGAACGGTTCGTTCCGTGGTGGCGGGGGCTGCGAAACGGCTCTGCGGGAGTTGCTCTATTCGCGAGGCCGTCTCCCAGCCGGACACCACTCGATTCGCGCCGAGCTCCTCGTCAATCTCGGTGAGCTTCAGGCGGGTGTAAGGGGCTTCGCAGAACGCTTCCTGCCGGGCAGCGAGGCCCTCGATCGCCTCACGGGCAGGGGGTGACGGGAGGTCCCGGGGCGCGGAAGGGAGGCAGTAGCGTTCTGCTTCTGCACGCTCACGGTGAGTGAACTACAGTCAGGTAGATCTTTTCAAGCAAAGCCTTGGTGGTTGAAAGCCGAGGTCAGACGCCCGGCGCCGGGATGCCGAGCTTCGTCGCCATCCCGGCGCCGGGCGGCCTCTCTCCCGGACTTGCCAGCGTCTCCTGGTTCACCCGGAATCAGCGAGCCAGCCGACTCCTGAGGGCTACGTGACGCCGAGCAACTTGCGGAGTTCCGCGGTCGGCACGCGGTAGGTGGTGCCGACTCGGATGATGCGACAGGGGAAGTCGCCACGCTTCGCCAGCTCGTAGGCGTACGTGCGGGACAGTCCAAGTGCGCGTGCGGCAGTCATGATGCTGACGACCGTAGGGAGCGTGTCGAGGTCTTTGTACTGCATGGTCTGCATTCGGATGCCTCCGTGTCTTGGTATGTGGAGGTGGAGTGATGCTTCGCCATGGCGAACTTGTTAGCGGCGCGGGCGGCTTGGGCGGGCTGGTGGCGTGGGGCTGGACGGTGCGGAGCAGCTGGGTGTCGTGGGTAGCAGCGGAGCCCATGGGCTGGGGAAGGCAGCCATGGCGAGGCGTGCTTGCGAGGACGTGGCTGCCTCTGCTGGTGGACGTGGCACGTTGTCGGGACTGGCGGGTCTTGCTGCGCGGACCTGCGAGGCTGCTCTCCGGGCGGCTTCAGCTTGGGCTTGCCGGCGCTGGAGTCGGCGGAGCTCGGCGATGGTGTCGAGCAGGGTGATGAGGCTGGAGACCAGCAGCACCGCCGACACCGTCGTCCGATCCTTGATGACGCCGGTCAGCGCGAGGAGCCGGGCCGTGGTGCGCAAGGCGTTGCCAGCAGGACTGGGACGGGGAAGACGCCCGTAGGGTGCGCGAGCGGCACGGTCGTAGGCGTCGGCCGCGCGGCGGAGGTGGTGGTTGCCGGTGACTTGTGCGGCCGCGTGGAGGGCATCGAAGGCAGCCCAGCAGGCGTCCTGGCCGGCGTGCGGATTGGTAGCCAGGTGGCGACGGAGATGGGCGGTGGCGTGGGCGGCGGCACGGGCGGCGTCGTCGTAAAACGCCTGCCGTTCCTCGATCGTGAGGTCGTCGTCGACAGTTGGCGCGTGGTCGGCGGCGGGCGAGGCCCAGCGTTGCTGGAGCCGCGTGAGTGAGAGGTCGTCTGCAAGGCAGCTTCCCGCGTGCCAGGTCGGTTCTTCGTCACCGTGGTCTGTGGGGAACGCGACGGCGTAGCCGGTGATCTGGCCAGGCGTGTGCTGGCTGTCGCGGACCTTGACCAGGAGGCCGTAGTCCTGGAGGCGGCTGAGGAACTCGTTGGTCGTCCGGGCTTCGTCCGCGGCACGGCGGACGGTCGTCCGCAGCACAGCCCGCTTCGTCCGCTTGGACAGGTGCCGTCCGTCTAGCGGACGGACGGCGGACGAGCCGCGGACCGCGCCGTCCGCACCTGCCCAACGGTGGCGGAGCTTGGGCAGTGTGAGGTCGGAGGCGAGCTTGCCGCCCCCGTACCAGACCGGCTTCCCCTCTGCGTTCACATCACCGGGCGCAGCCACCGCATACCCGGTCAGTTCGCTGGCCGTCCGCTGGCTGAACCGCCGCTTCACCAAGACCCCGTCGGCCTGGAGGCGTTCGAAGAACTCGCTCTCGCTACAGGCGCCAGCGGCCGCCGTCTGGACCTTGCGACGCAGGACGGTACGGGCTGGCACTGGCTGACCACGGCGGACGGCCTTCTCGGTCTCGCCGCGTTTGGGACGGCAGGCCGCCGTCCGGTCCGCGGGCGCCGTGGAACGCAGACCGAACCGCTCCTCCACCGCCCGGCAGGCGTCACGGACCCGGTACCCGTCGTTCCATACCTCAGGGCGGACGCCGTCCGGCCGCGCCAACGTTGCAACGATGTGGACGTGGTCGTCGGCGTGGCGGACGGCGATCCAGCGAACGGAGTCCACGTCCCCCGTCGGTGCCAAGCCGGTCCGCTTCATGATCTCGGTCGCGATCTGCGCCCACTGCCCATCGGTGAGGACCGGGTCCTCAGGCGCGGCCCGCACGGCGCAGTGCCAGACGGGCTTGCGGTAGTTCCGTTCACCGAGCAACGCCAGCGGCTGTGTCAGCAGACCCTCCACATGACGAAAGTCGCGGCGACCATCAGGCCCTACCCCCGGCTCCAGATCGGCCGCGTCCTCGAAACCCGCTGAGGTTCCCCCCGTAGCACGGACAGCTGGCGTGAGATGGGTCAGGTGGCCGTAGTCGAGGAGCGGTGTCGTTCCTCGTAGTCCACCGGACTG
>NZ_JBEZFD010000056.1:0-2609 GCF_040649235.1 Spirillospora sp. NPDC049024
GGCACGGCGTCCAGGCGGAACCCGTCGATGCCCAGGTCCAGCCAGAACCGCAGGTTCTCCAGCATGGCGTCCTGGACGTCGGGGTTGTCGTAGTTCAGGTCGGGCTGGTGGGAGAAGAACCGGTGCCAGTAGTACTGCCCGCGCACCGGGTCGTAGGTCCAGTTGGAGGACTCGGTGTCGACGAAGATGATCCGGGCGTCGGGGTAGCCGGTGTCGTCGTCGGCCCACATGTAGAAGTCCCCGAACGGCCCGTCGGGATCGGTCCGCGACGCCTGGAACCACGGATGCTGATCCGAGGTGTGGTTCATCACCAGATCGGCGATCACGCGGATGCCGCGGGCGTGCGCCTGCTCGATCAGCTCGACGAAGTCCCCGAGCTCCCCGAACTCGGGGAGGATGCTGGTGTAGTTGGCGATGTCGTAGCCGCCGTCCTTGAGCGGGGACTGGTAGATGGGCAGCAGCCACAGGCAGTCCACGCCCAGCCATTGCAGGTGGTCCAGCTTGGAGATCAGCCCGCGCAGGTCCCCGTATCCGTCGTCGTTGGAATCGGCGAAGCCCCGCACCGACACCTCGTAGAACACCGCGGTCTTGAACCAGTCCGGCGTGCGGGGGGTGTCCTCGTCGAACGGGTCCGGGACGGGGCCGGCGGACGGTCCCGCCGCCGGCCGGCGGACCTTCTCCGGCGGGACGGGGCCGGTCCCCGGCGCGGGGGCCTCACCGCCCCCGGGGGCCTGGCGGGAGCTGCGGGTGAAGTTCTTCGGCTGGCCGTCCATGGAGCACCCCGGGTGTGTTGGAGACATCTAGATCAGCAATTCCCTCCACCCCGTCCAGGTGTGTGCGCGACAGGCAACCATCCGTAAAAGCTTCAGTACGGTCCGTGACCATGGGGCTGGTTTCGGATCCCGCCACCGCCGCCCCGCCGCGCGAGCGCCGCCCATGGCGGGGGTAGATCGCCCGGTTCCGCGGCCCGTCCGGGCGGGCGCCCGGCCGCCGGGAAGGTCATCGCCCGGTCGCGGCGCGGCAGCGCGCGGGAAAACGGAGCAAAAGGACGGCGATTCACGGCCCGTCCAGTGGCGTGCGGCGCCGCGAACGCTTGCCGCGCGGCGGTTGTGTCATGTCCGTGTTTTTAGGTTCGCGGCTTTTTCTGTCGCAACCCTCGGGTAGGTCATTTCCAACCTCAGAACCCGCCACGTTGGCGGGTTCTGCTCAGTTTCGGGCGGAATTCATCCGTCCAAAAGCGATCGGAGGGACAGTGGAGCGCTGGGAGAAGTCGCCATCGGTCGTACCGACGCGGGATGACCTCGTGGCACGGCTGCGCGTCCGTTTCGCCGACATTCCGGTGGAGCGCGTGCGGCGCTGCGTGGACGACCTGTGGTGCTGCTGCGCCCATCTGGGGGTGCGGCCCGAGGAACGGACCATCGAGCGCCTCGCGGCGTCCCGGCTCACGGGCGTCGTGCGGGGCGGCCGCCCGCCCTATCCGGACGAGCGGCGGGGGTCCCGACCGCCCGGCCGGCTGACCGCTCCGCCCCGGCCCGCCCGCGCGGCGGCCCGAACTCCGATCGGGATGTGACCGATGAGGGAGACGACGGTGCCGGGCCTGAGCACCGAGACCCGGCGAGGGTTCATCGTGCTCGGCCTGCCGGCGCAGATCAGCTGGCGGAACTACGCGGGGATCCGGGAGGAGGTGAGCAAGGCCCTGTCCCTCGCCTGCGCGGGCGGGACCCGTCGCGGCGGGGTCGTCGTCGACTTCGGCGACGCGGTCCTGCTGGACGCGGCCGGGCTCGTGCTGCTGGCGCGGGCCGAGACGCGGGCGGAGCTGCTCGGCTGCCCGCTGCGCGCGGTGGTGCCCGCGCTGTCCGCGCACGTCCGGCGGGCGCTGCACCTCACGGGGCTTGACCGGCTCGTCCCGGTGTTCGCCGACGTCGCGGCGGCGACGGCCGCGCCCCTGCCGGAGCCGGCGCCGGGGGAGGTCGACACCACGCACGTGCTCGACGCGATCCGCGCGCTGCTTCCGGGGGACGCCGGGCTCACCCCGACGCCGCCCGCCCCGTCCGAGCTGATGATCACCACGACGGCGGCCGGCGACGGCGACCACACCGTCGTGCACCTGTCCGGGACGCTGGACGAGGCGACCGTGCCGCGGCTCGGGGAGACGCTGACCAGGCTGGTCGAGGGCGACGAGCGGCACCTGATGGTGCGGATGCACGACCGGCTCGGCGTCCGCTGCGACCCGCTGCCGATCCTGCTCGGCATCCGCTGGCGCGTCGCCGCCGAGGGCGGCTGCCTGGCGCTGCCGGCGGCGCCCGCCAAGCTGCGCGAGGTCATCGACCGCGAGGGCCTCGCGTCGGTGTTCACCGGCTGCCGGTCCATCGAGGAACGCCTCCTCAGCGGCGCAGGGTCCGGTTAGCCTCGCGGCCCTGCCCGCCACCGGCCCGCACACGTCCGCCGTTCTCCTGGAACGTGAAGACGTGTGCGGGTTTGGTGTGCGGGTCGAGGCGCACGTAGTTGGACCTCCGCCAGGTGTAGGTGGTGCCGTCGAGTTGGTCGGTGACGGTGTAGGGGCGGTCGGGGTCGTCGGGCAGGCCGAGGGCGGGCAGGTCGAGGTGGAC
>NZ_JBEZFD010000057.1:0-2376 GCF_040649235.1 Spirillospora sp. NPDC049024
TGGTTGTGCGACGTGAAGTCGCACGTTTCGAGTGAATGCATGATTGGAGGTCGATGGAAAGTCAAAATGCATTCCAGGCTAGTGCCTGAGCCTGTCCCCGCCGTGACATGCGTGCTGGCTTCCTGAGCCAGTGGGTGTGAAGCTCACGGAAATCCCAAGGGGGCCGATTCCGTCTCGGTCCTACAGGTGGGGAAGGTCGAGTGCGGGGTGAACGCAAGTGAATCTTTGGTGATGCTCCGTTATAGGGACTCGCTGAGACGGGTGGAAACGCAGCGTGACAGGGACGGGTCGTTGAGATGCGGCCGGCGGCGGGCAAGGAAACCACTTGTACCGCATGGGCACCGCTGTCCCCGGAGTAAAGAAGGCACCCAAGCTCGACCGCTTCTCGAACGTGCGGAACATGGAAACCCGGGTCAGGTCCAACGAAGTTGGTAGGCCGATCGTGAGAGGGGCACAATTCCTGGCCTGGACAGGATGCTCAAGAAGCCAATGCCGGTGGCCGAAAGGCAACAGGAAAGCGGGCTACGAAGCCAACCCTCCGATGGATTGTCCGTATAACTGGCCGGATACCGGGCCGATGCCCGGACGCGAAAGCGTGCCGACGTGAGCAGGTGGATCTTTGAAGGAAACTGTCCATGGCATCCGAACCGAGGGGCAAGTTGGACGCCGAAACGGCGAACGGACCTGAGGGCCTGCCGATCCCGGAACAGGGTCGTCCCGATCTGGATGAGAGTTCAGAGTGGGGTCGTATCGACTGGTTCGAACAGGAGAAGCAGGTACGTCGCCTACGACAACGGATCTTCAAGGCGGTGCAGGAAGGGGACCTGGCGAAAGCCAGGAATCTACAGAAACTCATGCTGCGGTCGCAAGCGAACACTTTGGTGAGCGTGCGACAGGTGACGCAGCGGAACGCTGGACGACGAACGGCGGGGGTCGATGGCGAGGTCGCTCTGACTCACCAGGCCAGAATGCGCATGGCGAAGCGTGTCCAGCGCAGCAGGCAGGATTGGCGCCCCCGCCCGGTCCGGCGAGTGCACATTCCCAAGGCCGGTAACCCCGCGCGCATGCGTCCGCTCGGCATACCGGTGCTGATGGACCGCTGTCATCAAGCGCGAGTCCGGAACGCACTGGAGCCCGAATGGGAGGCCCGGTTCGAGGCCAAGTCATACGGGTTTCGGCCGGGCCGAGGGTGCCATGACGCGATCGAGGCCATCTATGAGACGTGCAAAAGCAAGACCGCAGCACGGCTATGGGTGCTCGATGCGGATTTGGCTGCGGCGTTCGACCGCATCGACCACGAAACGCTGATGGAGGCTATCGGCCTGTTTCCCGCTCGGGAGATGGTGCGTGAGTGGCTCCAGGCAGGAGTGTTCGAGGCGGGACGCGGGTTCGCCCCCACCGAGGAAGGAACTCCGCAGGGCGGGGTCATCAGCCCGCTACTGTTGAACGTCGCGTTACACGGTCTGGAAACGGTCGCTGGAGCCAGGTACAGAACTACCGGTCCCAAGGCGGGACGAAGTTATCCGGATTCTCCGGTACTGGTCAGATACGCGGACGACCTGGTGGTGCTCTGTCACACCCGCCGCCAGGCCGTACTGATCAAGGAGCGACTGGCGAGATGGCTGGGCGGTCGGGGCCTGTCCTTCAACGAGGATAAGACCCGCATTGTTCATGTGGCCGAGGGTTTTGACTTTCTCGGCTTCAACGTCCGCCGGTATGGCTCCAAACTTCTGATCAAGCCTAGTAAGGCGGCTGTACAGCGGATCAGGTCGAGACTCGCGTTTGAAATGCGTCGACTGCGCGGCGCAAACGCGAAAGCAGTGATCGCCGCCCTGAATCCTGTGATCCGGGGGTGGGCGGCGTATTACCGACCGGTGGTGTCGTCGAAGGTTTTCGAAGATCTCGACACGCACGTGTGGAGACTCACCTACAAGTGGGCTACACACAGTCATCAGAATAAGCCAAAGTCATGGATTATCCCCAGGTACTATGGCCAGTTCAACAAGTTCCGTAACGACAGGTGGGTGTTCGGGGATCTCGAGTCCGGCGCCTACTTGGTTATGTTTCGGTGGACGGAAATTAAGCGGCACGTCATGGTTAGAGGATGGGCGTCTCCGGACGATCCTTTCCTGGCCGAGTATTGGGCTCACCGCCGCAGACGGAGTAAGCCGCCGCTCGATCGGTACACCATCAGGCTACTGGACGAGCAGAACGCCATGTGCCCGATGTGCGGGGACTATCTGCTGACCGCAGAGCAGCCACCGCAATCCCCACAACAGTGGGAAAGCTGGTGGCAGCAAGTTACCCGGCGAGCAATAGCGGCGAGCTATCTCCTGATCGTGGATTCCCCGGAATCCGGCCGCCATGGTGGCGCCA
>NZ_JBEZFD010000058.1:0-2234 GCF_040649235.1 Spirillospora sp. NPDC049024
TGTCAACGACGGCCGAATTCTGACCCCCTGGCGACGTCTGAAAGTTGACCCCCTGATGTTGTTGGTCGTTACTGCTGGTCGTTGGTGGTGTTGGCCGCGGGGACGCGGCCCAGGTCGCGGTTCTTCAGGCGGTAGCTGTCTCCCTTCAGGCTGATGACCTCGGCGTGGTGGACGAGGCGGTCGATCATGGCTGCGGCGACGACGTCGTCGCCGAACACCTCGCCCCAGCGGCCGAACGGCTTGTTGCTGGTCACGATCAGCGAGGCGCGCTCGTAACGGGACGAGACGAGCTGGAAGAACAGGTTGGCGGCCTCGGCCTCGAAGGGGATGTAGCCGACCTCGTCGACGATCAGGACCGGGACGCGGGCGAGCCGGGTCAGTTCGTCTTGCAGCCGTCCGGCGGCGTGCGCGTCGGCCAGCCGCGAGACCCACCCGGCGGCGGTGGCGAAGGCGACGCGGTGTCCGGCCTGGCAGGCGCGGATGCCCAGCCCGATCGACAGATGGGTCTTGCCAGTTCCCGGCGGGCCCAGGAACACCACGTTCTCGCGGGCGGCAACGAAGTCCAGAGTGCCCAGGTGGGCGATGACCTCGCGTTTGGCCGAGCGCTGGTGGTCGAAGTCGAAGTCCTCCAGGGCTTTGCGGGCGGGGAAGCGGGCGGCGCGGATGCGGGCCTCGCCGCCGTGGGCCTCGCGGGCGGCGACCTCGCGTTGCAGGCAGGCGGCCAGGAACTCCTCGTGCGTCCAGGACTCCTCCCGGGCGCGTTCGGCCAGACGAGCGGCGGCGGCGTGCAGCGACGGCGCCTTGAGCACCCGGGTGAGGTAGGCCAGCTCGGCCTCGACATTGCGGCCGCCAGTGCTCCTCGCAGCTCCCGCTGCGGCGGCTTTGGTGGTGGTGGCCTTGGTGCGGGGTGCCATCACGCCACCCCCTCGATGCCGGCGGCACCGATGTCCTGGACTCCCAGGAGGGCGTCGTAGTCGCTCAGCCGCCGCTGCTCGACCTCGGTGCCGGCCGGCGGGCGGGTGGTCTGCAGCCGCAGCCGCCGCATCGCCGCGGCCGCCTGGGCGTGCGCGGGGTCGGTGATGGTCTGGTGGACCGCCCAGCAGCGCGGGTGCGCGGCGACCTGCTGCCCGCCGCAGGTGACCCTCACCTCCTGCAGGTCGGCGACGACCTCGACCAGCCGCCCGATCACCGATGGGTGCACCGAGTAGTCGTTGGAGGCGATCCGGACGTAATGGTCGCGGGCCAGCCGGGTCGAAGTGCGCCAGCCGACCACCGGCGCGACCGGCGGCAGCGGCACCATCGCCGCCATGTCGGTGACGATCCGATCGGCGGGCCGGCACTCGATCCGCCGGTGGTGACGGACGTTGGCGCGATGCGCCAGCCAGTGGTCCAGCTGGGCGTTGAAGTCGCCCGGGCCGGTGAACGACCGGCCCGGCATGAACGAGGTCTCCAGATACTCGTTCGCCCGCTCGACCAGGCCCTTGGCTTCGGGATCGGCGGGGCGGCACTGCACGATCTTGATGCCCAGGGTGCCGCGGAACGCGTTGGCCTCGGCGGTCAGGACCGGACCCCCTGCCCGCCACTGCCCGATCGCGCCCTCGTTGTCCCACACCAGCGCCTTGGGCGCCGCGCCCAGCATGCCCAGCAGCGCCCACATCCCGGCGAACAGGTCCCCGGCCGCCCGCGAGGGCAGCATCCGCGCCAGCATCCACCGCGAATACCCCGACACCATCACCAGCACCGGCGGGCTGGTCTGCTGCCCGGCACCCACCAGCACCTTCGCCGGCGGGAACCACAGATCGCATTGCGCCAGCTCACCGGGCTGATACGCCGTCCGCGACGCCGGATCGGCCGGCCGGTACTGCGGCCGCAACTGTCGGATGCGGTCCTTGAGCACCGTCATCGACCGCTCCCACCCGATCCGCTCGGCAATCACCGTCGCGGGCATGTCCGGGAACTCCGCCAACAACTCGCGGATCACCGGCTCGGCCGCGTCCACGATCGAGCCCTTCCCCGCCCGCCGGTACTTGGGCGGCTCATCGGCCGCCAGCGCCCGCTTGACGGTGTTCTTCGAGATGCCCATCCGCCGGGCGATCGCCTTGATCGGCATGCCCTCCGCCCGGTGCAACCGGCGGATCTCAGCCCAGTCCTCCACCTTGATCACCCTCCACAGTGACAGTGGGGGGTCAGATTTCGGCCGTCGCCTGGGGGTCAGTATTCACGCGTCGTCGACA
>NZ_JBEZFD010000060.1:0-1543 GCF_040649235.1 Spirillospora sp. NPDC049024
CTCACCTACAACGGCACCAGCGGCTACTACCGCTACCGCATCCACGCCTACACCGGCAACGGCACCTACACCCTCGCCTACAACACCCCCTGACCACAGCCTCCCCCCGGCGCGTCTCCAGCGCCGGTGGGTGAGGGCTGTCGAAGGGCGCACCCGATCCCCCGCCTCGGACGCGCTCGGATCAACAACCCCCCGCGGCGGGGCCCTGAAAGGAGAACCGCATGCACAAGCATGCACGGCGCCGGCGTTACGGCCGCGCCGGCGTGGCCGCAGCCGCGGCCACGCTGGCGATGGCCCTGACACCGTCCGTTGCCGGCGCCGCCCCGCGGACGGGCGAGATCCGCGCTGCGGGCGGCCCGACGGCGATCGCCGGCTCGTACATCGTCGTCTTCAAGCCCGACGCGGTCACGACCTCCGATGTCGGGAGCCGGGCGGCGAGCCTGGCCGCCGAGCACGGCGCCAAGGTCAAGCGCACCTACCGCACCGCGCTGCGCGGCTTCGCCGCCGCCATGAACGAGACCGAGGCCCGGCGGCTGGCCGCCAACCCCGCGGTCGCCTACGTGGAGCAAGACCACACCGTCCGGCTGGAAGGCACCCAATCGCCGACCCCGTCGTGGGGACTGGACCGAGTAGACCAGCGGGCGCTGCCGCTGAACGACTCCTACAGCTACCCCGACAACGGAGCCGGCGTCCGGGCGTACGTGCTGGACACCGGTGTGCGGGCCACGCACTCCGACTTCGGAGGCCGGGCGGTGTCCGGGCGCGACTTCGTGGACAACGACAACGACACGAATGACTGCAACGGGCACGGGACGCACGTGGCGGGCACCATCGCGGGCAACGCCTACGGAATCGCCAAGGGCGCGACGATCGTCGGTGTGCGGATCATGAACTGCGGCGGGAGCGGGGCGTGGAACACCGTGATCGCGGGCATCGACTGGGTCACCGCCGACCACGATGCCGGTGAGATGGCCGTGGCGAACATGAGCATCGGCGGCGGCACCATGCAGTCGGTCAACGACGCGGTCACCGCCGCGATCAACGACGGGGTCAGCTTCGCGGTGGCCGCGGGCAACGAGAACTCCAACGCGTGCGGGACGTCCCCGGCCAGCACCCCCGACGCGATCACCATCGGGGCCACCGACAAGACCGACCGGCGCGCGAGCTTCTCCAACTACGGGGACTGCCTGGACCTGTTCGCCCCCGGTGTCGGGATCACCTCGGCCTGGTACACCGGCGATACCGCCACCAACACGATCAGCGGCACCTCCATGGCCTCCCCGCACGCGGCCGGCGTCGCCGCGCTGATCACGGCGGCGAACCCGTCGTTCACGCCGCGGCAGGTGCGGGACAAGATGGTCGCCGACGCCACGTCCGGCGTCGTCACCGACCCGCGCACCGGCTCTCCGAACAAGCTGCTCTACGTCGAGAACGAGGCCCCCGCGGAGAACGACTTCTCGGTGTCGGTGTCGCCGGCGGCCGGGGACACCGACCCGGGCGGCTCGGTGTCGGCGACAGTGGCGACCGCGACGGTGAAGGGCCA
>NZ_JBEZFD010000061.1:0-1470 GCF_040649235.1 Spirillospora sp. NPDC049024
TGATGCCGAGCCGTTTTAGGTGAAGTGAGTGATCCCATGCTGCCGAGAAAAGCCTCTAGCGAGTGTACCGGCGGCCCGTACCCTAAACCGACTCAGGTGGTCAGGTAGAGAATACCAAGGCGATCGGGTGAACTGTGGTTAAGGAACTCGGCAAATTGCCCCCGTAACTTTGGGAGAAGGGGGGCCTTGCCTGGTGATGGCACTTGCTGTCTGAGCTGGGTGGGGTCGCAGAGGCCAGGGGGAAGCGACTGTTTACTAAAAACACAGGTCCGTGCGAAGTCGTAAGACGCTGTATACGGACTGACGCCTGCCCGGTGCCGGAACGTTAAGAGGACCGGTTAGATCTCTTTGGGGGTCGAAGCTGAGAATCTAAGCGCCGGTAAACGGCGGTGGTAACTATAACCATCCTAAGGTAGCGAAATTCCTTGTCGGGTAAGTTCCGACCTGCACGAATGGCGTAACGACTTCCCCGCTGTCTCAACCACAGGCCCGGCGAAATTGCAGTACGAGTAAAGATGCTCGTTTCGCGCAGCAGGACGGAAAGACCCCGGGACCTTCACTACAGCTTGGCATTGGCGCTTGGAGCGTCTTGTGTAGGATAGGTGGGAGACTGTGAAGCCCAGACGCCAGTTTGGGTGGAGTCATTGGTGAAATACCACTCTGGTCGTTTTGAGCGTCTAACCCGCACCCGTGTATCCGGGTGGGGGACAGTGCCTGGTGGGTAGTTTAACTGGGGCGGTTGCCTCCCAAAATGTAACGGAGGCGCCCAAAGGTTCCCTCAGCCTGGTTGGCAATCAGGTGGCGAGTGCAAGGGCACAAGGGAGCTTGACTGTGAGACGGACGTGTCGAGCAGGTGCGAAAGCAGGGCCTAGTGATCCGGCACCTACGTGTGGAAGTGGTGTCGCTCAACGGCTAAAAGGTACCCCGGGGATAACAGGCTGATCTTCCCCAAGAGTCCATATCGACGGGATGGTTTGGCACCTCGATGTCGGCTCGTCGCATCCTGGGGCTGGAGTAGGTCCCAAGGGTTGGGCTGTTCGCCCATTAAAGCGGCACGCGAGCTGGGTTTAGAACGTCGCGAGACAGTTCGGTCCCTATCCGCTGTGCGCGTAGGAGAATTGTGAGGGTCTGTCCCTAGTACGAGAGGACCGGGACGGACGAACCTCTGGTGTGCCAGTTGTCCCGCCAGGGGCACGGCTGGTTGGCTACGTTCGGTCGGGATAACCGCTGAAAGCATCTAAGCGGGAAGCCTTCCTCGAGATGAGTTCTCCCACCCCTTTGTGGGTGTAAGGCCCCCGGTAGACGACCGGGTTGATAGGCCGGAGATGGAAGCGCGGTAACGTGTGGAGTCGACCGGTACTAATAGGCCGAGTGGCTTGAACACACTGAACGTTCAAAGTGAGTCGCTGTGTGAGTTGTTCGCGTCCCTGTGTGGTTCCCAGAAAACAACCTGGTTGCCGCTGTCACTGA
>NZ_JBEZFD010000062.1:0-1399 GCF_040649235.1 Spirillospora sp. NPDC049024
GGGACTGTACGGTTTTCGGTGTAACTCCTGATCAAGGAGTGACACCTGGTGACGAGAACTGAAGTGAAGGCGGACGGCGCGGTGGCCAAGGCCGACAAGCCCTCCAAGAGCAAGGGCGCGGGCCGGGTCGATCAGGACCTGGTCGGGCAGCTGGTCGCGCAGGCCCGTGAGCAGGGCTTGGAGTTGACCGGTGAGGGCGGGCTGCTGGCCCAGCTGACCAAGCAGGTGCTGGAGTCGGCGCTGGAGGGCGAGATCGCCGACCACCTGGGCTATGACCGGCATGAGCGGGCCGGCGGCGAGGGCGGCGGGAACTCCCGCAATGGGCACCGCTCCAAGACGGTGACCACCGAGGTCGGGCCGGTGGAGATCCAGGTGCCCCGCGACCGGGACGCCAGCTTCGAGCCGAAGATCGTGCGCAAGCGGCAGCGGCGGCTGACCGGGGTGGACGAGATGGTGCTGTCGCTGAGCGCCAAGGGCCTGACCCACGGCGAGATCTCGGCGCACCTGGCCGAGGTGTATGGCGCGTCGGTGTCCAAGCAGACCATCTCCACCATCACCGACAAGGTCATCGACGGCATGGTCGAATGGCAGAACCGGCCGCTGGACCCGGTCTATCCGGTGGTCTTCCTGGATGCCGTCCAGGTGAAGATCCGCGACGGGCAGGTCGCCAACCGCCCCATCTATGTCGCGTTGGCGGTGACGGTGGACGGCACCCGCGACATCCTGGGGCTGTGGGCCGGCGACGGTGGTGGTGAGGGCGCGAAGTACTGGCTGCACGTGCTCACCGAACTGAAGAACCGCGGGGTCGCCGACGCCTGCATGGTGGTCTGCGACGGGCTGACCGGGCTGCCGGACGCGGTCGCGCACGTGTGGCCGCAGGCGCTGGTGCAGACCTGCATCGTGCACCTGCTGCGCAACTCCTTCCGTTACGCCGCCCGCCAGGACTGGGACGCCATCGCGCGTGCGCTCAAGCCGGTCTACACCGCACCCACCGAATCAGCGGCCATGGAGCGGTGGCTGGAGTTCGCCGAGGTCTGGGGCGCCAAGTACCCGGCGATCGTCAGGCTGTGGGAGAACGCCTGGGCCGAGTTCGTCCCGTTCTTGCAGTTCGACCCCGAGATCCGCAAGGTCGTGTGCTCCACCAACGCCATCGAATCGGTGAACGCCCGCATCCGCCGCGCGGTCAAGGCCCGCGGCCACTTCCCCAACGAGCAGGCCGCACTCAAGTGCGTCTACCTCGCGGTCATGAGCATGGACCCCAAAGGCACCGGCCGCAAACGCTGGATCTCCCGCTGGAAGGCCGCCCTCAACGCCTTCGAGATCACCTTCGAAGGCCGCCTGGCCGCCGCCCGCAACTAGACCCCGCAAGATCGAGTTACACCGTTAACTGGACAGACCC
>NZ_JBEZFD010000063.1:0-1311 GCF_040649235.1 Spirillospora sp. NPDC049024
GCGCGGACGTGCCGATCGTGCAGCAGGGCGCAGGACGCCTGCATGTGCAGGGCGTCGACGAGGCGGTCGTTGTGGACGAACCGGGCGTGGACGGTGCGCATCTTGCCCGACTGGCGGGTGATCGGAGACGTTCCGGCGTAGTTCTTGCGTGCCTTCGCTGAGGCGTAGCGGCCTTGGGCGTCTCCGAACTCGGCGAGCACCCGGGCACCGAGGATCACGCCCACTCCGGGCTGGGAGAGGATGATCTCAGCGTCCGGGTGCCGGCCAAAATGCGCCTCGACCTCGCCCTCGAGGGACTTGATCTCGCTGTTGAGGACGGTGACGATCGCGACCAGCGACCTCACCGTGGCAGCGTAGGCGGTCGTGACCAACGGTGCTTGCCCGAGGTACTCGGCGCGCAGGACGTCCTGGATCGCCGTGGCTTTGCCCTCGATGTCGCGGCGGCCCTTCAGGCAGGCCGCGATCTGGGAGATCGTCAGCTTCGCCGCGGCCTCGGGCGTGGGCGCCTTGACCAGCAGCCTCAGCACCGCGTCGCTGGTGAGGTCCAAGGGCTTGTAGGCGGCCAGAGCAGCGGGGAAGTAGTCCCGCAACGCCACCCGAAGGCGGAGCATGTGGCGGGTCCGTTCCCAGATCAGTGTCTGATGCGCCCTGGTGACGACCTTGACCGCCTCGGCGATCTCGGAGTCGGCGGCGACCTCGCGCAACTGGTGACGACGGGTGCGGATCATGTCGGCCAGGCCATGGGCGTCACCCCTGTCGCTCTTGGCCCCCGAGCTGCCCAGGATCTCCCGGTGCCGGGCCGCCTGCTTGGGATCGACGCCGAACACCCGGTACCCGGCCGCGACCAGCGCCCGCACCCACGGACCCCGATCGACCTCGATGCACACCAGCACCTCCGAAGGCTCGGCGTCGTCGGCGACGAACCGGCCGACCAGGTCGTGGAACCGGGCGATCCCGGCCATGCCCTCGGCCAGCCGGGCCCGCTTGACCACCTTGCCGGCCTCGTCCTGGACCTCGATGTCGTGATGATCCTCAGCCCAGTCATCCCCGACGAACAGCACGCAGACCTCCAACCTCGACAACGGGGGCACAAGCAGCCCGCAGGAGCGCGTCGGCGACCTAATGGACCAGTGCTCACCCCAACCCTCGAGGGCACGACATCCCATCAGCGATCAACAGCCCCTGACCACCGGCGAGGGCACGATCTGACCCCAGGACTCCAAGGTCCAGGTGATAAAAGTGCTCACTCACCAGCGGCTACCAGGCACCGAGTCTGCCAGCGGCGGCCGACCCGGTAGCTCCCATTAGGTG
>NZ_JBEZFD010000064.1:0-1310 GCF_040649235.1 Spirillospora sp. NPDC049024
CACCTAATGGGAGCTACCGGGTCGGCCGCCGCTGGCAGACTCGGTGCCTGGTAGCCGCTGGTGAGTGAGCACTTTTATCACCTGGACCTGTGAGTCCTGGGGTCAGATCGTGCCCTCTCCGGTGGTCAGGGGCTGTTGATCGCTGATGGGATGTCGTGCCCGCCGATCGGTGGCGTGAGCACTGGTCCGTTAGGTCGCCGACCGTCCCCTGCGGGCTGCTGATCTGGGTCGTCGAGTGTGGAGGCCGGTGTGCTGTTCGTCGGAGATGACTGGGCCGAGGACCATCATGACGTGGAGGTCCAGGACTCAGAGGGGAGGGTCCTCAAGCGGGCTCGGCTGCCCGAGGGGATGGCCGGGATGTCGCGGTTCCACGACCTGGTCGGCCGGTTCGTGGCCGCCGACGCCGAGCCGTGCGATGTGGGTGTGTGCATCGAGACCGACCGGGGTCCGTGGGTGCGGGCGCTGGTGGCGGCCGGGTACCGGGTGTTCGCGGTGGATCCCAAGCAGGCCGCCCGGCACCGGGAGATCCTGGGGTCCTCGGGGGCCAAGAGCGACAAGGGCGACGCGCACGCGCTGGCCGACATGCTGCGCACCCGCCACCGGCAGCTGCGCGAAGTCGCCGGCGACTCCGAGGTCGCCGAGGCGGTCAAGGTCGTCACCCGGGCGCATCAGAGCATGGTGTGGGAGCGCACCCGGCACATGCTGCGGCTGCGGTCGGCGCTGCGCGAGTACTTCCCCGCCGCGCTGGAGGCCTACAAGCCTCTCGGCCTGACCTCGCCGGCGGTGCTGCGGCTGCTGGCCAAGGCCCCCGCCCCTGCCGCGGCCGCCAAGCTCACGGCCGGGCAGATCGCCGCAGCGCTCACCGGCCGCCGAGACATCGACGCCAAAACCGCCGCGATCCAGCAGGTCCTGCGCGCCGAGCACCTGGGGCAGGGCGAGATCGTCACCAGCGCCTATGCGGCCACGGTCAGGTCGCTGGTCGCGGTCATCACCACCCTGAACGCCGAGATCACCGCCCTGGAAGGGCAGGTCGAGGCGCATTTTGGCCGGCACCCGGACGCTGAGATCATCCTGTCCCAGCCCGGCCTGGGAACCGTTCTCGGTGCCCGGGTGCTCGCCGAATTCGGAGACGCCGACGGACGCTACGCCTCAGCGAAGGCCCGCAAGAACTACGCCGGAACGTCTCCGATCACCCGCCAGTCGGGCAAGACCAGAACCGTCCACGCCCGGTTCGTCCACAACGACCGCCTCGTCGACGCCCTGCACATGCAGGCGTCCTGCGCCCTGCTGCACGATCGGCACGTCCGCGC
>NZ_JBEZFD010000065.1:0-1126 GCF_040649235.1 Spirillospora sp. NPDC049024
CATTCAAACACCGCGGCTGCGAGCTCGGCTCTTGTTTGCCATTTCCTGGTGTCGAGTAGTTCGAGCTGCATCGATCCCCAGAACGACTCCATCATGGCATTGTCGTAGCAGTCGCCGACCGTGCCCATCGAGCCGAGGAGACCGGCGGCCCGGAGCCGCTTCCCGAACGTCCAGGACGTGAACTGCGTCCCATGGTCTGAGTGCAGAATCGTGGTGTCCTTGGCGGGCTTTCTACGCGCGACCGCGGCAGCCATCGCATCGACCACGAGTTTGGTGGTCTGGCGGATGTCGATGGAATGACCGATGATGCGGCGGGAGAAGCAGTCCAGCACGGCCGCGCAGTACAGCTTCCCCTCGCCGGTCGGATGCTCGGTGATGTCGGTGACCCACAGCACGTCGGGCGCCTGGACGTCGAAGGCCCGCTTCACCAGGTCCTCCTCGGTCGGCTCGTTGACCAGGTTCCGGTGCCCCTTGCGCCGGTAGATCCCCTGAATCCCGGCTTCGCGCATCAGCCGCTCGACCCGTTTGCGGCTCACCCGCTCGCCCCGTCCCAGCGTCAACTCGGCGTGCACCCGCGGCGAGCCGTAACTCTGGCGTGACTCCTCATGGATTTCTCTGATCATTTTCACCAGCTCGGTGTTGCGTTGCTCCCGAATCGAGGCGGGTCTGCCGAGCCAGTCGCTGTAACCGGACCGGGAAACTCCTAACACTCGACAGGCCACCGCGACGGGGATGTCGTTCTCGGCAAGTTCACGGACCAGCGAGTACCTTATTTTGGGAGCACGTTCTCGCGGGCGAAGTAGGCCGCCGCCCGCTTGAGAATCTCGTTCTCCAACTCCAGTTGCCGGGCCTTTCGGCGCAGCTCGACCAGCTCTTTGTGCTCGCCGGCGCTCAGGCCGTCGAGGTGACCCTCTTCGATGTCGTCCCGGCGGATCCAGTTGCGCAGGCACGACTGGCTGATACCCAGACTCTTGGCCAGCGCGGTGACCGACTTGTCGCCGGTCCGGGCCAGCTCGACGGCGCGACGCCGGAACTCGGGCGGGTGAGGTGGTGGCACGAGACACTTCTTTCCCAAGTTGATCAAGGTCAACTCAGATGAGGTGTCCGTGGAACCGGGGGAAGCTCA
>NZ_JBEZFD010000066.1:0-1086 GCF_040649235.1 Spirillospora sp. NPDC049024
CCTGCCCTCAACCGGTCGTAGCAATTGATCTAGCGGTGGTGTAGTCCTGCTCGGCGAGTTGATCGTCGGGGGGAGCTGCCGTGGGGCTGGTTCGTCAAATGCTGACATTGCAGGACCGGGAGGAGATTTCCCGGGGAATCGCGGAGGGAGTGCGGAACCAGATCATCGCGGAACGGATCGGACGGTGCCCGAGCATCGTGTCGCGGGAGATCGCCCGGCACGGCGGGCGGAGCCGATACCGGGCCGCGCGGGCCGACCGGACGGCGCAGCGGGCGCGACGACGGCCCAAGACCCGCCGGATGGACGCCGACGCCTACCTGCGGCTGGTGGTGGTCGAGCTGCTCAAGCAGGGCTGGTCGCCGCAGCAGATCGCCGGGCGGTTGCCGATCGACCATCCCGCCGACCAGCATGTACGCGTGTCCCACGAGGCGATCTACGGCTGGATCTACGCACTGCCCAAGGGGGAGCTGGCCCGGCAGTGCCTGGCGCTGCGCTCGGGCCGCACCCGCCGCCGGCCCGCCCACGGCCGCGCCCCGCGGGCGCCGCGGATCAGCGGAATCCGCTGGATCGACGAGCGGCCCGCCGACGCCGCCGATCGGCGGGTCCCCGGACACTGGGAAGGCGACCTGGTCGTCGGCAAGGACGGCAGGACCGCGGTGGCCACGCTGGTCGAGCGCGTCTCGCGGTTCGTGGTCCTGGTACCGCTAGCCGGACGCGACGCCGCCACCGTGTCCGAGGCCGTCATCGACCAGGTCCAGGGCTTGCCGGACGTGGTGCGCCGGTCGCTGACCTGGGACTGCGGGTCGGAGATGGCCAACCACGCCGCGATCACCCTCAAAGCCCGCCTGCCGGTGTACTTCGCCCACCCGCACTCCCCCTGGGAGCGCGGCACCAACGAGAACACCAACCGCTGGCTACGGGAGTACTTCCCCAAAGGCACCACGATCACAGGCGACCCGGACTACCTCCAGGCCGTCGCAGACGAACTCAACAACCGACCCCGCGCTATCTTCGGATTCAAGAAGCCCAAGGAAGTGTTCGCCGAGCTACTGACCAGCGGAATTGCTTCCACCGGTTGAGGGCAGG
>NZ_JBEZFD010000067.1:0-1034 GCF_040649235.1 Spirillospora sp. NPDC049024
CGGATGCCCTCCCGGGCGTCGGCCACGACGGCGCAGCCCGCGAGCTTGACCGCGTCCGACCGCGCGACGTTGATGTTGACGAACTTCACGGCCGGGTGGGCGAACAGGCTGTGGGAGGCGGTGGTGAAGTCGCTGTAGCGGGTCCCGATCCCCACCACCACATCGGCCTGGCGCGCCAGCGCGTTGGCCGCCGCGGTCCCCGTCGCGCCCACCGCGCCCACCGAACACGCGTGGTCCCACGCCAGCGCGCCCTTGCCCGCCTGCGTCTCGGCCACCGGCACACCCGTCCGCTCGGCCAACGCCCGCAACTCCCGCGTCGCACCGGAGTAGATCACCCCGCCCCCCGCCACGATCAGCGGACGCTCCGCCGCCCGCACCAGCGCCGCCGCCTCCTCAAGAGCGGCCGGCTCGGGCACCGGACGCGCGATCCGCCACACCCGCTCCGCGAACAACTCCTCCGGCCAGTCATAGGCCTCGGCCTGCACGTCCTGCGGCAGCGCCAACGTCACCGCACCGGTCTCGGCCGGATCGGTCAGCACCCGCATCCCCGCCAGCAACGCCCCCGGCAACTGCTCCGCCCGATTGATCCGATCCCAGAACTTCGACACCGGCCTCAAGCAGTCGTTCACCGACACATCGAACGACCGCGCATCCTCCAACTCCTGCAACACCGGATTGGCCGGACGCGTGGCGAACACATCCCCGGGCAGCAGCAGCACCGGCAGCCGGTTGACGGTCGCCAGCGCCGCACCCGTCACCATGTTCGTCGCACCCGGCCCGATCGACGTCGTGCACGCCAACGTCGACAACCGGTCGCTCATCCGCGCGAACCCCGCCGCCGAATGCACCATCGCCTGCTCGTTACGCGCCATGTAGTACGGCAACCCATCACCGTGCTCCAGCAGCGCCTGACCCATCCCCGCCACATTGCCGTGCCCGAAAATCCCGAAACACCCGGCAAAGAACCGCCGCCGCTCCCCATCACGCTCGCTGTACTGCACCGCCAGGAAACGCACCAGCGCCTGCGCCACCGT